>JAGQRB010000034.1 GCA_020425925.1 Planctomycetota bacterium
CTCGCGGCCCATCGCCAGCGCGAGCTCGGGACCGTGGCCGGCGTCACCTAGCCAGAACGCATCGGCGATGCGGTTGCCGTCGAGATCGAGCGTGCCGAAGTGTGTCACGGTCGCCGGCACCGGCTGGCCGATCGCGTCGACGAACGGTGCGTGCGCCATCTCCTCGGGGCGCACCGGCAAGACCAGCGTCGATGTCGCCGCCGTGCCGGCGAGCTTCGGACCTTGCGGCGCTGCGGGCAGCAGGCTGGCGACGCAGCTGCAGACTGCGCACCTCGGCAGCAGGTGCCTCAGCAGGGCGAGGGAGATCATGGCTCGGACCGACGGCAGGGAATCGCGAGCATACCAGGGCCGCGCGGAGCGCGAGCCCGTCGACCCGAACCGCCGGGTCGATCGTGCAAAAAGGCGAGCAGGGGCCGGGCCCCCTGCCAAGGATTCGGTCCGACCTCTGCTCGTTCCGGGTGGACCGTCCACCCGGACCGGGCGGCGCGCGGCCGCTCGGGCTGGCGGGTGGTTGTCCGCGGCGGCGGGACCGCCGGAACGGAATCGGAGAAGTTCGCTCTAGCCGAGCGGCTCGTAGCCCAGGCCCTCGAGCCAGACGGCACGACCGAAGACACCGATCCGGATGGCCATGTGGACCTCGCGACCACCGTGGCTCCAGGTGGCGACCTTCTCGCCGTCGATCTGCAGTTCGATCGACGTACCGGAGACCTCGATGCGGAACGCGAAGGGCCTGTCGTTGCCGATCGGTACCTCTGCCTTCGCCTTGTAGTCGATGCGGTCGCCTGCCTCGTGCCACTCGGAAATCCATGCCATGCCGTCGTTGAAGCCGACCGTCACCTGGCTGGCCTGGTCCCAACCGAAGGAGATGTTGAGCGGGTACTTCGTTCCGGGACCGAGTTCGGCCCGGCCGAAGATCGCGTAGTCGCCGGTCGGCATCTTGCCGGTCGACGAGACGATCGTGGCTTCGGCGGCGCTCGGCCCGACCAGCGCCGAACGCTGCTTCGCGGGCAGCCAGTAGCGGCTCAGCGGCATCCAGTCCGGGTCGTTGCTCGCCAGCGCGGTGTCGAACGTCCGTTCCGCCTTCTTCCAGTCCTTGCCGATCACCGCGCTCGCGGCTGCCCTTCGCAGTGCCAGCGCGCCGGACTGCCCGCGCGCGAGGCGCGGCTTGCGCAGCAGCTTGCGCGCCCAAGACGAATCGAGGGTCGACAAGGTCTCGGCGACGAGCGACGCATGACACAATCGCCAGTCCCAGTCGATCTTGTTGCCGGGCCGGGGCTCGTACTCGAGTGCGGTCGTGAACGTCACCGCCGCGTCGGCGCGTTGCAGGTAGTGCAGTCGCGCCCGGCGAAAGTCCTGCTCGGCGCTCACGCCGGCTTCGTGGTCGGGGTTCGTGAACGTCTCGACGGTCCCGACGACAAGCACCCATGTGATCCAGTCTGCGATCTCGGACTTTGGAACCGCCGGTGCAATCAGCTTTCGAGCGACGACCATGAGCAGCCATTCGAGGGCCGGCGCGGGCAAGCCGGTGACTGCGAAGAGCTCGACGTCGAGCTCGGGTCCGAGCACCACGTGTCCGACGCCCTTCTCCGAGACGAAGCCGCCGACCTCGTGCGTCCAGGGACTCTCGTCTCCGGTCACCCGGGTGAACTCGACCGGATCGGCGTAGAGATGGACGACGGCCGGCTCCGGTGGGCGCGACCCGGTCGCCTTCGAGACGTGTCCGACGAATCGCTCGATATCGCGGATCGCGGCATCCGCGAGCTGATTCGCGGTCGATTCGGGCACCGCGGCGGCGTGGAACACCAGTTCGAATCCGGCCGCCGCACGTTCGACGACGCGCGGCTCTTGCGCGAGACCCGGGGCGGCTACGGCGGCCGCCAGCAGCCATGCTCCGGACCGTCGGGAGGGGATCGGCATCATGCACGGATCATAGGTCGACCGCCGTCGGCAACGGGCGTTCCTTCCCGCCCGCCGCCCCGGCCTACTTGCGCGCCTGCTCGGGCCCGAGCGCCTGCATCAGCCGATCGACGTCGCCGAGGAACTTGTCGAGGCCGTCGACGTCGACCGGCGTCTCCTTCGCCGGCTCCTGCCCGCCGGGCTGCAGCAGGCGGGCCATCTGATGCTCGCGTTCGCCCTCCTCGAACAGGCCGTGGCGGTCGAACATCTTGGCGGCCTCGAGGTGGACGTAGAGGTCGCCTTCGAAACGCTGACGCGCGTCGCGCAGCGCGGTCAGCGCGCCGTCGACGTCGCCCTCGAGCTCGCGGATGCGGGCGCGCGAGACCACGACACGCGAGTCGCCGTCGCCGGCACTGGCGAGCACCTCGCGCGCGCGCAGCAGCGCCTCGGCGCGTTCCTGCCCGCTGGCCTGCTCGGCGAGGTCGAGCAGGTGCTCCGCGACCAGCGCGCGGGTGTCGGCGTCGGGTGCGAGCGCGAGCAGGTTGGTGAGATCGTGCTGCAGCCGCCGTACCGCGGCGCGGTCGCCCTGGGCATCGAGCGCCTGGATCCGCAGCCGCAGGATCGCCGGCGAAGGGCCGCCGCGCAGGCGCTCGGCGGCATCGAGATCGAAGACGGTCTCGACGTACTCGCCGAGCCGCATGTGGGCCTTGGCGCGCACGAACCACGCGAGCTCGAGCCGGTCGTCCCGCTCGATCACGGCCGACGCCGACGCGACCGCCGCGAGCAGCAGGTCCTGGCGCTCGGCGGCCGAGCGCTGGTTGCCGCGTTCGTCGAGCGCCGTCGACGCGACCGCGAGATAGCGCTCGGCCTCGGAGAGCTTCTGGCGCAGTTCGGTGTGGTTGCGTTCGCGTACCAGCCAGACGCCGACGACCGACAGCACGAGAACCAGCGCGATCAGGAACGCCGGCAGCGGCCGGCGCTGCACCAGCCGCCAGGTGCGCGCCGCCGGTCCGGGCAGCCGCGCGAGCACCGGTTCGCCGCGCAGGTGGCGCTCGAGGTCCTCGGCGAGCTCGAGCGCCGAGCCGTAGCGTCGGCCGGGATCGCGGTCCATCGCCTTGTGCACGATCGCCGCGACGTTGTCGGGCAGGTCGCGCCGCAGCCGCGTCGCCGGCAGCGGATCCTGCTCGAGCACGGTCTTCAGCACGCTCTGACCGGTCGGTCCGTCGAACGGCGGCGCGCCGGTGACGAGCGCGTAGAGCGTCGCGCCGAGCGAGTAGACGTCAGCGAGCGTGCCGGCCTGCGCGGTGCCGCCGAGCACCATCTCGGGGGCCATGAACATCGGTGTGCCGACGATCGCGCCGCTCTCGGTCAGGGAGCCGGTGCCGGTCTCGCGCGCCAGTCCGAAGTCGGTCACCGCGATCGCGAGCTCACCGTCGCCGTCGCGGGTGGCGGTGCGCCGCAGCATGACGTTGCCCGGTTTGACGTCGCGGTGCACGACGCCGTGGTCGTGGGCGAACTGCAGTGCGCGCGCGACGCGGGCGGCGATCGCGCAGGCGTGCTGCACCGGCAGCGGCCCGACCGCGAGGCGCTGCTCGAGCGTGACGCCGTCGACGAACTCCATCGCGAACCAGTGCAGTCGGCCGCGGCGGCCCTGGTCGTGGAAGCCGACGATGTCGGGATGGCGGATCCGCGCCATCAGTCGGCCCTCGCGATAGAAGCGCGCCAGTGCGCGTTCGGTCAGCGTCAGGCTCGGCGGCAGCACCTTGAGCGCGATGTGATCGCCGCTGCTGCGCACCCGGGCCTCGTAGACGATGCCCATCGAGCCCTTGCCGACCTCGCGCAGGATCTCGAACTCGGGCAGCTCCTGCGCCAGCGTCTCCGGTGCGAAGGTGTAGAAGTCGCGCGCCGAGCCCCAGTCGGGGGCGTCGCGATCGTCCGGGCCCCGATCGTCGTCGGGCAGCGGCGTCGACGAGCGCGTGCTCATCCGCCGCGAACCGCCACCTCGATCACGCGGAGCTCGCGCAGCAGACCCGCCAGATCCTCGAGCTGCAGCATGTTGGGACCGTCGCTCGGCGCGCGATCGGGATCCTCGTGCACTTCCATGAACAAGCCGTCGACGCCGCACGCGACCGCGGCGCGCGCCAGGAACGGCACCTTGGTGCGGTCGCCGCCGGTCGAGGTGCCGGCGCCCCCGGGCCGCTGCACCGAGTGGGTGGCGTCGAAGATCAGCGGCTGCCCGAACCCGCGCATGGTCGGGAAGCCGGCGAAGTCGACGACCAGCGTGCGGTAGCCGAACGAGGCGCCGCGCTCGGTGATCATCACGTTCAGGTTGCCGGCGTCGCGCACCTTAGCGAGCACGTTGCCGACGTCGTCGGGCGCGAGGAACTGGCCCTTCTTGACGTTGACGGCGCGACCGGTCGCCGCCGCCGCCAGCAGCAGATCGGTCTGCCGGCACAAGAACGCCGGGATCTGCAGGCAATCGACGACCTCGGCGGCGGCGGCGCACTGTTCGGCGGCGTGCACGTCGGTGAGGACCGGCAGTCCGAGATCACGTCGGACCTCGGCGAGGATCGCGAGTCCCGTTTCGAGACCGGTGCCGCGAAACGCTGCACCCGAGGTCCGGTTGGCCTTGTCGAAGCTGCTCTTGAACACCAGCGGCACGCCGGCGTCGCGGGCGATCTGCCGCAGCCGTTCGGCGTGGCGCAGGGTGTGCTCGCGGCTCTCGATGACGCAGGGGCCGGCGATCAAGGCGAACGGCCGGCCGCCGCCGAATTCGACGTTGTCGGCGCCGCCGCCGCCGACCGATACCAGCCGCACGGGCGCGGACCCGGAGGTTTCAACCATCGGCGCGATGCTACCAGACCGCCGCACCAGACTTCCTCCGGATGCGGGTCGCCGCATCGCGAGGTGTGACGCGGTGTGGAATCCGGGCGTTGCCGCCGCGTTCTGAATACCTAGTAAACTCGTCCGTCCGGCTGCTGCTCTCCGCTCTCGATGACGTCCACGACTCCGGTCGCTCTGTTGCTCTCGGCCTTCGCCGTGCTGACCGCGATGGCCCCGGCCCAGGGGGTCCCGGAAGCCGCTGAACCGAATTCCTCGCTCGCGACGGCGACCGTGCTGGCCGGCGGCCAGCAGGCGTTCGGTGCGATCAGCGCCGGGGACGAGGACTGGTTCGCGCTCACGCTCACGGCCGATCGCGACTACCGGATCTGGACCGGGCCAGGGTCGGCGGTAGAGATCCACGACACCCGGGTCCGCATCCTCGCCGCCGACGGCATGACGGTGCTGGCCGACGTCGACGACGGCAGCCCGATCACGCACGGTGACTACACGCTGCTCACCGGCAAGCTCGTGGCCGGCACCTACTACGTCGCGGTGCGCGGTCACGATGCCGGCACCACCGGCAGCTACACGCTCGACGTCGTGTTGGCCGACCGCGGGGTCTACGAGCGACGGTCGGTTGCCGAGGCCACCGAGAGCAACGACCCGCGCCAGGCCTACGGCAGCGGCACGCCGACGGTCTCGGGCCATGACACGCGCAACGTCGGCACGATCACGACCGCGGGCGGTGGCGCGAGCTACACCGTGCCGGCGGTCGACTACGACTTCTACGAGCTGGCGGTGACCGCGCCGGGCACGTTCGTGATGGAGACCGTGGTCGGGGCCGCCGCGCCGGCGTTGACCGACTCGGTGATCTTCCTCGCCGATGCCGCGCTGCAGGAGATCGCGTTCGACGACGATGGCGGCGCCGGGCTGTTGTCGCGACTGACCGCGGCGCTCACGCCGGGCACCTACTACGTCGTCGTGAAGGGGTTCTCGTCGGCCACGACCGGCAACTACGAGCTCGCGATCACCGGGCCGAAGTACGTCGCGACGGTGGCGGCGCCAGCGGGCGGGTGCGCCGGCAGCAACGGTACGCCGAGGCTCGGCGTGCGCCACGGTGCCAGCTTCGGCGAAACTCCCGAGCGGCCCGTGCTCGGTTCGACGTTCGTGCTCGACGGCACCAACCTGCCGACGAACACCGGGCTGTTCCGAGTCATCGGCCTGCTGTCGCTGGCGGCGCCGTACGACCTCGGTCCGTTCGGCGCACCGGGCTGCGCCGTCGAGGTCGCGCCGATCGATCAGTCGATCGCGCTGGTCGACGGCAGCGGCGTGCACTTCTGGCCGCTCGCGCTGCCGGCGAACTGCGCCTACATCGGCATGCCACTCGAGCAGCAGCTCGTGGTCTACGACCCCGGTGCCAATCCGCTCGGCGTCACCGCCAGCAACCGGGTGTCGTCGGTGCTCGGCACCGTGCACTGAGCCCGCGGCGTCGAATCGTGACCGCGGTGCATCCCGCCCGCGGCTCGCTGCGAACAGCGCCGACGCCATGCCAAAGCGTTCATCGACCCTGGCGTCCGTCTCCATCGTCGTCCTGGCCAGCGCCGCCGGCGCGCAGCATCCGGTGCCCGCCGAGCCGGCGGTCGCGATCCCGGCACTCGTCGAGCAGCGCAGCAGTCTGCGCACGCTGGCGCGGTTGCTCGAGCGCGCCGAGCTCACCGCCGCGCTGGCGGCCCGCGGTCCGTTCACGCTGTTCGCGCCGACCGAGCGCGCATTCCGGCGCGTCGACGCGCTGACGCTGCAGGGGCTGGTGCAGCCGGGGTGCGAGGACGAGCTCGCCGATCTGCTGCGGGCGCATGTCGTCGCGGGTGTCGTGCGGGCGGCCGATCTGCGGCCCGGCGCGAAGCTCACGACGCTCGGCGGTGGCGCGATCCTGGTGGGCGAGGACGGCGCGCTCGTCGGCGCCGAGGTGACCACGGCGGATCTCGCCGCCGGTAACGGCATCGTGCACGAGATCGACAGCGTGCTGCTGCCGCGCTCGCCCGAGACGCGCTCGGCCACCGACCCCGAGCTGTTGTTCGGCTTCGACGGGCCGGCAGGTGCGGGCGGTTGGCAGCAGATCCACGACAGCGTGATGGGCGGCCGTTCGGACGGCGGCATGACCGCGGTCGAAGGCGGCATCGCGCGGTTCGCCGGCGAGGTCTCGCTGGCGAACAACGGCGGCTTCGCCTCGATCCAGACCGTGATCGACGCCGGCAGGATGGCCGGCGCGCGCGGCGTCAAGCTGCGCGTGCGCGGTGACGGCCGCCGCTACATCCTCGCGCTGCGCGGCAGCCGCACCTACGGGCCGGGTTCGTACTGGTTCGAGTTCGACACCGAGCCGGGCAAGTGGCTCGAGATCGACGCGCCGATCGACGCGTTCGACTTCAATTTCATGGGCCAGTACAGCCGCGGTCGCCACATCGCGGCCGACAAGGTCCGCGGTCTCGCATTCTACATCTACGACAAGAAGGCCGGGCCGTTCGCGCTCGACATCGACTGGATCCGGTTCTACCGCGGCGGCGGTCGCACGGTCGTGCGCTGATCGTCCGGGCCGGCGACGGCCTGGTACTCGGCCATCTCGATCGCGGCCTTCAGCAGGCCGAGCACGCCGATGCCGAACACGACGAGGCCGACCGCGACGCCCGCGATCCGGCGTTCGCCGCCGAAGAACCACAGCAGCGTGCCGCTGCCGAGGAAGAACACGACGAGCCCGGCGATCGCGATCAGCGCGAAGCGGGCGCGCCGCGGGTGTGACCAGACGCGCCGCGAGATCTCGTTCTGCACCTTGGTGGTGTCCTGCAGGGTCGAGAACGCCACGCCGATTCCCATCAGCATCAGCGTCGTGTTGAGATCCGCGACGACATCGGTGGTGTCGGCCAGGACCGGGCGCAGCGCGGCCGCGACCGCCGCGATCATCACGGGGTACTGCAGGTAGCTGACCCGATGGAAGAAGTCGCGCGGTCGCATCAGCGGTTCGGGGCGGGAGCGTACAGCCGCAGCGGTCGCGGCAGCAGCCGGATCGTCGCCGGGGTTGTGCCGCCATGGTCGCCGTCGACGTGGTACGGCGCCACGCCCTCGATGACGATCGTCGACGCCGTGGTCGCGACCAGGTGTCGACCGGGCCGCAGCCGGCCGAAGCCGGCCCGCACGCCCTGCCAGGCCCATGCCAGCCGCCCTCGCATGCGAAAGCCGAGTACGTGCAGCATGCCGTCGGCCGGATCGATATCGGGCAGCAGCGAGACCACGCCGCCGTAGTTGCGCGAACGGGTCACGAGCACCGAGGTCAGCCCGTCGAGCACGGTGCCGTCGTCGAGCGTCGCGCGCAGCGAGTGCCGCGGCCAGCGGCGCCCGATCCAGAGGATCGGGCCGAGCCACTTGTGTTTGCCGAGCGTGCCGGTGCGCACGGCGCTGAGCCGTTCGACCAGTGCACCGTCGAGCCCGGCGCCGACGAACAGCAGGAACCTCCGTCCGTCGCACTCGCCGATCGCGTGCTCGCGCAGATGACCGTTCGCGAACACGCGCGCCGCCAGCTCGGGCCGGCGCGGCAAGCCGAGCTCGACCGAGAGCACGTTGGCGGTGCCGACCGGCAGGAAGCCGAGCGGCTGCGTCGGATCCGGCATGCCGTTGACGACCTCGTTCATGGTGCCGTCGCCGCCGGCCGCGATCAGGCCGTCCCAGTTCTCGGCGCCGGCGGTTGCGGCACGTTCGCGGGCCTCGCCGGCACGGGTCGTGAAGAACGCGACGCTCTCGACCCCGAGCTGCTGCAATGCCGCGCACAATCGCGGCACCAGCACGCGGGCGCGGCCACCGCCGGAGATCGGGTTGGCGATCACCAGCAGGCGGCGCGGTGGTTCGGGTGGCGGAGTAGCTGTCACCGGCCGCAGACCTTGCAGTCGGTACGCGGTACAAACCACAACCCAACTCGCGTGCCACGGGTTGCCGAATTCGGCGAAGAAGCGGCCATCGGGCTGCCGACGATTGCGGCCGCGGCGATCGACGGCAACATGGCGCCATGGGCGCGGCGCGCGTTCTCGTCACCGGCTCGACCGGCTTCCTCGGACCGTTCGTCGTCGCGGCGTTGCGGCGGCGTGGGTTCGATGTCGTCACCGCTGCGCGCTCGGGCGGCGACGCGGCGGTCGATCTCGCCCAACGCGGCAGCTGCGCGGCCGTCGCCGAGGCGCTCGCGCCCGACTACGTGCTGCACCTCGCGGCGATGTCGCGCATGGCGGACTGTGCCGCCGATCCCGAGCTGGCGCACCGCGTCAACGCCGAGCTGCCGGGCGAGCTCGCCGCGCGCTTCGGCGATCGCATGCTGTTCACCTCCACCGATCTGGTGTTCGACGGCCGCGCCGGGCCGTACGGCGAACGCGCCGCCACCGCGCCGTTGTCGCTCTACGGCGTGAGCAAGGCCGCCGGTGAAGAACTCGTGCGGCAGCGCGGCGGGAGGATCGCGCGGCTACCGCTGCTGTTCGGGCCCGATCCCCGCGGCCGCGGTGCCTCCGGCATGATTCGCACCGCGCTCGCCGGCGGTCGGGCGCTGACGCTCTACACCAACGAGTACCGCACGCCGCTTCACGCCGCCGACGCCGCCACCGGCCTCGCCGAGCTCGTAACGCTGCGCGCCGCACCGCAGGTGCTGCACCTGCCTGGACCCGAGCGCTGCTCGCGCTGGGAGTTCGGCCGCCGGTTCTGCGCCGCGCACGGCCTCGACGCCGCGCTGCTCTGCCCGGTCGAGTGCCAGGACGCGACGCGGCCGCGCGACACGGCGTTGTCCGGCGAGTGGCGGGCTGTCCGTTCGCTCGACGCGATGCTCGCGGACGGTTGAGGGCGGGCGCGGTCGGCGGTCGGGGCCTACCGCTCGGTCGCTGCAGATGTCGGCCCGGAACGGTCGATGGCACCGCAATGGAGAGGACTCGAAGCCGGCAGCTCGCCGGTGTCGTCGCCGTCGCATCGTTCGCCTGTGCCACCGTCGCAGCACAGGGCCGATCGTGGAAACACGTGCCCGGTTGGCGCGGCTATCCGATGGTCTACGACGCCGCGCGCGGCACGATCGTCCAGTACGATGGAATCGCGACGCGAACCCGCTTCGGCGCGGACGCGACGGCGCGCGCGCCGGTCACGCGTCCGCCGGATCGCTTCGACCACGGCCTCGCCTACGACGAGCGCCGACAGCGCACCGTACTGTTCGGCGGCACCCTGCCGTCGGGTGGTCTGATCGCCGACACCTGGGAGTTCGACGGAGCCAGCTGGCAACGCCGCACTCCGGCGTTGCAGCCGCCGGCGCGTTCGCGCTATCTGCTCGGCTACGACCCGTCGCGCGGTGTGACCGTGCTCTGCGGCGGCAACGATGCGCAGGGCCGGCCGCGGCGCGACACCTGGGAGTGGAACGGCGCGAACTGGCGACTCGCCGCGGTGCCGGGGCCCGAGTTCGAATCCTACACCGGCCGCATGGCATTCGACCCTGCCAACGCCGCGATGCTCCTCCATCTCGGCAACACCTACTCCACGCCGGCGGCGACCTGGCTGTGGAACGGCATCGGCTGGCGCCGCACCGCGCCGGCCACGCTGCCGCCGGTGTGGAGCGGGTTCGATCTTGCGACCGACCGGGCGCGGCGTCGGGTCGTGCTGTTCGGCGGGCGCAGCTCGCTGAACGGTGCGCCTTCCGATGCGACCTGGCTCTGGAACGGCGTCACCTGGCAGCGCCAGCAAGTCGCGACCGTGCCGCCAGCGCGCGAAAACCACGGCATGACGTTCGACAGCGACCGCGGCCGGGTCCTGATGTCGGGCGGCTGGACCGGTGCGCTCTACTGCGACGATGCCTTCGAGTGGGATGGCGTCGACTGGCACGAGGTCGAGCGCCTGAACCGGCCGCGTGCCGTCTCCGGCGCCGCGCTCGCATTCGACGACGCGCGGGCCGAGGCCGTCCTGTTCGGTGGCGGCAACAGCGTCTACGGTGGCCAGTACGTGCCGCTGCGCTACGTCGACCAGACCTGGCTGTGGAACGGCGCGCGCTGGCGATTGGCTGCGCCCGCGTCGGTGCCGCCGGCGCGCACCAACGCGATGATGGCCAGCGATCCCGCGCGCGGCCGGATCGTGCTGTTCGGAGGGCAGGTCGACCAGGGTGTGCTCGATGACACTTGGGAATGGGACGGCACCAACTGGGCGCGCGTGGCAACGGCGGTCGCGCCACCCGGGCGCGAGCTGGGTGCGATGGCGTTCGATCCGGTGAACGGCGGCGTGTTGCTCTTCGGCGGCGTGAACCCCTGGCGGGGTTCGATGCGGTTCGGTGACACGTGGAGCTTCGACGGGGTACGGTGGCTGCGACGCGCGCCGGCGACGCGGCCCCCTGCACTCTTGCGCCACGCGATGGCGACCGACCTGGCGCGCGGCACGGTGGTGATGGTCGGTTGGAGCGAGAGCTGGTTGCCGTTCACCTGGGAGTGGAATGGCGTGGACTGGCGGGCGCGGGTTGCACGCGGGCCGTCGCCGCGCGTCAGCATGGGGCTGGCCTACGACAGCAAGCGGCGGACGATCGTGCTGCAGGGCGGAATCGCCGCCTTCGATACCTGGGAGTGGGACGGTCTGCGCTGGCGGCCGGTCGCTGGAGCCGGGTTCGCGGCGGGGGACGCCAACGTGATGGTCTACGACGCGGCGCGCGATCGCCTGCTGTCCTACGGCATGGGGCGCACGGCGATCCTCGGTGACGTCGTGTCGCCGAGCGCGCGATCGCGCGGCAGCGGTTGCGGCGGCAGCACCATCCCGCAGCTCGCGGGCGAACAGGTCTGGCTCTGCGGCCACTGCCGCGTCGAACTGCTCGACGCCGCCGCGACGGCGCCCGCGATCGTGCGTGTCGGGCTCGCGCCGACGAACCTGCCGCTCGGCGGCGGCTGCACGCTGCTCGTCGCCGATGGCGCCGAGCGCCTCGTCGTCACCGATGTCCGCGGTCGGGCCGCGGTGTCGACCCCGATCGGTTCGGACCCGAGCCTGCGCGGCATCGACCTGCACGCGCAGGCCGCGGTGCTCGACCCGACCGCGCCGCAGTTCGGGGTCGCGTTGACCGCCGGGCTGCGGCTCGTCATCGGCGGATAGCCGAAGCCGGATTCGAACCTATCAGCGCCGCCGGCCCATGCGTTGCCCGCCGCGCGAGGCCTGCTCGTACTCGGGCAACACGTAGGCTTCGTCGGGCAGCTTCTTCAGCTCGGCGTCGAGCTTCGCCACCAGCGCTTCGTCCTTCGCTTCGGTCGCGCGCGCGCGCAGCTGCTCGGCGGTCTGCATCGCGGTGCGGCTGAGGCCGTCGACCGCCGATGTCGCCGCCGGGTTCGCGGCGAAACCGGCGACCAGCGCGTCGAACGCGCCCTGCAGATCGCCACCGCGAAGGCGGACCGCGGCAATGCCGGCGTGTGCCATCGCGACGTAGTGACTGCCATTGGCCGCGCCCTCGGGCGAGCGCTCGACGTAGGTCTGGAAGTGCGCGATCGCGCGCTCGTAGGCCGCGATCGCCGCTTCGCCGCGGTTGCGGGCGCGGTGTGCCTCGGCCGCGACCAGGCTGGCGTAGCCCGCGAACCACGGCATGGTCGCGTTCGCGTCGCCGCTCGCGAGGCGCGCGGCGTACTCGGCCTCGAGTCCGTCGGCGCCGCCGCGCTTCAGCGCCCGCGCGCGCAGCCGCTGGTGCAGCTCGGGCGCGGCGGGGAAGCGTTCGAGCCCGCGATCGAGCACCTCGTCGGCCTGCGGCGTGCCGAAGAACTCGAGGAAGTCGTAGTGGTTGGCGACGTGGACCGGACGGCCGAGCGGATGGCGGTCGAGCACCGCGTAGGCGGCGTGCACATCGGTCATCCACTGCGGTGGCCACTTCTCCTTGTTGCGCACCGCCTGCACGATCGCCTCCTGGCGCGCTTCGGCGAACAGCGCCAGCACTTCCATCGCGAGCCGGCCCGGGGCGTCGGGCGGCAGGTTCGGGGCGGCCTCGACGGCGAGATCGTAGGCGCGGCGGGGCTGGCCGAGGTGCAGGCTCGCGACCGCGCGGATCGCGGCGACGCGCCAGCCGGTGGCGCCGGCCTCGCCCGCGGCTCTGGCGGCGCGATCGGCGTCGAGGAACTGCATGCGGCGGAACTGCGCGGCCTGCCGCGCGGCGCCCGGTCCGACGCCGGCGTCGTGATCGGCCAGCGCCTGCAACAGGCTCGATTCGGCGACGTCGAGACGCGCATTGGGGTCCTCGGGGTTCTCGGCGAGCGCGCGGTCGCGCGCGGTCGCGGCCGCGGCGATCTCGCCGCTCGAGTACGCGCCGGTGTAGGCCGCGCCTTCGAGCACCGATTGCCACTTCGTCGGATCGATCGCCGACTGCTGTCCGGCGAGGCCGCGGTGCGCGGTCGCGAGCGTGCGCGCGCGCGTCGAGTCGCCGGCGAACTTGTCGAGCGCGTCGACCAGCGCGGTGCGCTCGGTCTTCGGCAGCTGGCCGCGCAGCGTGTCGGCGATGAGGTCGACGGTGCCGGGGTCGGTTGCCTTCGTCATGCCCTCGCGCGCCTTCTTCGCCTGGGCCGGGTCGAGGCCGTAGGCCGCCAGTCGCAGCAGCTCGACCGGGGCGCGGTCGCCGAGCTCGAGCGCGGCGTCGAGCAGCGCGGTCTTCTGCTCGGGGTCGGCCGCGAGGTAGGTCTGCTCGACCTCGGCGCGGTCGGCGGCGTCGGGGCTCTGGACCTTCTCGAGCAGCGAGCGATCGCCCTTGACGATCGGCTCGGGCTGGATCGCGCGGTTCTTGATGCCGTTGTCGAGCGAGTCGAGCACCGACTTCACGTCCCAGGTGTAGAACACGTCGTAGGTCTCGCTGCCGTCGAGCTCGACCATGATGTGGCGCGGCGAGATGCGTTTGCCGTCGAGGAACTTCTCGTAGACGATCGGCTCCATCGCGATGTGCTCGCCGCAGGTCACGCAGCCGAGCCGCGGGCACTCGATGCGGCGGCCCTGGTCGTCGTAGTCGCGCGGGTTGTGACGGTAGACCGACGCGATCACGCAGACGTAGGGCTCGAACAGCTTGGTGACCTCGGGGTCGCGGTAGCGGATGCCGGCGTAGTGTTCGCTGGCGATCTCGCCGTCCATGTTGACGCAGACCAGGATCGGCTTCTTGGTCGCCTGCGACAGCCGCACCGCGTCGTCCCAGGTGCGCTGCCATTGGATCGGAACCGGTCTGGCCCAGTCCTCGGCGGTCGGCGCCGGCCACATCTGCTCGGGCACGAGACCGGGCGGCGCCGGCACGCCTTCCTGAGCGAGCGCCATGGTGGTCAGGGCAGCGAAGACGAGAACGAACGGCTGCAGGGGGGTCGACATCGTGCGACCCGACACGATAGCGCCACCGCGTGCGGGCGACCACCCGGGCGCGAATCGGCAGTTCGCCGGCGATTCGGCGTCGCTTTCGGGTGCGGTCGATCCACTGGTGTGGTGGGCGGACGCGCGGTGCGTCCTTCGGGCCCGCCATCTGCATCACAGACGCAATCCAGAAACCACCCAGACGGAGGGGACAGAGATGAAGAGCGTTCTATCGGGTCTGCTGTTCGCGGCGGGGATCGTCGCGCAGGGTCAGGTCAGCACGGCGAGCGGCGAGGTGCCGAGCGCGGGTGTGCGCTGGGAGGTCGTCAAGCCCCTCAAGCCGTCCGACGTGCACGTGCTCGAGCTGCTGTTCCAGGGCAAGCTGCGGCGGCCTGATGCGCGCGGATCCTGCGGCGCCTTCGATGGCCATGCCGGCAGCTACTCCGACCAGCTCAGCGAGGCATCCGCGCTCGGCTTCGACCTGACCTGTCCGCGTGCCGAGCTCGTGCTCGGTGCGGTTGCGCTCGGGGGCGGCGTCAGTGCCGACATCCAGAGCGGCGTCGGCAACGCGGCGGTCGGGGCGAAAGGCACCTCGAAGGTGGTCTACTGCGGCGCCGAGTCGATCGCGACCGGCAAGGTGGGCATCGCGCTCGCCTCGCAGGGTGCACCGATCGGAGTCGGCGGCAACATCCAGCTGTTCGGCTTCGGGGCCGGGTTCAGCGTCAGCGTCACTCCGGACCGGCCGACGGCCGCGTCGCAGTCGCTGAACGAGGCCGACTCCGACGGCTGGCGTCTGGGCACCAGCGCGACGGTGACGATCACCACCTCGGTGGATGGCGCGATCGATCTCATCGTCGGGCCCAGCGGCGCCGACTGCCGAGGCTTCATGGAGGCCAACGCCGAGGGCGGCGCCTACGTCGTGTTCGCGCGCATCCCGCCGAGCTGACCCTCGCGGCCGAAGTGGATCTGCGATGCCGGCGCCGTTGCGCCGGCTCGCCGCGTCCGACAGAATCGCGGGGTCGGGAGTGAAGTCGAGGGCGGGCGTGAGCTCGCGAACAGCCGAGGGAACCTCCATGCGCAGGAATCAGCAGTTCGTTGCGTTCGCCTTGATGCTTGCGGCGATCGCGATCGGGATCTGGATCGCGAGCGGGATCTGGACGGTCGTCGGCGGCCCGGGGGACGGCCGCGACGGCACCGCGCCGGCCGCTGCCGCCGCGGCGCCCGAACGCGCCGTGGTCGCGGCCGACGCGACCTCCGAGCGGCGCGCACCCGGTGCGACCCTGCGACTGCTGACGGCACCCGATCGACCGCTGCCCGACGGCGCGGTGACGGTCATCGAGCTCGCGGGCGAGCGCCGCCACGAGATTCGGATCGCGGCGGGTGTCGGGGAGCGCGAGTTCGTGCCGGGTCGATTGCGGCTCGCCTCGCTCTCGGATCCACCGACGTTTGCCGCGTGCGAGGTCGAGGTCGTCGCCGGTCGGAACGACATCGCCGTGCAACCGCTCGCCCGGCTGCGGCTGCGCTTCGTCGATCTCGAGGACCGCCCGGTCGCGGCAGCGCTCTTCGACCACGGCGTGGTGAAGATGCTGACCGCCGACGTCGAGGGCGCCGTGCGCGGCGGTCGCCGCGACGGGCCGGCGGTGCTGGCGCGGCTGGCGCAGGCACCGTCCGACGCGGTTGCCGACGGCGCGCTGGTGCCCGCCGACGGCACGATCTGCATCGTCGGTCTCGGCGCCGACGTGTTGCGCGTCATGCCGGCCCACGCCGCGTGGTTCGGCACGATGGCGGAGCGCGGCGACGACCGCGTTGGCGGCGAGTCGGCCAGCATCGGCGGGATCCGCGCGCCGGTCTCCGCGCCGGTGGACGCCGAGCCGGGAACCGACTTCGAGGTCGGGATCGCGCTCGCCAGGCCCGGGGCGATCGAGCTGCGGCTCGCCGGTTGGCCACTCGGCGGCACGACCACGATCGTCGCGCGCCGCCACGGCATGCCGGGGATCGATGCCGCGACGCACGCCTGGAAGATCGCCGCCGACCGCGTGCTGGACCGCGCCGGAGCCGACGCCGAACGCGAAGTCGTGACGTTGGACGCGTTGCCGCCCGGTTCCTACCGGCTGGACGCGCAGGATCTCCGCACCGGCGCGCTGACCTGTGGCCTGCTGTTCGCCGAAGTCGCCGCCGGCCAGACGACCGTGCGGATGCTCGCCGAAGGAATCGGTCGCCATCAGCTCGTGATCGAGGTCGCCGAGCCGCGCGGTGAAGGTCACCTGATCGTGAACGCGCGCCCGCCCGTGTCGACGCCGCCGGAGGCCGTGATGCGCAGCAGCAACGTGCTGACGGTGGCACTCGAGTCGCTTCCGGCCGGGGAGTTCCGGGTCGATGGGTTGGTCGGCACCCGCGGCACGGTCCTGTTCACTGCCGGCGGCAGCGCGGAGTTCGATCTCCTGCGCAGTGAGCGCTGTATCCTCGAATAGCGCTGTATCGTCGGGAAGCGCTGTATTCTCGGGAAGCGCTGGGCGGTCCGATCGGCACGGGTCGGGCGGCGCACTCCTGCAGCCGCGCCGCAACCGATGAAGATCGCGCTCACGATTCACGGCTTCCCGCCCGAACACACCGGTGGCACCGAGCAGGCGGTGCACTCGCTGGCGCAGGAGCTCGTCCGCCGCGGGCATCGCGTGCTGGTGCTGGCCGGCAGCGACCGCTGGCAGAATGGCTACCGCATCGAGCGCGGGCCCGACCCCACCGGTCGATTCGAGGTCGTGCGGTTCCATCGCGGTGATCCGCACTACGGGCACTGGCACAAGCGCCATTCGGCCGCGGTCAGCCGCGATGTCGAGGCCCTGCTCGCACGCGAGCGGCCCGATGTCCTGCACGTGCACCATTGGCTGCGCCTCACCGACGACCTGGTCCGGATCGGCGCGCGCCTCGGCATCCCCACGGTCACGACCCTGCACGACTTCGGCGCGACCTGTCCGATCGTCCACCGCGTTCGGCAGGACACGCGGACGTTCTGCTCCGCGATGCCCGCAGCCGAGCCCTGCAGTGCATGTGCGACCCGCCACTACCTGCCGGTGCCGTGGATCGGCGAGGACGTCGCGGCGCAGCGCTATCGGGACTGGCTCGCCGCCTCGATCGCCGAGCTGCGCGCGAGTACCGTGCTCACCTGCCTGTCGCGCTGCCAGGGCGAGCGGATCGCGACGGCGCTCGGGCTCGAGGAGGCGCCGCACTCGATCGCGCCGACATTGCACGACCCGCCGCCGCGCCGCGCGCCGCGACCGCTCGGCAGCAAGCTCGTGCTCGGCGCCTGGGGGTCGATCCACGAGCTCAAGGGCACGGACGTGCTGGTCGCCGCGGTCGGCCACGCCTGCGCCGCCGGTGCGGCCGTCGAGCTGCACATCGCCGGCCAGTCCGCCGACCCGCCGTTCGAGGCGCGCGTTCGCGAGGCGGCCGCTGGTCTGCCGGTGCACTGGCACGGCCGGTTCGAGCAGCTGGCCGGGCATCCGGTCGCCGACGTCGATGCGTTCGTGTCGGGCACCCGTGCACACGAGACCTGGGGCCTCGTCGCCGACGAGGCGCTCGCGCTGGGCGTGCCCGTAATCCTGCCGGCCGCCGGCGCATTCCTCGAGCGCTTCGCCGGCGTGCGATCCGCCCTGCTCTACGAATCCGGTGACGCCGAGGACCTCGGCCGGCTCCTGGTCCGGCTGCTCCGTGACGGTGCGCTGCGCGAGCGCTTCTTCGCGCCGGTCGACCCGCGGTCGGCGCCGGCGCCGGCGGCGGTGGCGGAGGCCTACGAGCGGCTCTACGACACGGCGCTCGCCCGCGGTCCGGTCGCGGTGTCACCGCCGGCTCCGGACACCGAACGGGCGGTCGCCGAGTTCCACGCCGCCTGGGACGCGGCGTTCCGCGTCCACTACGGCATCGGCTCGGACGGCGTCGAAGGCGAACGCGCGCCGTGATCTGGGACGCGCTCGTTCTCGCCGGCGGCCGCGGCAGCCGGATGAATCGGCCGGAGCCCAAGCCGCTGGTGCCGATCGGGGGCCGCGCGCTCGTCGTGCACAACGTGCTGCGCGCGTTGGCGGCCGGGGCCCGCGCGGTGTTCGTTGCGGTGCATCACCGTGGCGACGAGATCGGTGCGCACCTCGACCGCGAGCTCGGCGACGATGCGCCGGTCCGGATCGTGCGCGAGCCGGTGCCGCTCGGCACGATCGGCGCGCTCGGGCTGCTGCCCGCAGCGTCAGCCGCCGCCGCGCCGCCGCCCGACGCGGTGGTCACGATCAACGGCGACCTGCTCTCCGCGATCGCTCTCGACGAGCTGGTCGCGGCGCATCGCGCGAGCGGCGCCGATGCGACGATCGCGACCCATGCCGAACGTCACCAGCTCGCGCTCGGCGAGGTCGTCACCGACCCCGCCGGCCGGGTCACCGGCTACCGCGAGAAGCCGGTCAAGGAGTACCGCATCTCCTCCGGCACGAACGCATTCGGGTCGCGCGTCGCCGCGCTCGTCGAGCCCGGCGTCGCGCTCGGCGTGCCGGAGCTGGTCGCGCGCGCGATCGCGAACGGGTACGACCTGCGCGAGCACCGCCACGACCGGGCGTGGATCGACGTGAACGACGTCGACGACGTCGCGCGCGCGGCTACGCTGCTGGCCGAGCATCGCGCGGCGTTCGAGTGGCGCGACCGACCACGCCCATGACGACGAAGCCCTGGACCGTTCTCGCGACGGAGACGCTGCTGCAGAACCCGTGGTTCGCGGTGCTCGGTCGCGCCGTCGAGCTGCCGGACGGTCGCCAGATCGATTTCCAGTCGGTCGAGTTCCACCGGCCGGCGGTCGGTGTGATCCCGCGCCGCGGCGGCGAGATCCTGCTCATCCGGCAGTATCGCCTGACGGTCGATCGGTTCGTCTGGGCGATCCCGTCGGGCGGCATCGACGAGGGGGAGACCGCGGAGTCGGCCGCACGACGCGAGCTGCTCGAGGAGGCCGCGCTCGTGGCCGGCACGATGCGCCCGCTCGTCGTCTACCACCCGAGCTACGGCGCGACCAATCAGACCTTCGAGGTGTTCCTCGCCGATGGCGCCCGGCCGTCGGCGACCGCGCTGGATCACAACGAGGTGATCGAGACGCGTTGGTTCGCGCAGGCCGAAGTGCTGCGCATGCTGCTCCACAACGAGATCGTCGACGGTCTGTCGGCGACGCCGCTCGCGATGCTGTTCCTCGAGGAAGAGCTCGCGCGCCGCGGCGACGAGCTGCGGCTGAAGGGCAGGATCGACTGATCCGATCCGGGATGTCGCAGAACACCGAGCCGGGCGCGGCCAGGCCACGCGGCGATCTCGTGTTCCGCTCGATCGCCGATCCGGCGCGCCGCGCGATCCTCGATCGCCTGGCGTAGCAGGGTGACACCGCCGCGCTCGACCTCGGCAAGGGGTTCCTCGGCAGCCAGCCGGCGCTGTCGAAGCACCTGCGCGTGTTGCGCGGTGCCGGGCTCGTGCGGCGGCGAGCGGCGCCGGGGCGAGACGCTGGATCAGCCTCTACCGCGCCTTCTGGGAAGACCGCCTCGACGCGCTCGCGCGCCATCTCGACCGAGCCGACTGACACGCCACGAAAGGCATCCATCTCGAACGCATCTACCCGCACCCGGTCGCGCGCGTCTGGGAAGCGATCGCGACCAGCCGGGGCCTCGCGGCCTGGCTGATGCCGAACGACTTCGAACCCCGCAAGGGGCACCGTTTCCAGTTCCGCTGGAAGAAAGGTGCCGGGCTGGCGAGGCATCGTCGACTGCGAGGTGCTCGAGATCCAACCACCGCGGCGGCTGGTGTTCAGCTGGCGCGGCGACGAGCGGTATCGCCTCACGACCGTCACGTTCACTCTCGCCGCGGTGCCCGAAGGCACTCGCCTCGTGTTCGACCACGACGGTTTCCGCGGCTTCGGCGGCTGGATCAGCAAGCGCATGATGAGCGGCGGCTGGAAGAGTCGGATGCTCGATCGCCAGCTGCCAGCCGCGCTCGACGTGATCGCGGCGAACGGCGCCGCGGCGCTCATGCCGCTGGTGCCCTGATCACGAACCTCCACCAGGAGACCGACATGAAGTCCGACTATTGGAACGTCACGAGCGAGCAGGCCCGCGAGAAGACCGGCCACGGCCTCGAGCACTGGCATCGTGTGCTGGACGCCTTCGGCGCCGCCGACCGCAGATCGAACGAGGTGGTCGCCTTCCTGCAGAGCGAGCACGAGGTGCCGCGCTACTGGGCGCGCACGTTGACGACCAACTACCTGAAGACGCGCGGCGGGACGTAGTGTCCCCGCGGCGGGTTCGCGGACCAATCGCGGTTCCCTGCCTGCACGCTCGCGAACCGAATGACCCTCCTCAGCTGCCGCGCGGCACTACTGGCCGCACTGTTCCCCCCCGTCGCCGTCGCGCAATCCCCTGACAACGTGCTCCTGATCATCGCCGACGACGTCGGCGTCGACGGGATCTCGTGCTACGGCCTCGGGGCGTCACCGCCGCCGACGCCGAACGTCGACGCGCTGGCACAGCGCGGCGTGCGCTTCACCAACGCGCACAGTTGCCCGACGTGCTCGCCGACGCGCGCCTCGCTGATGACCGGACGGCACGGTTTCCGCACCGGTGTCGGCGTCGCGCTCGGCATCGGTGACGCCGGCCTCGCCGGCAACGAGCTGCTGATCCCCGAGCTGCTGCGGCCGGCGGGAATCCGCTCGGCGCTGTTCGGCAAGTGGCATCTGGGCGACGACCTCGGCGCCGCGACGCCGACCGGCGAGGGGCTCGACGAGTTCGCCGGCACGATCCAGGGTGGCGTGCTCGACTACTACCAGTGGCCGAAGGTGACCGCGGGGCACTACGGCATCTCGACGACCTACTCGACGACCGACATCGTCGACGACGCGGTCGCGTTCGTCGCGGCGGCGTCCGGTCCGTGGTTCCTCGTCGTGTCGTTCCATGCGGCGCACGTGCCGCTGGATGCGCCGCCCGCGACGCTGCACAGCCAGAACCTCGCAGGCCTCGACCCGCAAAGCACACCGGTGCCCTTCTTCGAGGCGATGGTGGAGGCGATGGACAGCGAGATCGGGCGTCTGCTCGGCGCGTTGTCACCGACGACGGCCGCGCGCACCAACGTCGTGTTCCTCGGCGACAACGGGCCGGCGGGGCTCACCGTCGAACCCCCGTTCGACCCCGATCGCAGCAAGGGCACGGTCTACCAGGGCGGCGTGCGCGTGCCGCTGATCGTCGCGGGTCCGGCAGTGCAGGGGACGCCGCGCGTCGAGTCCGGGCTGGTGCACGCGGTCGACCTGTTCCCGACCCTGCTCGCGATGCAGGGTGTGGCCGCGCCGGTTTCGACACCGGCCGGGCCGGTCGACGGCGTGTCCTTCGTGCCACTGCTGCAGGCCGCGGGTCAGCCGGCAGTGCGCGACTACGTCTACACCCAGCAGTTCGTCGGTGCGGCGGCGATGACCGTTGCCGGCGACCAGGAGATGATCCGCGACCGCACGCACGAGCTGCTGCGATTCCGCCAGCCCGACGGCACGGTGCGCGAAGAGCTCTACGACCTCGCCAACGATCCGTGGGAGCAGAGCGACCTGCTCGCGCTGCCCGCGACCGGCGCGGTGCGCGACGTCTACCGGCGACTGTTCGGCGAGCTGGCGCAGCTGCGGGGCTACCCGGCGGCGCTGCCGTACGGCAACGGCTGCAGCGGCGCGGGTGCCGTTCCGGTCCTCGCAGCGATCGACGCGCCGGTGTACGGCGCGACGTTTCACATGCGCGTCACGGGCCTGGCGGGGGCGTCGGCGGCGACGTTCGGCGTGCTCGGCCTCGGCGACGAGTCCTGGCTCGGGTTGCCGCTGCCAGCAGACCTCGGCGCCTTCGGCATGCCCGGCTGCAGCGCGCTGGTCGAGCCGCTGTCGGTCCGACTGCTCGCGCAATCGCCGCTGTCGGCGAACTGGCCCGAGCCGTTGCCGAACGATGTCGGCCTGGTCGGGCTCGGGTTCTTCGCGCAGGCCCTGGCGCTGGTGCCGGGTGCGAACGCCGCAGGTGCGCTGACCTCGGCCGCGCTGCAGGTCGTGATCGGCATGCCGTGAGGTCGGCGGCAAGCCGTCACGGCGTCGACGGTGCCACGCGCCGACCGCTGCGCAGCGCCTCCGCGACCGCGTCGGCGACCGCCTGGGTGCGCGCGGCGTCCGCGATCTCGGAGCGCGGGTGCGGCGCCGCCTTCGATGCCGCTGCGGCGAGGAACGCCGCGGTCTCGGCGAGGAATGGATCCTCGTCGTCCGGGGTGGCGGCATCGCGGAAGTCCCAGCCCTCGAGCTGCACCGTGCGCGATGGCGTGACGACGCGGAGACCGATGCCCTTGGTTTCGGCGCGGCACGAGTAGGCGATCGTGCCGGCGTGGTCGCCTGCGAACGTCAGCGCGACCGCGGCGTCGGTCGCCGTTCGCGGATCCGATGTCGGGCCCGCGGCCGCGACGGTCGCGATCTCGCCGCCGAGGGCGCGCAGCAGGTCGAGCAGGTGGCTCATCTGCTCGTTCAGCGGGCCGCCGGAGCGCGCGGGGTCGAGCCACCAGTCGCGCGCGTACTTGCCGCTCGCCCAGACGCCACAGAGCAGCAGCGGCGGCTCGTCACGGACGACCGCGAGCGCGCGTTCGACGGCCGAGCGGTAGCGGTTCATGTAGCCGACGGCGGTGACCCCCGCGCCGGCGGCGGCGGCTTCGACCCAGGGACGCGCGGCGTCGAGGTCGACCGCGAGCGGCTTCTCGACGAACACCGCGTGGCCGTGCCGCAGCGCGGCGAGCTCGACGGTGCCGCGGTCGCCCGGTGGCGTGCAGACGAACAGTGCGTCGAGCGCGTCGAGGTCGAGGTCGCCCGGCGCGTCGAGCACCCGGGCGCCGCCACCGAGCGTGCGCGCGGCGCCGGGATCGACGTCGTAGGCGAACGCGATCCGGCCACCGAGTTGCTCGATGCAGCGCGCTCGGGTCTTGCCCATGCGGCCGCAGCCGAAGATCGCGATCCTCAGATCGGAGAAGGCAGGGTCGTTCATTGGTGCTCCTCGAGCGAGCCGTCGCGCACGAGTATCTCCACCGCGCGCTCGACGATCGAGTCGGGGCACGTCGGATCGGAGGCCAGCGCTGCGGCGAGATGGTCCGGCGAAGGCGCTCTGAGCAACTCCAGCACGCGCCGCTCGTGCGCCTCGAAGCGCGCGAGCCAGGGGCGGACCCCGGCTGGCACCGCCGGCGCCGGCAACGCTTCCACCGCGTTCCGACCGACGGATACGCAGCGCTCGCGCGCGAGGCCGTCGGCGTCGACGAGGTCGAGCACGAGCCGCACCGGAGCTGCCGCGGCGCTCGCGACCAGGCCCGGCACGACGGCCTCCTCGTACCAGTCGGTGACGCGCTCACCGAGGCTCGGCGGCAGCTGTTCCGGCGCGGCCCGCAGCTCCTCGAACAGGCGGCGGCGGAGCGCCGCCAGCACCGCAGCGCGCCCCGCTGCCACCGGCGCGCCACCGTTCGCGAGCAGCGCATGGTACTTGGTCGGGATCGCGCCGAGCTCGCGCA
>JAGQRB010000368.1 GCA_020425925.1 Planctomycetota bacterium
CAGAACGGCTTCGCGTGGCTGGCCGAGCACATGACACTGCGCTGCCACGCCGGCGCGATCGAGCGCCAGCGCCGCTGGCTGTACTACTACGCCTACAGCCTGGAACGCGCCGCGCTGCTCTCGAACGTCGCGCGGATCCAGGACCGCGACTGGTACTTCGAGTGCGCGATGGTGCTGTGCCTGGTGCAGCGCGGCGACGGCAGCTGGCCCGGCGAGCTGCTGCCGGAGACCGCGATCGAGACCAACGCGATGGCGCTGCTGACCCTGGTGCAGAGCACGCGTCCGGTGCTCACCGGCAAGTGACCGCCACCGCCCACACCGCGCTGCTGCTCGCACTGCTGGCGCTGCTCGTGGGCGGCTGCGCGACGCCGACGCCGACCGAGCCCTGGACCGAGCTGTTCGACGGTCGCACGCTCGGCGCGTTCGCGTCGACCCGGTTCGGCGGCGAAGGCGAGGTCGCGGTGCGGGACGGCGAACTCCGGCTCGGCATCGGCAGCCCGATGACCGGCATCACCTGGCAGGGTACGCCACCGAGCGGCGCCTACGAGCTCGAGGTCGAAGCGGCGCGTGTCACCGGCACCGATTTCTTCTGCGGCCTGACGTTCCCGGTGCGCGACGCCTGGCTCACGCTCGTGCTCGGCGGCTGGGGCGGCGCGGTCTCGGGCCTGTCGTCGCTCGACGGCAACGACGCCGCGCGCAACGAGACCCGCACGCTGCGCCACTTCGAGACCGGACGGGTCTACCGCGTCACGGTCCGCGTCGACGACCGCCGCGTCGCGGTCGCGATCGACGGCGAGCCGTTCCTCGCCGCCGACATCACCGATCGCGAGCTGTCGCTGCGCCCCGAGGTCGAGCTGTCGCGGCCGCTCGGGATCGCGACGTTCGTTACCGCCGCCCGAATCCGGACCGTGCGCTGGCGGCCACTCTGACGACCGGGATTCGCCGGCCGCACCCGGCCGGCGAGTGGGCGTTACACCGACATCACACGCCCCTTCCAGCCCGGCAGGCGTCGGCGCGCTAGAAAGCGCAGGACCCTGTTCGCCTGACCCCTCCACCGACCGACTCCACACTCATGCAGACCCTCCCCGCCTTCTTCTCCTTCGCCTTCTGTGCCTGGACCTGCACCGCCCAGGCACCCGACATCCTGCAGTTCCAGCTCAACGAGCTGACCGGCACCACCGCGGCCAACACCGCGACCGGCACGACGTTCCCCGCGGCGGGCGCCATCAACACCACCGCCTGGCAGGGCGACAGCGGTCGCCTCGGCTTCCAGGGCAACGAGGCCGGCTACGGCTGCCTCGGCCTCGGCCAAGGCGGCTGGGTCCACACCATGACGCCGGTCAACCAGACCGGCAGCTTCTCGATCATGTTCTGGCTGCGTCGCGATCCCAACTCGACCAGCACGAACCCGTTCGGCTACGCGTTCGGCGACGTGTCCTTCCGCGCGTTCGCGGCCGGCGGCGCGGGCCAGGGCATCACGTTCCGCGGCAGCCCGATCGGCAACGTCGACAGCGTGTTCCCCGTGACCGGGACGCCCGGCGTGTGGCAGCACCTGACGCTCGTCGTCGACGACCTGGCCGGCCAGGCGCTGTGGTACGACAACGGCCTCCCGAGCACGAACGTCGTGTCGTTCACTCCGGGCACGTTCACCTACTCCGGCACACGCGACTTCGCCGTCGGCGCGCAGGGCGACTCGGGCCTCAGCCCGATCGTCAACCAGTACGACCTCGACGACTTCCGCTGGTACGGCCGCGCGCTGGTGCAGGGCGAGATCCTCGCGAGCATGGCCTCCGAGAACCCCGCCGCGAGCTCCTACGGCACCCCCTGCCCCGGCACGCTGGGCGATCCGACGATCTTCGGCAACGGCGTCCCGCAGCTCGGCAACGCGTCGTTCACCGTCGACCTCGCCAACGCCGAGAACGGCCGGCTCTGCGCGCTGGCGCTCGGCCTCACGCCGGTCGCGTTCGGGTCGATGCCGCTGGATCCGTTCCTCGGTGCGGGCTGCTCGCTGCAGACCGACCACCTCGCACTGGTCTTCGCGGTGACGGCCGGCAACGGCGCGAGCGTGTCGGTGGTGATCCCGGCCGACCCGTCGTTCCAGGGCTTCCACATCTACGGGCAGTACCTCGTGGCCGGCACGACCGGCGCCGTGACGCCGGTGCTCGACATCAACATCGAGTGACTGGCGCCGGGCGGTGGCCCCAGCGACAACCATCGACTCGCCGACAGCGCCACGGCCGGTGACACCGGCAACTCCCCGCCGGTCCGCCGCGGTCACTCCAAGCCCCCGCTTGCGTTATACGCATGCGTGGTCGGCCTGTTGCGGGCGGCGGGCGTCGCGAGCGTCTCGAGCGGCCCGGCCCGAGTGATCCGCGCGCTCGCCGATGCCGCGATCTTCGCAGTCGGTGGCGTGCTCGTGGGTTCCTACGCGTTTCAGGTGCTCGGCAACCTGCTCGGCGTTCGTTGGCCCGACGCTGCCTGGCGAACGCAGGATGTCGACATCGCCGGCCAAGTGCTGCTCGCGGTGCCACCCGTCGCTACCGACGTGCCGAAGGTCCTCGAGAGTCTGCAGATGGGTTTCGTCCCCGTGCCGCAGCTCGATCCCGCACACCCATCGACGTCGTTCCGCGTGCGGGGCAAACAACTTCGGGTCGACCTGATCACGCCCGGCGGCAACCGCGACGTCGCGCCGATCGCGATCCCGCGACTCCGTGCCGCCGCCGCACCGTTGAAGTACCTGTCACTCGTGATGCGGGAATCGCAGCCCGCGCTGATCTTCGATGGCTCGACCGCGACGCTCGTGGTGGTACCGTCACCGGCTCGGTTCGCACTGCACGAGTTGCTCGTCAGCCAGACGCGATCCGTCGTCCAACAAACGAAGGGCGGCAAGGACCTCCACCAGGCCGCACTGATTCTCGAAGTCCTGCACGAGGACCGCCGAGAGGACATCGAACACGCCGCTCGGTCGTTCTCGGAATCCGGCCCCGCGGTCACGCGCAAGGTCGCACGAGGACTGCGCGCAGCGATCGGGCGCTGGCCCGATGCGAAGGCCGCAGGCGAAGTCGTTCATTCGCTCCTCGGCACCTGACGGCGGCCGCGAAATGCGATCAGCGCGCAACCCGCCGCAAAACCGAGCAGGAACGCTGCCGCTGCATACCTGGTCGAGGCTGCGCCCGGCAGCAACAGCATGCCGAAGTCGTCGACCTCGACGGCTTCGGCTCGGACACGCGCCCGCCACGGCTCTCCTTCGAGTGAGAGCAGGAGGCTGCCGCGCGCGCCACTCCAGACATAGACGTTCGCCCTCACGACCTCGGGGTGCCCCTCGCAGAGGAACGTGATCCAGACGTCCGAATCGCCGGCGGGCCCGAGCCGAGCGATCGTCCCGTCGCCGCGCGGCAGCCACGCCGCCGCGAAACGTGCATCGCCGCGGCAGTGCACCGTGACGTCCGACAGGTCGAACGCGGAGTCGTTCCGAACGGTCACGGCAACGCCGCGCGGCCACAGCAGCAGCACCGCCAGGCCGACGGCGGAGCCGAGCGCCAGCAGGCCGCGAACCGCGCGCCGCACCACCACTCACCGCCCGCGCTCGCCGAGCCGCTCGTGCAGCCGCAGGGCGATCTCGTTCTGCGGATCGTTCGCGAGCACCGCTTCGAGCAACGCGCGCGCCTGCTGCCATCGTGCCCGCTGCGGATCCATCGCATAGGCCGCGAGCGCGAGGTTGGCTTCGACGTAGTCGAGCCGGTCACGGGCGGCGAGCGCGCCGAGCAGCGCGCGTTCGGCGTCGGCGTGGCGACCGAGACCGCGCAGCACGAGGCCGCGCATCTCCTGCACCCGCGGATCGTCGACGAGGTCCCACGACAAGGCCCGGTCGGTGCCGGCGAGCGCCTGCTCGAGCTGCGCCGGCGACGCGCCGCCGCGCAGCTGCCGAACGCCGTCGATCGCCGAT
The DNA here is from genome assembly GCA_020425925.1 of Planctomycetota bacterium. Classification (GTDB taxonomy): domain Bacteria; phylum Planctomycetota; class UBA1135; order UBA1135; family UBA2386; genus JAGQRA01. The sequence continues at coordinate 3,947 of JAGQRB010000368.1, forward strand.
TCGCGCAGCCGCTGCGCCGCGAACGTGTGGGCGCTGAACGCGAGCCAGAGCAGAACCAGCCCCAGCGCCGCGAAGCCCGCGCTCGTGAACCGCCGCCCCCGCTTCAGCACGGTGTGCTGGAACTCGACGTCGGGCCGGCGCAGCAGCCGCCAGCCGAGCAGCGCGAACACCGCCGTGATCACGCCGAGCCCGACCGCGAGCAGCAGCGGCACGCCCTCGCCGAACCACGCGCCACGGAACGTGAACTGGGTCGCGACGAACGCCAGCAGCGCAACCGCGATCTCCTCGCCCCAGCTGAAGTCGGCGCGCGCCGCGATGCGCTGTTGGCTGACCGCGAACGGCTGCGGCCGCGCCGGGCCGTAGCTCAGCGCGTCCTTCGGGCAGACCGAGACGCAGTCGAGGCACTTCATGCAGCCCGGATCGACGACGTGGCCGTACTTCGCGACCTCCTCGTGCACCCGCACGTTGCTGCTGCACACACTGGTGCAGTGACCGCAGTGTTCGCAGGCGTCGCTGACGACGATGCGCAGCGGCGCGACGCGATCGGCGAGCGCGAAGAATGCGCCGTAGGGGCAGCCGTGGGTGCAGAAGCCCTTGGCACCGAGCCACCACACGATCAGGCCGCCGACGACGAGCAGCGTGATCGGCGCCATGATCCAGCCCGGGAACGTCACCCAGAGGTCGTCGGTCACGAGCTTGAGCTGCCATTCGGATGGTGCCGGCAGCGGCTTCCCGACCGGGTCCCACCAGTGCAGCACGATCGGGTGCAGGAACATCGCGTAGGCCACCGCGAACGGCGCCAGCACCAGCAACCGCGAGCGCAACGGCCGCGGCTTCAGGCCGACGCGGCGCAGCAGCCACGCTGACAGGTCCTGCAGCGCGACGATGTGGCAGCCCCAGCCACAGAACCATCGCCCGAACACCAGCGTGCTGGCGATCAGCGCGACGAACAGCAGGAAGCCGGCGTTGAGGCGGCCGAGCTCGACCGTCTGCATCGACTCCGACGGCTCGACCGGCGTCACCGACGAACCGGTGAGGCCCCAGTGCAGGAAGTGCAGCCCGATCAGCACGTGCACGCCGATCAGCACGAAGGCTCGCCGGCGCCCGGATCGCGACGGCCGCACCGGGGGCCCCTTCGGACGGTGGCGGTCGAGGCGCGGCAGCGCGGCGCGCGGATCGGTCACGGAGCTCACGAGCGGCGCGAGCATACGGCGGCCTCGCGTTGCTTTCGGCCCCGCGGTCGCCGATGTTGTCGCCCGATGAGCGATCCAGCCGACGACTCCGCCCCGACCACCGACTTCGTGCGCGAACGCATCCGCGCCGACCTCGCGAGCGGCGCGGTGCAGCAGGTCGTCACGCGTTTCCCGCCCGAGCCGAACGGCTACCTGCACATCGGCCACGCCAAGGCGATCACGCTGTCGTTCTCGGTCGCGAAGGAGTTCGGCGGCCGCTGCCATCTGCGCATGGACGACACCAACCCCGAGGCCGAGGACCAGGAGTTCGTCGACGCGATCCAGGAGGACGTGCGCTGGCTCGGCTTCGAGTGGGACGCGCTCTACTATGCCGCCGACTACTTCGACCAGCTCTACGCCTGGGCCGAGCAGCTCGTCGAGAAGGGACTGGCCTACGTCGACGACCAGGACGCCGAAGCGATCAGCACGGGCCGCGGCACGCTGACGACCGCCGGCACCGAGAGCCCGTTCCGCGGCCGTTCATCGGCCGAGAACCTCGACCTGCTGCGCCGCATGAAGGCCGGCGAGTTCGGCGACGGTCAGAAGGTGCTGCGCGCCAAGATCGACATGGCGCATCCGAACCTCAACATGCGCGATCCGGTGCTCTACCGGATCCGCCACCTGGCGCACCAGCGCACCGGCGACACCTGGTGCATCTACCCGATGTACGACTGGGCGCACGGCCAGAGCGACTCGATCGAGGGCATCACGCACTCGCTCTGCACGCTCGAGTTCGAGCACCATCGACCGCTGTACGACTGGTTCCTCGACGCGCTCGGGATCTTCCACCCGCGACAGATCGAGTTCGCGCGGCTCAACGTCGAGTACATGCTGACCAGCAAGCGCAAGCTGCTGCAGCTGGTCGAGGACGGCCACGTCGACGGCTGGGACGATCCGCGGCTGCCGACGCTGCGGGGCATGCGCCGGCGCGGCTACCCGCCCGAGGCGCTGGTCGCGTTCTGCCGCCACGTCGGCGTCGCCAAGTTCAACAGCACGCACGAGATCTCGCTGCTCGACCACTTCGTGCGCGATCACCTCAACAAGACCGCGCCGCGCCGGATGGCCGTGCTCGACCCGATCGAGCTCGTGATCGAGAACTGGCCGGCGGGCCAGATCGAGATGGTCACCGCGATCAACAACCCGGAGGACGAAGCCGCCGGCACCCGCGAGGTGCCGTTCGGCGGCCGACTCTGGATCGAGCGCGAGGACTTCATGGAGGAGCCGCCGAAGGGTTTCTTCCGGCTCGCGCCCGGCCGCGAGGTGCGGTTGCGCTACGGCTACTTCGTCACCTGCACCGGCGTCGACAAGGACGCTGCCGGCGCGATCACCCGCATCCGCTGCACCTACGATCCCGCGACCCGGGGCGGCAACGCCCCCGACGGCCGCAAGGTCAAGGCGACGATCCACTGGGTCTCTGCCGAGCAGGCGCTCGACGCCGAGGTGCAGCTCTACGACCGACTGTTCACCGATCCCGATCCGGCCGCCGCCGACGGCGCCGGCTTCCTGCAGCTGCTCAACCCCGACAGCAAGAAGGTCATCACGGGCAAGCTCGAGCCGAGCCTGCAGCACGCAGCACCCGGCGAACGCTTCCAGTTCGAACGCCTCGGCTACTTCACCGTCGACCCCGAGAACCCCGGCGTCTTCCTGCGCACGACGACCCTCAAGGACGGCGCCAAACGCAAGAAGTAGCCCCGGGAGAGCCGCGTTCGCGCGCCCGCCCCTCCCCGCGGCTGCCCGTGGCCAGGTCCCCGACGCCGCCGCGGGGCCAGCTGCACCCATCCGCCCCCGGCGTTCCCCGCGTTGCGGCGTCGCAGAAACTCGATCTTGCCCTGCTCGCTCGGGCCGCTCCGCGGCCCGATGCGATCAGTGCAACCGCTCCTCCCCGCGGCTGCCCGTGGCCAGGTCCCCGACGCC
>JAGQRB010000369.1 GCA_020425925.1 Planctomycetota bacterium
CGCGACCGGCGTCGGTCGCTGGCTGCAGACTGCGCGGCCGGTGAACGCGACCGTCGACATCGCCGCGCTCGAGACCGGGCTGCATTCGCTCGACCTCTACGCGATGAGCGCGCGCGACTACGCCGAGACCCTGCGCGATCGCCTGTTCGTGCCGACCGCCGCGCTGTTGCGCGACGCCGCGCCGCCCGACCTCGTGCTCTGGCCCGAGACCGCGATGCCTCACGTCAAGGTGTCGGGCGACGACCTCGATGCGTCCCGCGCCCGCATCGGCGAGCTTGCCGCGCTGTCGCCGGCCGCCGCGAGCCGCATCCTGCTCGGCGTGCTGGTCGTGCGGAACGAGCGGCTGACACCGGTCGCGGTGCTCGCCGAACCTGGCCCCGGCACGGTTTCCGGCGACTACGAGAAGCAGCGCCTCGTGCCGGGCGGCGAGTTCCTGCCGTTGACCCGCGTGCTGCCGGCCGCGATCGGCGACTGGTTGTTCGACGTCTTCGACGCCGCGCTCGGTTCGGCCCCGAACTTCCTGCCGGGCTCGCCGCGCCCGCCGCTCCGGACCGCGAGCGGCGTGCAGTTCGGCGCGCTGATGTGCTACGACAACGCGTTCCCCGAGCCGGCGGCTCGGCTGGTCGGGGCCGGAGCCCGGTTCCTGGTCGTGCTGTCGAACGAGACCTGGTTCCGCGGCGGCGCCGAGCTCGAGCAGCTGGTCGCCATGACCGTTTGCCGGGCGCTCGAGCTCGGGGTGCCGATCGTGCGCGCCACGACCGACGGCTGGACCGTGGTGGTGGGGGCCGACGGCCAGCTCGGCGACGGGCTCGAGCCGGCCCCGCTGCCGCGCCGCGAGACGCGAATTCTGCGCACGAAACTGCCGATCGGGGCCGCCGCAGAGGTCCCCATGGCACCGTGGCGAGCGGCCCTGGGCCCGCTGGCGGCCCTCTGGCTCGGCGCCGCGATCCTGCACGCCGTCGTCCGGTGGGCTAGACTCCGGAGTGATCGGAAAGCCGCCTAGACGTTCGGGCGCCCGGGTTTAGACCCGTTCGCGCGAGCGAAGAGGAGCTTGACGGTTTCCTGCTCGAAGTTACGATTCCGCGGCCCTGGCCCTCTCGCTGTGGGTTTTTGGATTCCCTCGTGCAGGCCGTCGGCCTCGTTCCAGGGAGTTTTCCCAAACGCTCCATCAAGATTCGTTCACCCCTCTGAACCCTGACCGCGCGCTCCCCCGGCTCCGCCGGCAGCTCGGTGTTCAGGCGAAAAACGCTCAACCATGAGTCCTATCGGCCGCGTCTTCATCGTCCTCAACCTCGCGCTCGCGGGTGGCTTCGTCTTCTTTGCTGGCACGCACCTGCAGCAACAGCACAACTACAAGGAGCAGCTCCAGGAGGCCAACGACAAGGCCGCCGAGAAGGAGAAGGAGCTCACCGCGCAGATCGACCGCCTGTCGAGCGAGCGCACCCAGCTCGAGGTCGCCAAGTCGCAGCGTGAGGCCGAACTCACCGCGACCCAGACCACGCTCAAGAACACCGAGGCCGAGAACACTCGCCTCAGTGGGCTGCTCTCCGAGATGAACGGCAACGTCTCGAAGCTGCTCGAGGTCGCCGACGCCGGCAAGACCAAGAGCGAGGCCGCGTTCGACCGCGCCGACAAGGCCTACGCCGATGCGCGTCAGGCGATGGAGACGCGCGACGCCGCGCTCCGTGAGCGCGACGCCACGACCGCCGAGAACAAGAAGCTCAACGACCAGATCGCCGCGCTCGAGGCGACGATCGAGGACAAGGACGGCAAGCTCGCCGACATGGAGAAGGAGCGCAGCGAGCTGACGCTGCTCGTCAACGTCGCCGAGCAGAACGGCTTCGTGCCCGGCCTCGCCGCGCCGACGCTGGCCGGCACCGTGTCGCACGTCGCCAACAACCGCCTCTGCACGATCGTGATCTCGGACAACCCGGGCAACGTCGACATCGCGGACCAGCTCAGCAAGCGCAAGTTCAGCTTCGCGGTCTACGACGCCTCGGGCTACAAGGGCGAAGCGGTTGCGACCGAGTTCTACCCGGCCGAGAACGCCATCACCTGCCGCCTCGACCTCGTCAAGGGTTCGATCAAGGTCGGCGACAAGGCCTCGACGAAGACCCCGTAACCCTCGACCCCAAGGAGATCGAACCATGGCTGCCAAGCGCAAGTCCAACGCCACTCCCTCGGCCGAGATCGAGGTCGTCGACAAGCCGGGCCTCGGCATCGACGAAGGCATCGTCCTCGGCACCTTCTTCCTGCTCGTCGCCGCGGTAGTGCTCGTCTACATGGCGAACCAGACCTACCTGGCCTGATCGGCCGCCCCGAAACGGGTTTCCCACAAGCCTTCCACAGCCTGCATCGGCGCGGCCGCCGATGCAGGCTGTTTGCTTTTGCAGCCGAATGCCGCGCCGCGGAAGAATCCGTTGCGACCGGAGAGGCGCTCGCTACCTTGGACAGCGGCAGTTGCTGGTGGGAACGTGGCGCGACACGCGCGGAACGACCCTCCCTGGTTCGCTGCCACACCGTTTGGTCGACGGTGTCCGTGTCTGCTGAAGGTCTGCGTTTCCCTCTCCTGCCCGCCGCGCACGGCTGTGTGCGCGGCCGAGGTGCTGCATGTTCAAACCGGTCGAATGGCTGTTGAGCGGCTTCTCGGTCGATCTCGGGATCGATCTCGGAACCGCGAATACGCTCGTCTTCGTGCGCGATCGCGGCATCGTGCTCGATGAGCCGTCCGTCGTCGCCGTTCGCAAGGGTACCAACGAAGTGCTGCTCGACGGCATGGCCGTCGGTGATGCGGCGCTCGAGTATCTCGGCCGCACGCCGCCCGGCATGCAGGCGATCCGGCCGATGAAGAGCGGCGTCATCGCCGACTTCGAGATCACCGAGAAGATGCTGCGCTACTTCATGCGCAAGTCGGTCGGTGGTCGTCGACTGGTCAAGCCGCGGCTGGTGATCGCGGTGCCGTTCGGGATCACGATGGTCGAGAAGCGCGCGGTGATCGGCAGTGCCGAACGCGCCGGTGCGCGGCGCGTCTTCCTGGTCGACGAGCCGACCGCGGCGGCGATCGGCTCGGGGCTGCCGGTGCACGAGCCGCGCGGCACGATGATCGTCGACATCGGCGGCGGCACCAGCGAGGTCGCGGTGATCTCGCTCGCCAACGTCGTGATCGCCGAGGCGGTGCGTGTCGCCGGCGACGACTTCAACGAGGCGATCGCCCAGTACATCCGCGCCAAGTACAACCTGCTGATCGGCGAGATCACGGCCGAACGGCTGAAGATCGCCGCCGGCAGCTGCCTGCCGCTCGAGGAGGAGATCATGGTCGAGATCCGCGGTCGCGACTCGCTGGTGAACCTGCCGCGCCGCACGGTGATCTCGTCGGCCGACGTGCGCGAGGCGCTGATGGAGCCGGTGCGCAAGGTCATCGGCGCGATCAAGGCCGTGCTCGAGAAGACCCCGCCCGAACTCGCCGCCGACCTCGTCGACTCCGGCATCACGCTCTGCGGCGGCGGCTCGCTGCTGCGCGGGCTACCCGAGATGATCGCGCGCGAGACCGAACTCGATGTCACGGTCGCCGAGCGGCCGCTCGAGGCGGTCGCGCGCGGCACCGGCATCTTCCTCGAGAACCTCGAGCTCTACTCGCAGTTCCTCGAGGGCGGCGAGGACCTCGCGTAGCGCCGGCCGTGGCCGCGTGATGCGGACGCGCGAGGCGTTTCCGGCCGGACTCTACGGCATGCTGCTCGTCGCCGTGTTCGGGCTCACGCTGCCGCCGCTCATCGCACC
>JAGQRB010000370.1 GCA_020425925.1 Planctomycetota bacterium
GCGGCGCGCAGCCGGGCGCGAGCCGACCGAGATACGCCGACGCAAACCCGTCGACGATGGTGAAGCCGCCGCCGGCCCAGACGTCACCTGCTGACGACATCGCCAGGCAGGCGACGTACTGGTCCGTTCCCTGGCCCACGGCAGTCCATGCCGTTCCGTCCCAACGGGCGATGTGCGCGGCGGCGACCGATCCCGAGGCATCGAACAGACCACCGGCGAGCAGTTCACCTCCCGGCAAGGCGATGAGGTCGTAGACCGGGCCGTTGAGGCCGGCTCCGAGCGCGGACCAGGACGCGCCGTTCCAGAGTGCGACGCTGTTCGCGGTGACGCCGCCCGCGGACGTGAACGACCCACCGGCCACCACGGAGCCGTTCGACAGCGTCGCCAGCGCCAGCACGGGCCCATTCGCACCCGCGCCGAACCCGGACCAGCTCGCCCCGTTCCAACGCGCGATGTAGCCCGCGGGAACACCCCCGGCCTGCGTGAACCTGCCACCGGCCACGATGTCGCCATTGGACGCCGTAGCCAGCGCAACGACGTCGCCGTTGGTGCCGACACCGAGCGACGTCCATGCGCTGCCGCTCCATTGCGCAATCCGGTTGGCGGGCTGGCCACCCGCCGAAGTGAACCGCCCTCCGGCGACCACGCCGCCGCTGACGGTCGGCGTCAACGCCAGCACCGACAGGTTCGTTCCGCTACCCAGCGATTGCCATGCCAGGCCATCCCAGCGGGCGACGTTGGCCGCGGCTACCGTCCCGGCCATCGTGAAATCACCGCCCACGAAGAGATCGCCGTTCGGCGTGGCGACGAGCGCATACGGGTACTGCGTGTCGATGCCAGCGCCCAGCGCCGACCACGACGAACCGTCCCAGGCCGCGATCGACGCTGCGGGCACGCCGGCCATCGTGCTGAAGCCACCGCCCGCGACGATGCTCCCGTCCGGCATCGCGGCGAGTGCCCCGACCCCCCAATCCGTGCCCTGGCAGAGTGCCGACCACGATGCGCCGTCCCAGAGCGCGACGTCGCGCACCGCCTGCCCGCCCGCCTGCCAGAACCACCCACCCACCACGAGGTCACCGCCGGGCAGCACCGTCGCGCAGTACGCCTCGTGGAGCCCGAGACCGCTGCCGAGCGGATACCACGACGAGCCGTCCCACCGGGCTACGTCCTCGGCGGCGATCCCGCCGATCATCGAGAACGAGCCGCCCGCGATCACATCGCCGTTCGGCAGCTCCGCCAACGCGTACACCAGCCCCGGAGTGCCGTTGCCGAGCGGAAGCCAGGCAACGCCGTCCCAGCGTGCGAGGCTGGCGGCCGGCACCCCGCCCGCACTCGTGAAGAAACCACCGGCAATGACATCGCCGTTGCCCGATCGCAACAGCTCATAGACCGAGCCGCTGCCGATCCCGGCCCCCAACGCATGCCACGTCGATCCATCCCAACGCGCGATACGATTCGCGGGTGCCGATCCCGCCGACGTGAAACTGCCGGCTGCGACGAGATCGCCGTTCGGCAAGACGAGGAGCGCCGAGACTCGGCCGTTGGTGCCGTTGCCGATCGCGGCCCACGAGTTCCCGTTCCACACCGCGATGCGACGCGCGGACACCCCGCCTGCGATCGTGAACCCCCCGCCGACGACGACATCGCCGTTGGCGAGCACCGCCACGGCGTCGACCGTGCCGTTGATGCCCGAGCCGAGCGGCTGCCACGCGGTCCCGTCCCATCGCGCGACGTTCGACAGCGGGGTCGCACCGGCATTCGTGAACGTGCCACCGATCACGAGATCCCCGTTCGGCAAGCCGACGCAGGCGCGAACCGGACCGTCGACACCCGTGCCGAGGGCGGCGAAGTCGCGGGTCACCGGATCGTAGGCCGCGACGCGGGTCGCGACGCGGTCCCCGACCACCGTGAACTCACCGGCGAGCGCGAGTGTCGGCGGCGCGGGGCCGGGGCCATCCGGATCCCAGGCCCGCGCAGCGAGAACATGGTCGTTCGCGCCCGCGAGGGCGGCAGCAGGGTGCAATTGTGCGCTGCACTGTGCCGGCACGATACGCACTCCCGCGATGCAGAGGGCCACGATGCAGAAAGCCGGTCCCACCTTCGATGAGCACACCATCCCGACACGGTAGGGCCGGCCACGACCACCGACAATCCGACGGAGCGAGCAGGCTCCGGTGGACGAACCGCTCCTCCGGACTAGTGCGCCTCGAGCGGCGGCGGCGCGGGCTCGGCGCCGGTGGGTTCGCGTTCGCGCTCGCTCTCGCCGAGGATCATGATCTTCTGCCAGATCTTGCGTGCCAGCGAGGTCGTCAGATCCTCGATCTCGTCGACACCCTGGCGCGCCTCGGAGTCGGGGAAGTTCTGGCCGTAGAGCGCGGCGACCTTGCCCATCAGCGACAGCATCTCCGAGCAGTAGTCGAGGTAGCGGCTGAGCTCGAAGCGCGTGAGCGAGCGCTGCGGCGAGTTCGGCGTGTCGGTACCGGGATTCATCAACCGGTCCGGGTCCTTCGTGAGCTGATGCATGTCGACGATGTGCGCCATCGCGCGCAGCTCGTGCAGCGCCTTGAGACAGCGGCTGCGCTTGTTGCGCAGCTCGATCGTCATCGTGAACACCGCGCCGGCGCCGAGGAAGAACAGCGCCGACAGCCCGGACTCGGCGGTCTGGATCATGTCCTTGACCGTCCATTTCGGATCGGACTCCACATGCAGCAGCCACGCCGCCAACGCGATGCCGGCGACCCCCACGACGATGAGGCCGACCGAGAGCGCCCGCAGCGCGATGTCCGGCCGGCCGATCGCCGCCGAACGGGCGGCGTGGGCGCGCGACAGCGCGACGAGCTCGTCGGCGACCTGGCCGAGGTGGGCGGCGGGGAAGCGCTCGCGGATACGGTCGCGCAGCCGCTCGATGGTCTCGATGACTCGCCCGGGATCGAGTTCGCGGAACATGCGTCAACGGCAGCGTAGCCGCGCCGCGGGCACCGACCGTCGCTCCCGGGCGGGGATTTTCTCTCCCGGCGGCGGCGAGCCGGCGCTACCTTCCGTTCCCGGGAGGCATTTCCACCATGCTGTATTCGCTCGTGATGCCGGCGCACAACGAGGAAGGCATCCTCGAGACGACGGTAGACAAGATCCTCACGACGCTGCAGGCCGAGGCCATTCCGACCGAGCTGATCCTCGTCGAGGACAACAGCACCGATGCCACGATGGCGGTGGCGCAACGCCTGCAGCAGCGCTGGCCCGGGATCCGCATCGTGCAGCGCACGCCGCCCGGTGGGTTCGGGCGCGCCGTGCGCTCCGGTCTCGAGGCGGTGACCGGCGACGTCGTCGCGGTCGTGATGGCCGACGACTCCGACGATCCGCGCGACATCGTCGCCTACTACCGCAAGATCGAGCAGGGCTACGACTGCGTCTTCGGCTCGCGCTTCCGCAAGGGCAGCGTCGTCAAGGACTACCCCTGGCTCAAGCGGCTGCTCAACCGGCTGACCAACAAGCTGATCCAGCTGCTGTTCTGGACCCGCTTCAACGACATCACGAACGCGTTCAAGGCCTACCGCACCGAGGTGATCCGCGCCTGCGGCCCGTACACGGCGTGCCACTTCAACATCACGATCGAGATGTCGCTGAGCGCGCTGATCCGGAAGTACAACATCGCCGAGATCCCGATCCACTGGTACGGCCGCACCTGGGGATCGTCGAGCCTGCGCGTCACCGAGATGGGCCGGCGCTACCTCGCGGTGCTGCTGAAGATCTTCTTCGAACGCATGCTCGTCTCGGACGACCTGCTGTCCGAGCGCGTCGCGTACCGCGGTCGGCGCGAGCGCGAGAACGACCAGCTGCGCGAGCGGCTCGAGGAGGTCGAGTCGCGGCTGGCGGTGTACGAGAAGACGACGACGAAGCGCGACGCGGGATGACCCTCCCGTACCGGCACGTGCTCGTCACCGGCGGCGCCGGCTTCGTCGGCAGCCGGCTCTGCCTGCGCCTGCGGCGCGAGTTCGAGGGCCTGCGCGTGACCGCGCTCGACAACCTGGTGCGGCGCGGCAGCGAGCTGCACATCCGACCGCTGCGCGAGCACGGCGTCGACTTCGTGCACGGCGACATCCGCTGTCCGGAGGACCTCGCCGCGCTGCCGGCGTTCGACCTGCTGCTCGAGTGCTCGGCCGAGCCCTCGGTGCACGCCGGCCAGAGCGGCTCACCGGTCGGCGTGGTGCACAACAACCTGACCGGGGCGCTGCACTGCCTCGAGGCGGCCCGGCAGAACGGCGCCGCGGTGCTGTTCCTGAGCACGAGCCGGGTCTACCCGATCGCCCACCTGCGCGCGCTGCGCCACACCGAGGCCGAGACCCGGCTCGAGCTCACCGCCGAACAGGAGCTGCCGGGCTGTTCGCACGCCGGCATCGCCGAAGGCTTCCCGCTCGACGGCGCGCGCTCGTTCTACGGCATGACGAAGCTCGCTGGCGAAGCGCTGATCCAGGAGTACGTGTTCACCTACGGCATGCGCGCGCTGATCGACCGCTGCGGCGTCATCGCCGGGCCCGGGCAGATGGGCAAGGCCGACCAGGGTGTCGTCACGCTCTGGGCCGCGCGCCACGTCTACGGCCGCCCGCTCAAGTACATCGGCTTCGGCGGCCACGGCAAACAGGTGCGCGACGTGCTGCACGTCGACGATCTGTGCGACCTCGTCGTGCTGCAGCTGCAGTCGCCTTCGATCTGGGACGGGCGGATCTACAACGCCGGCGGCGGCGCTGCGCACTCCGCGTCGCTGCTCGAGCTCACCGGGCTCTGCCGCGAGCTCAGCGGCCAGAAGGTCGAGATCGCATCCGAGCCCGCGACCGCAGCGGTCGACGTGCCGATCTATGTCACCGACAACGCCCTGGTCGAGCGCGAGCTCGGCTGGCAGCCACGCCGCGACGTTCCGACGACCCTCGGCGAGATCCTCGCCTGGATCCGCGACCACCGCGACGAGCTGCGGCCGGTCCTGGATTCGTAGGGGCGGCAGTCGGTAGCATCCGCCAGAGATGGATTACGGCGGCAAGCGAGTGATCGTGACCGGGTCCGCGGGGCTCGTGGGTTCGGAGGCGGTCGCCTTCTACTCCGAGCTCGGCGCGCGCGTGCTCGGGATCGACAACAACATGCGGCGTTCGTTCTTCGGCGCCGACGGCGACACCACGTGGAATCGCGAGCGTCTCGAACGCGAGCACGCGGGCTACGAGCACTGCGACGTCGACATCCGCGACCGCACCGCGATCGATACGCTGTTCCGCGCCGAACGGCCGACGGTGATCGTGCACTGCGCCGCGCAGCCGTCGCACGACCTCGCGGCGAAGCGCCCGTTCGACGACTTCGACGTCAACGCCGTCGGCACGCTGAACCTGCTCGAGGCCTGCCGACAGCACTGCCCGGAGTCGCCGTTCGTCTTCACCTCGACCAACAAGGTCTACGGCGATGCGCCGAACGAGATCCCGCTGGTCGAGCAGCCGACGCGCTGGGACTACGCCCGCCCCGAGGACTTCCACGGCATCGACGAGAGCTGCCGGATCGACAACTGCCTGCACAGCCTGTTCGGCGCCTCGAAGGTCGCGGCCGACGTCCTGGCGCAGGAGTACGGCCGCTACTTCGGCATGCCGGTCGGCGTCTTTCGCGGCGGCTGCCTGACCGGCTCGCACCACTCGGGCGCCGAGCTGCACGGCTTCCTGGCCTACCTCGTGCGCGCGACGTTCGAGGGCCGCAAGTACCGGATCTTCGGCCACAAGGGCAAGCAGGTCCGCGACAACATCCACAGTCGTGACGTCGTCGCCGCGATGGACGCGTTCGCGCGCGCGCCGCGACCCGGCGCGGTCTACAACCTCGGCGGCGGTCGCGACAACTCGATCTCGATGCTCGAGGCGATCCGCGCGATCGAGCAGCGCTGCGGCCGGAAGCTCGACGCCGAGTACGTCGACGAGGCGAGGATCGGCGATCACATCTGCTACATCACCGACATGTCGAAGTTCCGCGCCGACTACCCGAGCTGGTCGCTGCGACACTCGCTCGACTCCGTGCTCGACGAGATGGTCGAGGTGATGTCGCGGCGCTACGCCGCCGAGGGCGACGCTCAGAGCGCCGCGAGCCGCAGCGCGGCGACCGCGACCGCGAGCGTGCGCCTCTCGCCCGAGACGCCGAGCTCGGCCGGCACGAACGCGTCCGGGAAGCGCAGCTCGAACTCGAACGGCCCGGCCGCGATCGGCGGCGCCGAGAGCTCGATCGAGACGTGACCGTTGGTCGTCGCGACGAACTCGCCGACGACTTCGCCCGCGATGCACGCCTGCACGCGCTGGGATTCGACCTGGCCCGGGGCCAGCAGCGTCATCGCGTAGGTGAGATCGAGCCGCAGCGGCCCGGTGTGCGCATCCACCTGTAGCTCGAGGAACGCCGACCTCGCGCCGCTCCAGACGAAGCCGACTTCGTCGATGCTCCAGCCGGCACCGAGGTAGGGCCTGGCATTGCCGCCGGTGCCGAGATGGAGCTCGTCGCCCCAGTGATACACCTGCCGACCGATGCGACGGGGCGATGCCGGCTCGTCGGCGAACACCGACAACCGTTGCTCGGCGAGGAAGTCGGCGAGCGTCCGCACTCGGTATGCCTTCGGATGCAGCAGCTCGAGCTCGGTATCGGCGCGGTTCCGATAGTCGACGAGCGTCGCCGCGAGCGCGGTGCGGGAGTCGCGCTCCCGCCACGCCGTCCGCTGACCGCACTTGTAGCCAGCCGCGGTGCCGACCACGACGGCGAACAACAGGAACGCAACACCGAGTCGGGCGGCTCGCGACCCCGTGCCGCGCGCCGCAGCGACGAGCACCACGACGAGGCATGCGACGATCGGCATCGAGTAGGTCGTGTATCCGCTGCGGTACGCGAGCGGCGCCGCACCGGACCGACCGAACGTGATCATCGCCAGCGTCGCGAAGCAGAATGCCGCCATGCCGATCCAGACACCGTTCTCGGCGAGCAGCTTGCGGCGCCAGAGCGTGACGAATGCGAGGGCAAACGCTGCAAGCACGAGCACACCGACCACGGCACCCCACGCCTTGGCCGTCGCCCACGCACCGCAGAGCGTCGCGAAGAAGCTTGCCATCCGCCCGACATCGAACCCGCCACCGAGCTTCTCGTGCGCCGGCGGCGCGTGGAAGCCGACGAAGTAGAGCCCCCACGTCAGGGCGGCGACCGCGAGCCACGTAGCCGCGGTTCGCCACCGCAGATCGCCCTGCAGCCAGTGCAGTGCGAGCACGACGGCACCGGCCGGCCAGACCAGCAACCCCATCGCCGACGAGAACGAGCCGAGGAACGCGGCGATCGCGGCGATCGTCAGGTGCAGCCAGCGCGACCGCGCCCCCGCCAGCGCGGTCTGCAGGTGGAACAGCGCGACGAACGAGAACGTCAGCGGCAACGTCAGGCCGATCTGGAAGCCCCAGAGCAGGTTCTCGACCTGCCGCCAGCTCATCAGCAGCCAGGCGACCGGCACGAACCAGAACGGCGCCCGACCGAGCGGCACCGGCGTGCCGGCGCGCTCCCCTGCCCGACGGATCGCGGCGTAGACGTAGGCCAGCAGCACGGTCAGGTGCGACACCGTGAACAGACACTGCGCCACCGTGTCGTAGCTCGTCATCCACGCGACCAGCAGCGCGAACACGCGCGGCACCGCGATGCGGTGCTCGTTGTGCAGCGAGACCAGCGCATCGAGGCTCAGCTCACCGCGTTCCGCCGCCTGCAGGAACGGCACGAAATCCCACTCGTCCCAGAACGGCACGTCGACGCCGTAGACGAGCACGAACGCGAACGCCGCCACCGCAGCCGCGAATCCGAGCCAGAACCAGATCCGCATCGGCCGATCGAAACCGCTCCTCACGCGCGCGAATGCTAGCCAGCGACACCCTTGGCATCGAGCTTTCGACGAACACCACCGGCGCGACCCGGTCTCGATCCCGGACATGCCTCGGGAGAACACGCAGAGGCTGCCGATAGCACCGGGGCACCCGTTCGAACAACTCGCCATTCGCGACGACGGTCATGACCCGAACCCGATCCATCCGCCCAGTGACATTCTCGTCGGCCCTGCTCCTCGCTGCCTGCGGCGGCGGTGGTGGCGGCGGTGGCGCAGCCGACATCCGGTGGTCCGACTCCTCGGCCGGTCTCGAGGGCGGTGAGGTCGTCAGCCTCGCGAGCGACGGCACCGCCACGGTCTACGCCGGCACGGCGAGCCGCGGCGTGTTCGTCAGCCTCAATGCCGGCGCGACCTGGACCGCCGCCAGCACCGGCCTGCCCGACGCGGTCATCGATCCGCTCGGTGGACTCGCCCGCGTCGCCGCGCTCGTGGTCGACCCGACGACGCCGACGACGGCCTGGGCCGGGCTGCTGCGCGGCGGCGTCTACCGCACGACGAACGGCGGCACGACCTGGCTGGAGGCCGATTCCGGCCTGACCGACACCGACGTGCGCGCGCTCGTGGGCGACCCGACGACGCCGGCGACGCTGTACGCCGGCACGATCGGCCGCGGCGTGTTCAAGACCACGGACAGCGGCGGCGTCTGGTCGCGCAAGGTCAGCGGGCTGACGAATCAGAACGTCTACGCCCTGGCGATCGCCGAATCGAACACCGCGACCCTCTACGCCGCCACGCCCGCCGGCGTCTTCGTCTCGACCGACAGCGCGCAGACCTGGACCGCGACCGGCTCGGGCCCGACCGACAGCGAGGCGCTCGCCGTCGACCGTTTCGATCCGATGACGGTCTACGCCGGCACCAACACCGGCGGCATCTGGAAGTCGACCAACGGCGGCACGACCTGGACCTCGTCGAGCACCGGCGTGCCGAGCCTGCACGGCGTGCAGTCGCTCGCGATCGATCCGAACACCACGACGACGCTCTACGTCACGCTCGACGGCGGCGGCGTCTACAAGTCGACGGACGGCGCGGCCAACTGGTCGCTCGCGACCACCGGGCTGCAGTTCGGCGACGTCGAGGCGATGCTGGTCAACCGCGTCGACCCGACCAAGCTGATCGTCGCGATGGACGGCGCCGGCGTCGCGGTCTCGAGCGACAGCGCCAGCAGCTGGACGACCAGCTGCAACGGCATCACCGGCGGCTCGGTACGCGCGCTCGCGATCGCGCCGGCGTTCCCGACGACGCTCTGGGCCGGCACGCGGAACGGCGCGTTCACCAGCACCGACAACGGCGCGACCTGGACGCTGCAGAGCACCGGCATCTCCGACCTCGAGGTCACCTCGGTCGCGGTGAGCCCGGCGACGACGACGGTCTACGTCGGCACGCTCGGCGGCGGCGTGTTCCGCACGCTCGACAGCGGCGGCACCTGGTCGGCGGTCAACAACGGACTCTCCGACCTCGACGTTCGCGCGCTCGCGGTCGATCCGGTCAACTCGCTCACGGTCTACGCCGGCACCGACGGCACCGGCGTCTTCGTCAGCACGGACGGCGGCTTCAACTGGGCAGCGGCGAGCACGGGCCTCGTCAACCAGTCGGTCTTCGGCCTCGCGATCCACCCGACGACCACGGCGACGGTCTACGCCGCGACCCGTGGCGGCGTCTACGTCACCACCGACGGTGCCGCCAACTGGGCCGGTGCGAACACCGGACTCAACGACACGGTGCTGAACTGCATCGCGATCGACCCGGCGGAGCCGACGACGCTCTACGTCGGCACGGTCAACGACAGCGTCTACCGTTCGCTGGACAGCGGCGACCACTGGCAACGGCGCAACACCGGCATGAACGCCGACACGATCATGAGCATCGCGGTCTCGCCGGCGAACAACCTGCGGGTCTACGCCGTGAGCCCCGGCGACGCCGACGACGGCCGCTTCCCGGGCGTCTACGTCA
>JAGQRB010000371.1 GCA_020425925.1 Planctomycetota bacterium
CGCGCGCTCTGCTTCGGCACCGAACTCGGCGGCACGCCCGCCGGCGCGGCGGCGGCGGCCGCGGCCGTGGAGGGCGTGCCGGTCGGCGCGATCGACTGGCGCCGCGACTCGCCGCTCTGCGCCGGGCTCGACCTCGCCGAGCTGCGGGTCGATCGCGCGTTCCCGACGACCGTGCCGCCGGGCGAGCCGTTCCTGTTCGGCGAGATCGGCGGTGAGCCGGTGCCGCTGGCGGTGCTGGTGCAAGGCGCGAACGCCAGCTCGCTGCACTTCGGGTTCCGGCTCGCCGACTCGAACCTGCCGCTGCTACCGGCGTTCCCGCAGCTGCTGCGGCGTGCGTTCGTCGGCAGCCACGGTGCCGCCGCGCTGCCGCAGGTGCTCACGTCGGCGCCACCGGCGGGGGAACAGGACCTGCGCCGGCGGGGCGAGCTGGCGGCGGACCGGCCACTGCCCGACTTCGGCACCGCGCCGGTGCGCCTCGGGCCGTGGCTGATGCTGGCCGGGGCGCTGCTGCTGGCGTTGCGACTCCTGGTGCGTTGACCAGCAAGGGCCTGGGGCACCGGCCGGCGGCGACGGCGTCGCTCGCCGTGCATGTGTTCCGCCACTGGACTGACGACTTCGGAACGTCAGTCCTTGACCGCCGGCTGGCGCCGCAGGGCTTCGGCCTTCATGCCAGCGTCCGAGTCAGGCTCGGCGCGACTCCAGGCGTCGTAGAGAGTCGAAAGCGCGGTTGCACATCGCCGCGTTACCTGGTGCTCGTCGCCAATGGCAGGCTGCAGGATCCCGTGAGCCTCGACGAGCGCGACCTCGGCGTCTCGGAACTCCGCCATCGCCGTGAGGTGCTCACCGAGTCGCAGCAGAGACCACGCCAGCGCCAGTGACGAGTTCTGGGCACTCTTGTGCGACCGTCCATACAGCTCGACGTGTCCGTCTCGCGCGCACCGGAACTCCGCGGCTGCCTCCGCGAGCCGATCGAGGGCGTCGAGTGCCAGGCCCTTGTTGTGGTGGGCGCTCAGGGTCAGGGGGTGCGCGGCCCCAAGGGTCTCGTTGGTGAGAGTGAGAATCTGGTCCAGTTCGTCGTTGGCTCGCGCTGCATTGCCGCGGGCGATCAGCAGGTTCGCGTAGTTGCATCGGACCGTGAGGGTTTCCTTGTGGCCTGGTCCGAGCTCCGCCAGGCGTCCGGCGAGTGCCTCCTCGAAGCATGCCTCGGCTTCCTCGGGTCGCGCCGTGCTTTGCAGCAACTGCCCGAGGTTGTTCAGGATGCTGAGGAGCAGCGTGTGACGTTCCGTGAGGTTCGACCGGGCCGCAGCCAGCGTCGCGCGCAACTGTTCTTCGGCTTCGACCATCTTGCCTTGCGCGACGAGCAGCGCCGCGAGGTTGGTCTCGCTGACCATCGTCGACGGGTGGTCGCGTCCGAGGGTCTTTTGCAGCGTGGCCACCGCGCGGCGCTGGAACGGCTCCGCCTCGGCAAGCTTGCCGAGATTCTGGAGCACCAGACTCAGGTTGCCCAAGCACGTCATCGTCAGCGCGTGCTCCGCCCCGCGTGCGGCAACGAAACCCTCGTAGGCGCGCCGGTAGTTGCCCTCGGCCGCACTGAGCTGACCCAGGCGGTACTGCAGGTCTGCGAGGTTGTTGCTGGAACTCGCGGTGTCCGAGTGCTGCAGGCCGAGCACTCGCAGCCGGACCGCAAGGGTTGCCTCGAGTAGGCTCAGGGCCTCCTCGTACGCTCCCTTTTGCGACAGCAGGACACCGAGGTTGTTGGCCGTCGTCAGCGTGTCGACGTGGTCCCGGCCCAGAACCTGCGATTGGCCGTCGAGCGCGCTGCGGATTCGCTGCTCGGCTTCGTCCGAGCGTCCGAGCGCTTTCAGGAGCTGGCCGAGATTCGCCTCGAACTTGAGGGTCGTCGGGTGGCGCGGTCCGAGCTCGCGGGCGCTCTCGGCCCACGCCTGGTCGACGAGTTCGGAGGCCTCGGCGTAGGCTCCCTGCTTCTCGAGCGTGCAGGCGATGTTGTTGAGGGTCTCGAGCACGCTCCGTCGCCCCTTGCGGTCGAGCTCCTCGATCGCTGCGAGTACCTCCTCCAACAGCTTGCGTGCCGCCGCGAACCGCTCGTGCTCGGACAGCATCAGCGCCAGGTTGCCGATGCAGGTGAGCGTCGCGGGGTGTCGGGTGCCGAGTCGTTCGCGGCAGCGAGCAGCGGCAGAGTCGAGCAGGTGCAGAGCTTCGTCGAAACGGCTGCGCTCACCGAGCAGGTAGCCGAGGTTGTTCAGCAACGTGAGGTGCAGCTCCGTACCGACTTGCTCGCCCTGATCGATCGCGGTCAACGCTTCGCGGAACAGGTGCTCGGCGGCATCGAGGTCGCCTTGGTCCTGGCGCGCCAGACCGAGGCTGTTGATTGAGCGGATGGTATCTGCATGTCGATCTCCGAGCGTTCGCCGGCGGATCGCGAGTGTGAGCTCGATCTGGGCGTTCGCCTCGTCCCAGGCCGCTCGCTTGGCCAGCAGGCCGCCGAGAATGTCGCGAGAACGCAGAGTCTCCGGGTCGTCCGGGCCGAGGACTTCGAGACGTGTCGCCAGGGTCGCTCGCGCGATCTGCTCGGCCTCTCGGCACTCGTCGAGTTCCAGCAACAACAAGCTCAGGTTGCTCGCGATCTCGAGTGTCGCGGGGTGGCGCGGTCCGAGGGCGGCCTCGCGGATGGCGAGAGCACGCCGACGATGCTGCAGCGCATCGCGTTGCAGTCCGAGCGAGCGCAGCGTTCCCGCAGTGGCGTCCAGCAGTGCCGACTGCACGAACGGTTGGTCAGCGAACTGGCGGTCGATCTCGATGAGCGCCGGTTCGAGGATCTGACCGCGGATCAATCCGATTGCGATGTCCGCGGGTGAGCTCGCGGCAAGCGCGCCGTCGAGGGTCTCGAGCCGGTCCGCAATCTCCTCCGGCGTCCGCTTCGCCAGCGCCGCAGCGTCGCGCGCGGCGGCTACCACCGCGTCGCGAACCGCATCGCCGAAGGAGGCGGCATCGATGTCGCGGAGCATCGCGCCCTGGAACTCGGCGACGTCGGCGAGCTCGCGGCTGCGCTCTTGCGCCTCGACCTGACTGCGCCGCGCCGCGGCCGCGGCAGCCTGCGCCGAGGTTGCCAGCTCACGATTCGTCGCGGCCAGGAGCGCGTTGCGGTGCGCTTCGGCCGTCGCCCGGCTGACGCCGACACCGAGTCCGATCGCGCCCAAGAGCAGCGACACGACGACGACCGCGATCGCGATCGTGACGCGACGGTTGCGTGCGACCCACCGCGTCGCGCGGGTCCATGCGGTGATCTGGCGTGCGGCGACCGGGCGCGCAGCGAGCAGTGACCGCAGATCCTCCGCCAGCGCGAGGGCGCTCTGATAGCGGTGGTCTGGATCCTTCGCGAGCGCCATCTCCAGGATCGCGGCGAGATCTACCGGCAGCTCCGGCGCGAGCCGTCTCGGGTCTTCGGGCTCGATGTCGAGGACTGCTCTTCGGATCGATTCGACGCTCGGGCCGCCGAACGGCAGCCGGCCGGTCGCACACTCGTAGAGTGAGACGCCGAGCCCCCAGACATCGGCCCGTCGGTCCGCGCGAGCTTGGGCGATCACCACTTCCGGGGCCATGTAGTGCGGGGTACCGAATACGTCGCCGGGCCGGGTCTCGGCGGACCCCGCCGCGATGTCCTTCGCGTGGGCCAGACCGAAATCGAGGATGGTCGGCCGATCCTCGGCGCCGACGAGGATGTTCCCGGGCTTGATGTCGCGGTGCACGACGCCGGCCTCGTGGGCCATGTTCAACGCCTCCGCGACTCGCGCGACGACGCCGACGATCCGTCGCCAATCGGGTCGCGGTTGCTTGCGAGCCCAGTCGTTCAGGCGCACGCCCTCGACGACAGGCATCGTGAAGTAGGGCTGGCCTTGGTGTTCGCCGACATCGTGAACCGCGCAGATCGCCGGGTGCTGCAAGCGCGACGCGATCTCTGCCTCGCGCTGCAGGCGCGCGCGCGCGTCCGGGGACAGGAACGAATGCAGGATCTTGATCGCAACCTGGCGCCCGAGGCGCGTGTCGCGGGCGAGGAAGACGCGGCCCTGGCCGCCGCTGCCGAGCTCGCGCTCGAGTTCGTAGCGGCCGAACCAGCGTTCGCGTGTCGCGGCGTCGTCGTGCCACTCCGGCTTCTCGCCTTCTTCGGATTCGACGTGAGTCCGCCAGACGGCGCGCATGACCTCCTCCCGGCCGGGGAAGGCTGCCTCGAACTCGTCGAGGCCCGGGTCGGCACCCGCGCTGCGCTGTCCCAGCAGCCACTGCAGGGCCGCGAGGCGCAGCTCGAGTTCGACTCCGGATCTCGTCATGATCGGTGGGTTCGACGGTAGCTCGCCCGGAATGGTCACAGTGTCCGGAACCAGAGTGGACCGACTCCGAGCGTCGTCGCAAGGCCGGGGTCGCTTTCGACCCACACCACGACAGCCTCGCCGCCGCCCGCGGCGGTCCGGATGTTTGCGGTCGGGAAGTGCACGTGGCGACTCGTCATGTCGGTCGCCCCGTGGCCGTCCAGGTGCCCCGAGCGGGTCGGTCGCGGCCGCGCACCGTCGGGAACCCCTTCGGCAGCCGCTGGATCCAGAGGCGGTGGCCTGGCCACGGCCGGGGCACGCCGGAGCCTGGCAGGCACCGGCGCGGGCTTGCATTCCCGCCCCCGGTCCCTACGCTCCTTCGCCCCGATGGACGCGAACGTACGTCCGCGGCCCGCCCCGGGAGCAGTTCCCGTGGCCCCGCGGCCGGACCACTTCGCCCGGTAGACCGCCGATTGCGGCGGTCGGAGCGACTCATGACTGGCAGCAAATCGATCGGCCTCCTGGGCAAGAAGCTCGGGATGACCCAGATCTTCCAGGACGATGGCACGTGCGTGCCCGTCACCGTGGTGCAGGCCGGACCGTGCAGGGTTCTGCAGGTCAAGATGGCGGCCGCCGCGGAGCATCCCGAAGGCCACACCTCGTCGACGACGAACAAGGGCAAGAAGGGTGGCAAGACCGAGCGCGTGCGCGGTGCCGACGGCTACTACGCGGTGCAGCTCGGCTTCGACCCGCGGCCGGCGCGGCTGTCGAGCAAGCCTGAACTCGGCCACGCCAAGAAGGCCGGCCTCGACCACGGCATGCGCGTGATCCGCGAGTTCCGGCTCGCCGAGAAGCCGGAGCAGAAGCCCGGCGACGACATCACGGTCGCCATCCTCAAGGACTGGAAGCACGTCGACGTCACCGGCACGACCAAGGGTCGCGGCTGGGCCGGCACGATCAAGCGCTGGGGCTTCCAGCGCCAGCGCGCCTCGCACGGTAACTCGGTGAACCACCGCCGCGCCGGCGGTATCGGCCGTCAGTACAGCACCAGCCACGGCGTGCCGAAGGGCAAGCACATGGCCGGCCACTACGGCGTCGAGCGCGTCACGATCCAGCGGCTGAAGATCGTCAAGGTCGACGAGGAACGCAACCTCGTCTACATCCACGGGGCCGTCCCCGGCCACAACGACGCCTACGTGACGCTCTACAAGACCGTCAAGAACGAGCGTTTCCTCGACGCCAAGAAGAAGTAAGCAGGAGCATCACGATGGCACGCGCACCAAGAAAGTCGAACGGCTGCCGACGCGGCACCTTCAAGCGCAAGCGCATGGGCAAGGGCTACTCCACCGTGCGCAAGGAGCGCATCGGCACGCGCCCGGTCCTGAAGATCACGCCGACCGAGGACGACACCGAGGCCGAGAAGCAGCAGAAGGCCGAGGCCCTGAAGGCCGCCGCCGCGGCGGTCCAGGAGTAGGGCGGCGGCGACGGCGACGTACGACGTCGCGGTCGTCGGCGCCGGCCCGGCGGGTCTGATCGCAGCGTTGTTCGCGGCGCGCCGCGGTCGGCGCACGGTGCTGCTCGAGAAGAACGCGCAGCCCGGGCTCAAGATCCTGATCAGCGGCGGCGGGCGCTGCAACGTCACGACGACGAAGATCGGGGCGGACCTCGAGCAGCAATACGGCGCACGCCGTGGGCGCTTCCTGCGCCACGCGCTGCGCGCCTTCCCGCCGGCAGAGCTCTGCGGGCTGCTAGAGGGCGCCGGGGTCGCGCTGCGCGAGGAGGACCTCGACAAGATCTTCCCGATCTCGCAGCGCGCCCGCGACGTGCGCGATGCGTTCGTGCGGCTCGCGATCGAGGCCGGTGCCGAGCTCCGCTGCGAAGCGGCGTTGACGGCGCTGGCGCCGGGCGCCGACGGGTTCGCGATCGCCAGCGTCGCCGGTCGGTTCGCCGCCCGCAGCGTGGTGCTCGCGACCGGTGGCCTGAGCTACCCGAAGACCGGCGCGACCGGCGATGGCTACCCGCTGCTCGCCGCGCTCGGCCACACCGTCACGCCGACGTTCCCGGCGCTCGCGCCGCTGGTCGTCGAACTGCCCTGGCTGCGCCAGCTGCAGGGAATCGTGCTGCAGGGCGTCGAGCTCAGCTCGCTCGATCGCGCCGGCAAGGTCGTGACGACGCGCCGGCGGCCGATCCTGTTCACACACCACGGCCTCTCCGGTCCGGCGCCGATGGATCTCGCCGGCGACGTCGAGGAGCAGGGTGGCTGCGAGCTGCGCTTCGACTTCCTGCCCGGTTCGGACCGCGACGAGCTCGAGCGCGAATGGCTGGCGGCGGCGGCGGCGCACGGGGCGCGCCGGATCGATTCGCTGCTGCCGGTGGCGCTGCCCGAACGGCTGCGCACCGCGCTCGCGGCCGAGGCCGGTGCCGTGGGGGCGCTCGCCAACCTGACGCGCGACGTCCGCCGCCGCCTGCTGGCCGACCTGCGTGGCCTGCGGGTCGCGGTACCGCGGAGCCGCGGCTACGCCCACGCCGAGGTCACGCGCGGCGGTGTGGCGCTCGACGAGATCGACGCCCGCACGATGCAGAGTCGACTGGTGCCCGGGCTCTTCGTCTGCGGCGAGTTGCTCGACGTCGACGGCCCGATCGGCGGGTTCAACTTCCAGGCCGCGTTCGCGACCGGGCGGCTCGCGGGCCTGCACGCGTAGGCCGGCCCGGCCGCTCCGGACGGTCGGGTCGGATCGCTCGATCCTCAGCCGAGCAGCGCCGAAC
>JAGQRB010000372.1 GCA_020425925.1 Planctomycetota bacterium
CAGCCGCACCACCGCAGCGCGCATCGGCGGCAGACCGAGATCGAGCGCCAGATCGAAGAACGTGACGGCGCGTTCGTGCTGCGGCGGCGTCACCGCGAGCGCCTTCTCGGCGAGCCCGAGGTAGGTCGCCGCGACCTCCTCCTTGCGCGCGAGCCCGACCAGACGCTCGATCTCGTCGCGGTAGATCTCGGCGGCACGCCGCAGGTCGCCCTGACGCTCGCAGGCCTTCGCCGCCAGGAATCGACTGGCGTCGGCGACCGGGGCATCGGGATGTTCGCGCTCGATGCGCTCGAACACCGCCAGCGCCGCCGCCGGGTCGCCGGCCAGCAGCCGCGCATGCCCCAGCAGAAACTCGCCGCGCGGGCGCTCTTCGACCGGCAGGTCCGGCAGCGCGGCAGCGAGCGCCGTCGCGGCCTCGCCGTACTTGCGCTGGATCAGCAGGTCCTCCCCACCTTTCAGGTCGGCGAACCAGACGGCCGCCGCCGCGACCAGCAGGAGAACGGGAAGAAGGAGAAGGCCTCGGAAGGAGCGCTGCGGCATCGTGAGCGGGGTCTCTGGAGGGGAGCAGGGGGCCGAACGCAGGAATCGGCGGCTGGTTCCGGCGCAGTCGGAAGACGCGCCAAGTCCCCGCCGACTCCCCCGATTGCTGGCGCGCCGCGCCGCCGTCGGTCCGGTCCAGGACCGTCCCGCCGCCCCCGGCGCATGCGCCTGGCCCTACTGCACCGTGAGCTCGATCACCGGCGCGACGCCGAGCTCGCGCGTCCCGATCGTCGCCGTCGTGCCCGAGCTCCAGACCCGGCCGACCGGCTCCCAGCCGCAAACCTGGACCTTCTGCGCCTGGCTCGTGACGATGCCGAGCGTGTTCGCCGGCAGGTTGACCGCGGCGGCCTGGTAGAGCAGCCAGGCGCCGACGAACGCCGGGTTGTTCGGGATCAGGAACGGGAACTGCGCACTGCCATCGGCCGCCGCGATCGCGAACAGCGAGGTGCCGATGTCGATCGACATCCAGCAGCCCGGTGCGCCGATCGCCGACAGCTCCTGCGGCAGCACGAAGCCGTTCCACGGCCCGCTCTCCTGCGTGCCGAGCGTGAACGCGACGAACGCGCCGGGCTCGGCATCGAGGATGCTCGCGATCCACGGCCGCCCCCAGATCACCGAGGTCGTCGAGCTCTGCACCCGCAGCGGCAGCGTGCTCGGCTGCGGGCAGCCAGCCGGGCCGATCGCGATCTCGGGGCTGTTGCAGACGTAGGTGACGTCGAGCGGGTAGGTGCCCGGCGGCTGGCCGTGCACGATGACTTCGACGACGAGCGCGCCGTTCTGCGGGTCGTACGCGAACGGCGTCGCGAGCGGGATCGCCGGCAGGAACGCATTCGGCATCGCGGCCGCGGTGTCGGCCGGCAGCGTCAGCACCTGCCGCGGCAGCACGATGGTCTCGTCGGCGCCGCGGTTCTGCGCGAAGTCGACGCTGAAGGTCAGCAGCGAGCCCGGCCGCGTCGACATGTGGATCTCGCAGTCGACCAGCTTGCTGGTCGCGGTCGCGCCACCGTCGACGCGGAACGCGAGCGCCGTGATCGTCACCGGTGCCTGGAACAGCAGCCGGTCGTAGAGGCTCTGCACCCGCGTCGGCGTGCCGCGGCCGAACGGCAGGTTGGTCGTGCCGGTGCCCTCCCGGGCCGCGTGCGAGGCCGGCAGCACGAGCTGCGACTGGGCGGCGGCGAGGACCGGCAGGGCCAACGGGAGCAGGATCTGGAGTGCGCGCATTGCCATGGCAAGGCACCATCGTCCGGCCGCAGAGCCGGCCTTGACTCGACCGCGCGCGGCTGCCGAAGAGAGCCTTGCGTGGAGAACGAACACGGTCGCTCGCTCGAGGTCCTCGCGCTGCTCGCGGACCTCCGGCCGATGCAGGCGCTGCTCGCGAATCTGCGCGAGCACGACATCCGTGTCGACGTCGCGACCGACCTCGCCGAGGCCCGCGGCGCGTTCTTCGGCAGCGGCGGCCACGACTGCCTGGTGCTCGCACCCGACGTCGGCCCCGGGCTGGCGGCGAAGGTGCTCGACTCGCTGCGGGCGGTCGATCCCGAGCTGCCGGCGGCGACCTTCGGGCCGGGCTGCCGCGACGGCGATCGGCGATCGCGCACCGCGGTGCTGGCCGGGTTCCATCCGAGCTCACGCGCCGGTGCAGGCGCGCTGCTGCGCTTCCTCGCCGGCATCCGGCGCTGAGACGCTCAGCGCCGGGCGCGACCGCGGACGACGCGCACGCGGCCGTCGGCGAGGTTGGTCGTCAGGTTGGCGAACAGCGTGCGGAACTCCGGCCCGCACAGCACGTGCAGGCCGAGCGGCGGCGGTTCGCCCTGCGGCCGCGAGCGCGCCCAGGCGACCGTCGCCGCGCTGACGTCTTCGAAGTGCTCGAGCCGGAAGCCCGCGGCTTCGAGGTCGCGCTGCATCACGTCACCCTGCTGCAGGAAGCTCGTCGCGCCGCTCGCGGCCCACGGCACCGGCCAGATCACCTCGCCGTCGCCGGCGACGATCTCGTGGAACAGGTAGCAGCCGCGGGGCGCGAGCGCGTCGCGGAGCCGCGCGAACAGTCGCGGCTTGTCGGGGATGTTCATCGTGCTGTGCTGGGTCAGGACGACGTCGTGGTCGGCCGGCAGCGGTGCGGCGAGCGCATCGCCGCAGACGAACTCGACGAGCTCCGACAGCCCGGCGCGCGCCGTGAGCCACTCCCCTGCCGCGACGTAGCCGGGAGTGAGATCGAGCACGGTGACG
>JAGQRB010000035.1 GCA_020425925.1 Planctomycetota bacterium
GCCGGGCGACCGATGATCGGCATGCTGCTGGCGGCGTTCCTCTATCCGTTCGGTCTGCTGTCGTACCCGTTCGGCCGGCTGGCGGAACGCTGGTCGCGGCGCTGGCTCGTCGGCATCGGCAGCCTGGTCTACGGCGTCGGCGTCGCCAGCGTCGGCGTGCTGCCGGTCGCCGGCCTCTGGGTCGCGATGCCCGTACTCGGCATCGGCTCGGCGGTGATGTTCGTGCCGACGCTGCTGTGGCTGCTCGAGCGCGCCCCCGGCATCGGCCGCAGCACGGCGATGGCGTCGTTCCACACCGCCGGCTCGCTCGGCTTCCTGCTCGGCCCGCTGTGCTGCGGCGCGCTGGTCGGCCTCGCCGCCGAACCGTCGAGCGGCTACGTGATCGCGTTCGCGGTCGCGGGGCTGCTCGAGATCGGCGGTGCGGTGCTGGCACTGCGCGGCAGGTCAGCGATCGTGACGGCGCGGAATCCGACGTGAGCGCGTCGCGCTGCGCGGCACGCACCCCGGGTTGACGTCGGCCGTGCGCACCGCGACCGTCTGTGTCGGAGTCCACCGATGAACCACACCTCGTCTCGTCGTTCCGTGTTCGCGCTGTCGTGCGCGCTGTTCTTCTCGACCGCCTCGGCGCTGGCGCACGTCGCGCTGATCGCGCCGAACGGCGGCGAGGTGCTGCCCGCGGGCTCGGTCTACACCATCCGTTGGCAGATCGTGATCCCGCACACCACGCTGAACTGGGACCTCGAGTATTCGATCAGCGGCCCGAACGGCCCCTGGCTGCCGATCGCGCTCGACCTGCCCGCGAACACGACGAGCTACCAGTGGACCGTGCCGAACACGCCGTCGGATCACGTGCGGGTCCGCGTCACACAGGACAACTCGGGCACCGACTACATCGACATCAGCGACAACGACCTCGCGATCGTGCCATCGGCGAGCTACACCGCATTCGGCCAGGGCTGCGCCAACGCCACGGGCACGCCCGCGCTGGCGCCGACGGCCGGCAGCGTACCGGCGCTCGGCTCGACCTCGCAGTTGCGCGCCTCGAACCTCGATCTCGCGACGCACGCCGTGATCTTCCTCGTCGGTTTCAGCGCGACGCAGAACGCCGGTGCCGGCGGCAGCTACGCGCTGCCGCTCGCGCTCGGGCCGTACGGCTTCCCGGGCTGTGCGCAGCTGGTCTCGGACGATTCGGCGCAGCTCGCGTTCGCGCAGGGCGGCATCGCCGACTGGAGCCTGACAGTGCCGAACGATCCGTCGCTGGCCGGCGTCGACCTCTTCGCGCAGGCGTGGTCGTTCGCGAGCGCGACGCTGGCGGTGTCGAACGGACAGGCTGCCGTGCTCGGTTACTGAGAACCCGCCGGGCTACAGGACCGGCCGGAAGCCGCTACCACGACCCGCGGCGGCTTCGCCACGCCAAGCACGCCACGCAAGCCTCGACGAATCAGCGGATTCGCCTGCGTTTGCGCGCCGCACCTGACACGACGAGTCCATCCACGCTCCGAGGCAGGCCTTTCCGGCCGATCCTCTAGCGCGCGCCGACCGTCAGCGCGAGGCCGTTGCTGGCGACGAAGCCGGCGGCGTTGGCGCCAGGATCGAACGCGAAACCCTGCAGGAACGCGCGCTGCGCCAACAGACTCGGGTCGTTCGGCACCGCGAACTCGTTCGCGAAGCTGGTCGACGGCGCGATCGTGGGACCGACGGTCTCCGGCGCGACCAGCAGGCTGCAACCGGGCATGCCGAACGGTGCGAGCGCGAGCGGCAGCGTGAAGCTGCCGAAGACCTGATCCGTGCCGCCGAACGCGATGAGGAATGGCGCGCCCGGCGGCGTGTTGGTCCAGAGGGTCCGGTAGGAGTCACCGAGCCAGGGCCGCCGCGACGGGCTCAGCGTGAGCACGCCCTGGCTGCCGGCGCAGCCGCTGCCGAACGCCACCGCGAGCGCCGGGTTCGTCGCGCTGAGGATCCAGGTGTCGTTCCGACGCACCGACTGCAGACCACGCCCACCGAACACCACGACCTGCGCCGACATCGGGTCGTAGGCCAACGCGTGCCAATAGCGCGGCGGCGGCGCGGTCGCGGTCGCGCGCTGCGTCCACAGCTGCCCGTCCCAGTCCCAGGTGCCGACCGGCAGCGGCACGCCGTTGGTGTCGCCACCGCCGAACAAGACGATGCGCTCGCGCGCCGCGTCGTACACGATACGCGTGCCGTTCGCGTAGCCGAACCCCGGCGCGAACGGGTGGCTCCAGTCGGCGCCGTCCCACAGATACACACCGCCGGCCGAAGCGTTGGGTGTGCCGGTCAACACGGTGACCCTGCGGGCGGCGTCGTACGCCATCGTCGCGCCGGAGAAGGCCGGGGCAGGGTGGACCGGTGTGCGCTCGCCCCACGCGGTGCCGTCCCATTCCCAGGTGTCGTACAGCAGCCGCCCTGAGTCGCGATCGGTCCAACCGCTGGTGAGCACCGTGCGCCTGCGCGCCGAGTCGTAGGCCATGACGTGCAGGTGGCGCGCCGTCGGCACGATCACCGGCGAGCGCTGCAGCCAGTTCGAGCCGTTCCACTCCCAGGTGTCGTCGAAGTACTGGAACGGCATGTTCGGTCCCGGCACCGTGCCGTCCCAGCCGCCGAAGAGGACGATGACGTTGCGCGACGTATCGCTCGCGAGCGCGTGCCCGGAGCGCGGCGGCGGCGACACCGCCGGCGTCAGCCGCTGCCAGCCCACCGACGTCCAGCGCAGGTTCTGGCTGGTGATCGCGCCGGTCGCCTGGC
Source organism: Planctomycetota bacterium (assembly GCA_020425925.1). Lineage (GTDB taxonomy): Bacteria > Planctomycetota > UBA1135 > UBA1135 > UBA2386 > JAGQRA01. The sequence continues at coordinate 2,764 of JAGQRB010000035.1, forward strand.
CGCCGAACAGCAGCAGGCCGCCGGCGGCCGGATCGTAGGCCATCGCCGCGAAGTCGCGGCCGACCGGGGTGACCGAGAACGTGTTCTGCTGGCGCCAGTCGATCTGCGCGCCGAGCGCGGCTGCGAGATGGAACGAGACCGACAGCTGCAACGCCAACGGGGTCGAGAACAGGGCGGCGGCAACGCGCCCCCCGAGACGAGTGGATCGCGGCATGGTCCTCCGTGGGTCGGGACCGGGCGCATAGTCCGCCGGCGGCCCGGGGTCACGATCCGACGACGAGGCCGGCCACCTTGCGCGCCAGACCGGCCAGCCGTTCACCCTCGAGATTGCACAGCAGCGCGATCACAACACGCTGGTCGGGCAACAGATAGAACATCGTGCTGACCTGCGACTGGGCCCCGCTGTGCATCACCTCGCGACGGCCCTCGTGCTCGCCGACCCGGAAGCCGAGGCCGTAGGTCAGCCGCTCGCCGCCGGTCGTGCGCTGTGCCGTCCACATCGCATCGCGGGTCGCTGTCGACACCAGCCGCCCGTCGAGCAGCGCCTGGCCGAAGCGCACGAGGTCGGGTGCCGAGCAGCACAGGCCGCCGCCGCCGAGCTTGTACGAGCCGTCCATCAGCACGCTGTTGCCGAGCCTGCCGCCGCGCTCGACGTAGCCCGCGGCGCGGTGCGGCACGAGCCGCCAGGGATCGTCGTCCTGCAGCGTCGCGGCACCGCTCGGCTCTGCGACCAGGTGCTGCACGAGCTGCGGGAACGATTGTCCGCCGGCGGCTTCGGCGGCGGCGGCCGCGAGGTTGAAGCCGAACGTGCTGTAGCGGTACGCCGAGCCCGGCTGATGCACCAACGGATCGTCGCGGAAGCGCTCGAGCCCGGCGGTCTGGTCGCGGTAGCGCACGGTGCTCTCGCCCTCGCCGGGCTTGTAGTGGCGCACGCCGCCGAGATGCGCCAGCAGCTGCCGCGTCGTCACCGGCCAGCGCTTCTCGGGCCACGCGGTGACGAACTCGTGCACCGGCCGATCGAGATCGAGCTTGCCCTGCTCGACCAGTCGCATGACGACGACGGCGGTCACGGGTTTGCTGATCGACGCCAGCCGGTAGACGGTCTGCTCGGTGGCCGCGACGTCGTTCTCGAGATCGGCCGTGCCGAAGCCGCGCGCGAACGGGATCGTGTCGCCGACTCCGATCGCGACCGAGATGGCCGGAATACCGCCGGCCTCGCGGCGCGCCTCGATCGCGGCCGCCACGGCATCGGTCCACGGCGGCGGCGCCTGCCCGACGAGCGGACCGAGGAGCAGGGCGAGAGCGGACAGCACCGGCAGATTCGAGGGGTATCGCATGGCGGACGGCTTGTTTCGGGGCGAGCCGCGGTTCACCGTAGCAGAATGACGGCCGCAGTCGCCTCCCCCACGGAACGCCTCGCCCCCCGGGTCGTGCTCTACTGGCTGCTGGCCGACGGTCTCAGCGCGGTCCTCGTCACCGGGCTGGCCTGGTTCGTCGGTCGGCCGCTGCTGAGCGAGCACTGGGAGAACTGGTCGCCGCTGCTCGACCGCGTGCTGCTCGGCGTCTGCGCCACGTTCCTCGCGATCGCGCTGCTGTCGGCACCGCTCGCGTTCGCGCGCTGGCGCTACGGCTTTCTCGACGACCTGCTGCTGATGCGCTACGGCATCCTGTTCGTCGAGGAGCGCGCCGTGCCGGTGCGCCGGATGCAGCACGTCGATCTCAATCGCGGCCCGATCGAACGCTTGTTCGGCCTCGCGACGCTGGTGGTCTACACCGCCGGCAACGAGGGCTCGGCGTTCCGCGTGCCCGGACTCGGGCTGGCCCGGGCGCAGGACCTCCGCGACCGCATCCTCGAGGCGCGCGGTGACGGCAGACTCTGAGCCGTTGCCGGCCGCCGCGGCACCGGCGACGGGGCCGGCCGCGCGCGCCGAAGCACCGGTGCTGGCGCGCGGCCACCTGCACCCGGCGATCCTGCTGCTGCGGCTGCTCGACGCGCTGCGCCAGGCGGTGTTCCCGGCGCTGCTCGGCGTGATCGTCGAGCCGTGGTTCCTGGCGCTCGCCGGCTTCCTGTTCCTGCTGCAGCTCGGCTACGCGCTGGCGCGCTACCTGTCGCTCGAATACGTGCTGACCGCCGGCGAGCTGCGGGTGCGCGAGGGCATCCTGCAGCGCCAGGAACGGCGCATCCCGCTCGATCGCATCCAGGACATCGGCTTCGAGTCGACGATCCTGCGGCGCGCGCTCGGGCTCACGGTCGTGCTGGTCGAGACCGCGTCGGGGACCGGCGTCGAGGCGCGGCTCGACGCGCTGAGCCGCGCCGACGCCGACCACCTGCGCGAGGTGTTGCTGGCGGCCCGGCGCCAGATCCAGGCCCAGGAGGACGCTCGCAGCGCGCAGCGCCAGGCCGAAGCGGCCGCGCTCGCGGGCACCGCGCCGCCGCCCGTCACGCCGCCGATGCCGGAACGCGAGTGGCTGGTGCACAAGAGCTCGACGACCGAGCTGCTGATGCGCGGGCTCACCGATCTGCGGCTCTCGGCGTTCGCCGTCACCGGCTTCGCGGCATTCGAGTTCGCCGACCGGCTCGGTCTGATCGGCCAGCTCGCCGGCGTCGCCCGCGGCGTGCGCGACTGGCTCGCGCAGTTCGGCCCGGTGGCGTTCGGGCTCGTGCTCACGCTCGTGCTGTTTCTGGTGATCGCGTTCGGCGTCGTCACCGCGACGCTCGGCAATCTGGTGCAGTTCCACGGCTTCGAGCTGACGCTGCGCGGCTCGGTGCTGCAGCGTCGCTACGGGCTGCTGACCACGCGCCAGAAGACGCTGCCGCGCGATCGCATCCAGCGCGTCACGATCGAACAGCCGTGGCTGCGGCGCCTGCTCGGCTACGGCGTCGTCAAGGCCGACTCCGCCGGCGGCAGCCGCGCGCAGGGCGAGGACACCACCGGCGGCTGGGACGTCGTCGTGCCGCTGCTGAAGCTGCCGGCGGCGTTCGCGCTGCTGCCGGCACTGCTGCCCGGACTCGACCGCGCCGAGCTCCGCTGGCAGAACGGCTCGCCCAAACTGGTGGCACGCACGGCATTCCAGGGCGCGCTGCTCGGCGCCGCGCTGACCGCGGCGATCTGGCCGGCAGCCGGTCCCTACGCGGCGTTCGCGCTGCTCACGATCCCGGTCTGGGCGCTGCTCGGCGTGCTCGTCTACCGCAACCTCGCGTACGCGCTCGGCGGCGAGTTCCTCGTGCTGCAGCACGGCATCGTCGGCCGCTACCTGGCCTACC
>JAGQRB010000373.1 GCA_020425925.1 Planctomycetota bacterium
CCGCTCGTGATCGCCGATCGCCAGAGCGGCGCGCCGGAGTCGTTGCGCAGCTCCCAGGTGTCGGACAACGATCCGGTCGCAACCTGGCCGCCCTGCAGTACCGCCACCTTGCGGACCGGATCCCAGGCCATCCCCGCCGATGCCCGCGGCGACGGAGCGACACCGCCGATCTGGGCCCACGTCGGGGACAGGAACGTGAACGTGAGCTGCCACGTGTCGCCGACGATCTGGTTGCTGCCGTCGACGCCGCCGAACAGCACGACCGTGCCGCCGGCGCCCTCGCTCAGCGACGCAAACGTGCGCGGCGGCGGTTGCAATCCGGTCGGCACGCGCGGGGTCCAGGTCGACGTGAAGAAGCTGTAGGTCCAGACGTCGTTGAGCGCGTTCGCGCCGTCGAACCCGCCGAACAGGACGATGTACGACGTTCCGACCGCCGTCATCGAGTGCATCATGCGTGCCGGCGGCCCCGACGGCGCCGGGCCCCAGGTCGCGAAACCGCCGGCGAGCGAGAGCCCGTCCGCCAGGTTCGAGAACATGCCGGTGCCCGTCAGGCCGCCGAACGACACCGCGGCGTACTGATGTCCCGCCATCGCCGCGAACATGAGCCCGTTCGGCCCGGTGCCGGTGGTCGCGATCGACCAGCCGGGGTTGCCGAAGGCGAAGGTCGAACCGCTGACGTAGTCGTGCCAGGCGACACCGACGCTGCCGACGCCGGCCGGCGCCCGCGTCAGGGCGCCGGTGCCGGAGACCGTGACCGCCGGGCCTCCGAGCTGGGTCCAGGCCGGGGCCTGCGCCGCCGCGGCGGCGACGAGGAGAGTGCTTGCGACGACCAGATGGCTGTTCATGCCGCCTTGGTGTCGCCGGCGGCGCGGGAAGTTTCAGGCACCGGGCGGTCCGCCCGGGAGCGCGTCACTCGACCGCCAGCGACTCCGCGACCGCGACCTCGACCTCGAAACCCGGCAGCGGCGAACCGCCGGCCAGTGAATCCGCGTCGGTCAGCATCCGATTGCCGACTTCGCCGTAGACCGTCACGGTCCTTGCGCCGGAATCGACGACCCAGACCGCCGCGCCGTGAGCGATCATGAACAGCGCCTTCTGCTGCACCGCGCGCCCGGTGACGAGCGAGCCGGAGCTACGCCGTCAGCAACCAGACCGCGCCGGCGACGGTGAGCAGCGTGCCACACCAGCCGACCAGGCCGAAGCCGGTGCCGTAGAAGAAGCGCGCCAGCGGCACCAGGAACAGCGGCGCGGTCGCCATCAGCGCCGCCGCGACGCCGATGTCGCGACTCTGCTGGGTCGCGACCATCGAGAGCCAGACCCCGCTGACCGGACCGAGCAGCGTGCCGAGCACCGCACCGCGCAGCGCGGCCGGCTGGCGCGCGACCGCGAGGCCCGCGAACGGCCGGCGTCGGAGCATCGCGGCGAGCTGCAGCCCGATCACGCCGGCAGTCATGCGCAGCAGCGTCGCGCCCAGCGGATCGACCACCACGACGGCGCCTTCGCTGCCTCCCGCCGCGATCCCACCGCGCATCGCGAGCCGCGCGAGCACGATGCCGCCGGCCTGTCCGACCGCCGCCAACAGCGCGCCGAGCACGCCCGACAGCCGATCGCGTGGGCTGCCGGTGGGATTCCAGCTGGCGCCCCTGCGACCGCCCGCGAGCACCAGCACGACGCCGAGCACGGTTGCGAACACACCGGGCAGCACCGCGAGCCGGAACGGCTCGCCGAGCAACAGGCCGAACCCGAGCGCCATCACCGGCCAGGTCGCCATCAGCACCGACGCGAGTCGCGGCCCGACGGTCGCGAGCGCGTGGAAGTAGCCGAGATCGCCGAGCACGAGGCCGACGAGGCCGGAGACGAACAGCAGGCCCGCGCGTTCGGCATCGGCGCCCGGCGGCCACAGCCGCCCTTCGACCGCGAGCGCGAGCAGGGCAAGCAGCGGCAGCGCCAGCCAGATCCGGAAGTGATTCAGCGCGAAGCCGCCGACCGCGCGCGCGGCGACCCCGAACGCGATGCCGCTGACCGCCCAGCTGACGGCGGTCAACAGCGCGCAGAGTTCGCCGACGTGTTCGCCGAGATGCGGCATCCGCCCTATCCTCCCGCGCGTGGTCACGATCGTCGACGACTACCTGGCGTGGCTCGGCAACAGCCGGCGCAAGAGTCCGGCGACCGTCAAGGCGTACGGCGGCGACCTGCGCGACTTCGCCGACTGGCTCGCCGGACAGGGCCGCGACCCGCTCGCGGCCACCCGATTGGTGCTGCGGCGCTACCTCGTCGAGCTCGAGGAGCAGGGTCTGAAGGCGACCTCCGTGCAGCGCAAGCTCGCGAGCCTGCGCGGGCTGTTCCGCTGGGCGCAGCAAGAGGGCCGACTCGAACAGAACCCCGCGAAGCTGCTGCGCGGCCCGAAGGCGGCGCGCCGCGTGCCGCGCTTCCTCACCGCCGCCGAGGTCGACGCGCTGCTGACCCAGCCGTTCGACGAGACGCCGCAGGCCCGCCGCGATCGCGCGATCCTCGAGACGCTGTACTCGACGGGCTGCCGCGTCAGCGAATGCGCCGGGCTGCGGCTCCAGGACCTCGACCTCGACGAGGGCTTCGCGCGCGTGCTCGGCAAAGGCAACAAGGAGCGCCTCTGCCTGCTCGGCGCCCCCGCACGCGACGCGATCGCGGCCTGGCTGCCGGCGCGCCGCGAGTTGCTGCTGACGGCCCGCCGCTCCGATCCGGGCGCGCTCTGGCTCAACCGCAGCGGCACCGCGCTGAGCGCGCGCTGGGTCTTCGAGACCGTCAGCAGGCGCGCGCGTCAGGCCGGCATCCAGGCGCCGCTGACGCCGCACGGGCTGCGGCACTCGTTCGCGACCCACCTGCTCGATCGCGGCGCCGATCTACGCACGGTGCAGGAACTGCTCGGCCACGCTCGACTCGTCACCACCGAGATCTACACCCACGTGTCGGTCGGCCGGCTGCGGGACGTCTACGACCGCGCCCATCCGCACGGCCGCGGCTGAGGGATCTCAGCGCACGTCGCCGGCGCGGGCGGTGAGCAGTGTCTGCGCGTTGTCGCGCAGGCCCGCGAGGATCGTGGTCTGCTGCTCGACGGCAGCGGCGACGCTGGTGCTGTTGGCGCCGACCTGCGTCGAGTTCGAGGCGATGCCGTCGATCGCCTCGAACACGGTCGAGATGCGCGACTGGATGCCCTCGATCTGCGTCCGGATGCGGGCGAGCGCCTCGTTGGTGGCGTTCGCGAGCTGCTTGACCTCGGTGGCGACGACGTGGAAGCCGCGGCCCGCGTCACCGGCACGAGCGGCTTCGATGGTCGCGTTCAGTGCCAGCAGGTTGGTCTGGTCGGC
>JAGQRB010000374.1 GCA_020425925.1 Planctomycetota bacterium
GAAGCACGTGCCGCCCGCGACCGCTGCGCCGCTGCGCAGCCGGCGCGCGACCGCGCTCACGGCCCATCTGCCCGACGTCGCGATCGTGCTGTCGGCCTTGGCGCGCGCCGGCGCCGACGACGACGAGACCGCCGCGGTGACCGCGTTCGCGGCCGCGATCGCCGCGCTCGCGATCCCGGCGGAGCTCACGTTGCTGCCATCGGCCTCGAGTTCGATCACCGCCCTCGACGGCAGTCTCGACCGACTCGAGTCGGTCTCACCGCTCGGCAAACGCAACCTGCTCGCGGCCTGCATGGCGGCGGCGGGCGCCGATGGCGTGCTGCTGCCGGCCGAAACCGACCTGCTGCGCGGACTCGCGGAGTACTGGGACTGCCCGGTGCCGCTGCCGCCGGACGCGGCGCGCGCTACAGCCTGATCGATTCGCCCGGTTCGGCGATCCGGAACCCGCGCGCCTCGATGTCGCGGCGCAGCGCCGCATCGTGCAGCGCCGGGTTGGTGTGGTTGAGGTGCACGAACCGCAGCGCGCCGGGCCGCGCCCGCGCGACCTCGGCGAGCAGCGCCATCGTGCGCGTCATCAACGGATGACGGATCTCGGCGAGGTTGCGATCGGGCAGCTCGCTGCCGTCATAGAACGTGCCGTCGAGGTAGGCGACGTCGACGCCGTCGAGCAGGCGCGCGAGCAACCCCGGCTCGCGTTCCCAGGCGTCGACATCGGGGACGAACAGCACGGTGCGTTCGCGGCCGGTGAGCCGGTAGGCCATCGTGTCCGAGAACTCGTCGCGATGCGGCACCGGCACGGCCGTGACCGAGAGGCCCGGCCACGGCGAAAACGCGACACCGGGCTCGAACGGCTGCGGCGCGATCTGGTCGAGCTCGACGAGCTGGCGCCACGGACCGTGCTGGCGCAGGAACGCGGCGAAACGCGGCGAGCAGAACACCGGTACGCGCCGGGTCGAGGCGACCTCGCGACCGAACCAGGCGAGCCCGAGGTAGTGCCCGATGTGCGCGTGGGTCACGAGCAACGCATCGATCGGGTCGCGTCCGCGCCCGCGGATTCCGGCCAGCCGGTGGAGCCGCGCGACCTGCTCCTCGACCCGCGGCGTCGCCTCGATCAGCAGGAGCTTGCCGGCGTCGCGATCGCAGACCCCGAGACTCGCGGGATAGAGCACCCGGCCGGAACGGCGCGCCTCGACGCAGCACGGTCGCTCGCAGCCGAAATGCGGCAAGCCGCCGTCCTGCGCGATCCCGAGCACGAACAGCTCGCAACCGGACTTCGCACGGGCGACCGCCGGCACGCCGGCGCAGGCGGCGAGCACGCCGAGCAGCGCGATGACGAAGCAATGACGGAGCGGCGCGTTCATCGATTGCGCGCAATGCTCGGCGACGCCGGCGGGAGGCGCAATCCCGCGCTGAGACGAAGCCGGCACCCGCGATCACCCCGACGGCGGAGGCCGGTCGATCACGACTGTGCCCAGGCCCCGAAAGCGGGGGCTGCGAACGCGCAGCAGGCAAAGGATCCACATGAACTCAACGACCGCAGAAGGGCCGGTCTCGGCGCCGAGTCTGGCCGACACGGTGCACGATCTCCGGACACCGCTCACCTCGATTCTGGCGACCCTCGAGCTGCTGAAGCTCGGCAGCGTCTCGGCCGCCGAATCGCGCGAGCTGATCGAAGGCGCCACCGCCGCCGCGCTGCATCTCGACTACCTGATCGGCGACATCCTCGACGACGCCGCGCTCGACGCCGGTCGGCTACGGCTCGTGCGCGGCGCGCACCGCGTCGCCGACCTGCTCGACGAGCTGCGGCGGGTCGTTCGGTTGGCGGCGAGCGACCGCGGCATCCGGCTCGCGCTCCCCAGCGTCGACATCGGCGTCCGGGTCCACACCGACGATCGCCGCTTCCTGCAGGTCGCGCTCAACCTCGTCGGCAACGCGCTGAAGTTCGCGCCGCGCGGCGGCACCGTCGCGATCGAGCTCGAGGAATCCGCGAGCTGCATCCGTTTCGCCGTCGTCGACGACGGCCCGGGCGTGC
>JAGQRB010000375.1 GCA_020425925.1 Planctomycetota bacterium
CGGCCGAACGTGCTGCGCGCGCTCGCGGCGTTCGGCGACGCGCTCGCGGCGCTGGGGCATCGCGCCGACATCGACGGCGCGCTGGCCGCCGCGCGGCAGTAGCATCGCGCCGGTGACCAACGACGGTTCGGACGTGGCCGCGGCGAAGATGCGCCGGTCGGTCGAGGACAGCATCGCGACCAAGCAGCGCTTCCTGGCGCAGTGCCTGCCCGATCTCGAGGCGCTCTGCGCACTCGCGCTCGGCACCCTGCGGGCCGGCGGCAAGATCCTGCTCTGCGGCAACGGCGGCAGCTCGTGCGACGCGGCGCACGCCGCCGGTGAGCTCGTCGGCTGGTTCGAGCAGAAGCAGCGCCGGCCCTACGCCGCGATCGCGCTCGGCCACCAGGTGCCGAGCCTTACCGCGATCGGCAACGACGCCGGCTACGAGCACGTGTTCGCGCGCGAGGTCGAGGCGATCGGGCGGGCCGGCGATCTGCTGATCGGGATCACGACGTCGGGCGGCAGCAAGAACGTCGTCGCCGCGATGCAGGTGGCCCGGCGGCTCGGCATCCGCACCGCGCTGCTGTGCGGCGAGAAGCGCGGCGCTGCGGTCGCCGAGGCCGAGGTCGCGATCATGGTGCCGTCGGCCAACACCGCGCGCATCCAGGAGTGCCATCTGGTCTGCGTGCACGTGCTCTGCGCCGCGGTCGAGGACGGCATGCAGGCCGACGCTCCGGCCGGCTGAGATCGGACGGAGGCGCGGCTACTTCTTCGTCGGCTGCACCACCGGCGGCGGCGCCTTCGGCAGGTTCGGCAGCGCGGGGTTCGGCAACCCCGGGATCGGGCTCGCGGCCTCGTGGCCCTTCTCCTCGCGGACCTTCCAGCTGGCGGTGAAGACACCCTCGTAGCCGTGCGCGGGCTTCATCGGCCCGTACGGGCCGGTGTCGACGCTGCCGATCGCGGCCGCGTCGCGCAGCAGGCCGGGCGGGATCGGCTGGTGCGGACCCGCGGACACCTGCTCGCCGGCGGTGGGCTTGGTCACCGCCATCGAGCCGTCGGGGAACACGGTGTTGGTCCAGCGCCGCACCTTCGGCAGCAGCTCGTCGAGCTCGGCGACCGGGTGGTCGGAGGCGACGACGATGTAGGTCGCGACCGCGAGCAGGCCGGGGCGCGTGGTCCATGCCAGCTCCTTGGTCCCCGACTCGCCCGTGCCCTCGAGCTCGCCTGGCAGCACGGTGCGGCCGACGGGCAGCGGGTTGCTGCAGTTCGACTTCAGGTCGACCGACGGGAACATCAGGATCGTGCCGTCCTCGTCGCTGTGGGCGAAGACGTAGACGTGGCGCGGCTCGCTCAGGACCAGCGACAGCCGCAGCGGCGTCCCGGGCGGCAGCTCCTCGAAGTTCGCCTTGGCCTGGCGGAACTCGGTGCCGCTGCCGATGCGCCAGGTGCAGGCCGGCACGTTCTGGTTCGGCGCGGTCTGCCAGAAGTAGATCGCGACGCCGACCGCGAGCAGCGCCGGCAGGAACAGGCGGATGCGCATCCTGGCAGCGTAGCGTCCCGGCAGCCGTCGGTTCAGCTCGATTCGCGGTGCACGTGGAACGGCGTCGCCTGATCGGTCGGCATGATCAGGATGTCGTCGAGGTTGACGTGCGGCGGGCGGGTCGCGGCGAACACGATGCACTCGGCGACGTCGTCGGCGGTCAGCGGCCGCACGCCGTCGTAGACCTTGGCTGCACGGTCTTCGTCGCCCGAGAACCGGACCACCGAGAACTCCGTCTCGACCATGCCGGGATCGACGCTGGTGACGCGCACGCCGGTGCCGAGCGTCTCGATGCGCATCGCCTGGCAGATCGACTGCAGCGCGCGCTTGCTGCCGCAGTAGACCCCGCCGCCGGGGTAGGCGATGTGGCCCGCGATCGAGCCGATCACGATCACGTGGCCCTGCTTGCGTTCGATCATCGCCGGCAGCGCGCGGCGGGTGATTTCGAGCAGGCCGAGCACGTTGGTCTCGATCATCTCGCGCCACGCCGCGCCGGTGCCCTCGGCGATCTTCTCGGTGCCGCGCGCGAGGCCGGCGTTGTTGATCAGCACGTCGATCGGGCCGTGGGCCGCGAGCGCCCCCTCGAGGAATTGCGTGACGCTCGCCGGCTCGGTGACGTCGAGCGCGCTGCAGAACGCGTTGTCGGCGATGCCCGCGAGCCGCTCGTGGCGGCGTGCGCCGAGCGAGAGGCGGTCTCCGAGGCGGTGGAACGCTTGCGCAGAGGCTCGGCCGATGCCCGAGCTCGCACCGGTGATGACGACGTGGCGGCTCATGCGCTGAGGATAGGCCAGGCGCGCGCGCGTGCTATCGTCGGGTCGATCCCATGGCTTCGCCCGCCGCGTCGCGCCAGCGCTCCACTCTGTTCTCCGTGCTGATGCTCGTTTGCGTCGCGCTCGCGGTCTGGTCGGGCATCGGCGCCGCCGACAAGGCGACCTGGGCGTTCGAGGTGCTGCCGATGGCCGCGATCCTCGTCGTGTTCGCGCTGCGGCGTCGGTTCTTCCGGTTCAGCGATCTGGCCTACGTGCTGCTGACCTGGTTCTTCTTCATCCAGTGCCTCGGTGGGCGCTACACGTTCGCCGAGGTGCCGTTCCCACACGCCCTGATGGATCTGCTCGGACTCGAGCGCAACCCGGTCGATCGCCTGGGACACTTCTTCCAGGGGTTCGTGCCCGCGATCCTGCTGCGCGAGTGGCTGATCCGACGCCGGTCGATGGCGCCGGGCGGCACGGTGTTCTGGCTCGTGGCCGGCTGCTGCCTCGGATTCAGCGCCGCCTACGAGCTGCTCGAGATGGCGGTCGTGCTGCTGTTCTACCCCGAAGCCGGACCCGAGTGGCTCGGCATGCAGGGCGACCCGTGGGACGCGCAGTGGGACATGACGATGGCGCTGTCGGGCGCGCTGCTCGCACAGCTGCTGCTGCGGCCGCTGCACGATCGCAGCATGGCCCGCGCCGCCGGGTCGTGAGCCGTGTGCGCTAGATCAGCGCGAGCACGATGTGACGCAGCTGGTCGAGCAGGCAGAGCACCGCGATCACGACGACGATGCGCCGGATCGCGCCTGCACCCTTCTTGACGCCCCAGTGGCTGGCGAGGTAGCTGCCCGCGCCGCAACCGACCGCGAGCGCGATCGCGGGCGGCCAGACGATCGCGTCGGCCGAGACGAACACCGCGACGCTGGTGATCGAGGTCGCGATCACGATCGCGCTCTTGGCGGCCAGCACGGCGACGAGGTTCTTGTCGTAGAGCCCGACCAGCACCAGCGTCGCGACCAGGCCGGTGCCGACCTGGGCGTAGCCCATGTGGAAGCCGATCAGGAAGCACCCGAGCAGCGAGACCCACACCGGCCGCGGCTTCGGTGTCACCTCGGTCGCGCGCGGCCAGAGCTGCTGGATCAAGAGCAGCACCAGCACGGCGGTCAGGTAGAGCCGGAACACCAGATCGTCGAGCGCGGTCGCGAGCTGGCTGCCGACCAGCGCACCCGGCACCGCGCCGAGCGCCTGCAGCCACGCGCGCGCCGGGATGCGGTGGCCGGCGCGCAGGAACCCGAGCGCGGCGAACGAGCCGATCGCGATTGCCGCCAGCCGGGTCGATGGGTTGGCCTCGGCGAGCGGCAGGTGCCAGAGATACTCGAACGCCATCAGCCCGAGCACGCCGGCGCCGCCGGCGAGGTTGTTGATCGCGCCCATCGCGATGCCGAGGGCGGCGGTGACCGCGATCGCGACGATCATGGCTGTGGTCGGGGCGTCAGCTGCCGAGCAGGTCCTTGACCATCTCGCGCTCTTCCTCGAGCTCCTTCCAGCTGATGCCCGCCTTCTGCCTGCTGAAGTCGTTCATCGCGAGGCCCTGGACGATCGACCAGTTGCCGTTGCCGTCGGTGGTGCACGGGAAGCCGCTGATCACGCCCTCGGGTGTGCCGTAGCTGCCGTCGCTGACGACGCAGAGCGAGGCCCAGTCGTCCGTGCCGGTCTTGTGGTAGAGGCTCCTGGCGTGGTCGCACGCCGCCTTCGCCGCCGACATCGCCGACGACTTGCCGCGCGCGTTGATGATCGCCTTGCCGCGCTCCTGCACCGTCTTCAGGAACTCGCCCTGCAGCCAGGCCTCGTCGTTCACCGCCGCCGCCGCCGCCTGACCCGCGATCGTCGCGTGGTGCCAGTCGGGGTACTGGGTGTTGCTGTGGTTGCCCCAGATCGTGACGTTCTTGACCTCGGACCAGTGCTTCTTCGCCTTCAGCGCGAGCTGCGCCTTGGCGCGGTTCTGGTCGAGCCGCGTCATCGCGGTGAAGCGCTCCGCCGGTACCCCTTTCGCGTTGTGCATCGCGATCAGGCAGTTCGTGTTGCAGGGGTTGCCGACGACGACGACGCGCACGTCGGGACCCGCGGCCTCGGCGATCGCGCGGCCCTGGCCGATGAAGATCTTGCCGTTGTCCTGCAGCAGGTCCTTGCGCTCCATGCCGGGGCCGCGCGGCTTGCTGCCGACGAGCAGGCAGAGGTCGGCGTCCTTGAACGCGACCTTCGGATCGTCCGAGCAGGCGACGCTGCGCAGCAGCGGGAACGCGCAGTCCTCGAGCTCCATGCGCACACCCTCGAGCGCCGGCAGCACCGGCGTGACCTCGAGCAGCTGCAGCGCGATCTCGACCCCGGGACCGAAGATGCCGCCCTCGGCGATCATCGGCAGCAGCGAGTAACCGATCTGCCCGGCGGCGCCGGTGACCGCGACACGTTTCACTTGGCTCATCGACGCATTCCAGCCGGCGGCGCCGCGCTTTCAAGCGGCGCCTGCCGCGGCTGGCTACGCGGGCGTCTCGTCGCTGCCCTGGACCATCAGCCGCTGGTCGACCAGCGGGCCGAGCACCTCGTCGCGGATACGCACGTATTCGGGGTGGCGCAGGAAGATCTCGCAGGCGTTCTGGTTCTCGAAAGCCGAGAACAGCACGAGGTTGAAGCCCGAACGCTCGGCCGCGACGTTGTGGGTCACCGTCAGGTGTTCGACGCCGGGCATCGTCTCGACGAGGTCCTGCAGCGCCTCGCGCGCGCTGCGGACGCGGTCGAGCGAGATCCCGGGTTTGAGCGCGAAGAGGATGACGCAGTGGAACATCGACGCCGGCAGGGTACCCGCGGCGGCGGATTTCTCGACCCCGAGCACGCACCCGGTTGATCTTCTCCCGACCATGGACGCCGCTCTGCTGCCCGTGAACCGACACCAACCCCGGCTCGCGCCGCGCGCCGCCGCGATGTTGCGGCGCTATCTCTACGTGCTCGGTGCGCACGCCGACCGGCTCGACGATCTCGTGCAGGACGCGTTCGTGATCGCGCTCGAGAAGCGGCCGGAGGACCGCGGCGAAGCCGCGTTCGGTGCGTTCCTGCGTGCGATCGGCAAGAACCTCGTGCTGCGCGAACGGGCGAGTGCTCGGCGGCGGCGCGAGGTCGAACTCGCCGATCAGGTGTGGCGCGAGCGCTGCGGCGACGGCGACGGCGATGGCCACGAGCGGGTGGCGGCGCTGCAGGAGTGCGTCGACGGCCTGCCGGCACAGAGCCGCCGTCTGCTCGATGCGCGTTACCGCGACGGCATCGACCGCGGCGCGCTCGCGGCGGAGTTCGGACTGCGGCCCGAAGGCGTGAAGTCGGCGTTGCGGCGGGTGCGCGACGCGTTGAAACGCTGTGTCGAGCGGCGGCTCGCGGTCGGGAGGGGGGCATGAGAGCCGCGGAAGAACGGTTGTTCGACGCCGAGCTCGCCGAGGTGCTCGGGGTATCGGTCGAGGCGGTTGCCGAGCCGGGCGCCGGGCGCGGGTCTCCGCGCCGGCTCTGGCTCGCGGCGGCTGTGGCGCTGTTCGGACTCGCGATCACGTTTGCCGTCGCGTTCGCGAGCGCGGCGGCCGATCGTGTCGAGGCCCAGGATCCCGAATCGCTCGAGCCCCCGCAGCCGCTGCCGATCTTGTTCTGGCAGTCGGGTAGCGCGCCACCGGCCGTCGCGACCCAGAGCCTGATGTTCCAGCTCGGCGACGGCGATCTCTCACCGCTCTCCCGCTACGAGCGTCTGCAGAACCTGCGCGTCTTCGCGGTCAAGCCCGGCCGTGCTTGCCGTGCCGGCTTCTTCGCGCCGCTCGTTCCGCTGGCCCAACTCGAGGTGCTCCGCGTCGTGGTCCCCGCGGCAATGGGAACGGAGGTGCTGCGTGAGCTCCGCGGGCTGGAACATCTCCGGTTCCTCTCGCTCGATCTCCAGCGGCCGCTCACCGTCGCCGACGTCGCCGCGCTCGGTGAGATCCACGGGCTCGTGAGCCTCGGTCTCGAGGCGCAGAATCTCGGAGCTGGGGATCTCGGGGCTGTCGCCGTCGACGCTGCGGCAATGCGCGCGCTGTCGGATCTGTCGCATCTGCAGGCGCTGCGCCTCGAACGACTGCCAGGTTGCACCGCGGCGACGTTGCGTGAGCTGCGCGGTGCGCACGGCCTGCGCCGCCTCATCCTCGTCGGTTTCGGGACGCAACCGGTTGCGACCGAGTTCGGCTGGCAACCTGCCGAAGACTCGGCTGGCTTCACGGCGGACATCGCGCGGGCGCTCGCCGAGCTGCCGCTGCTCGAAGACGTCTGGCTCGAGGCCTGTGCCGTCACCCCGGCGGCGCTGCAGGCGTTGCCGGTCGGGCTGCGCGCGTTCGGGCTCACCGGGTGTCCCGATGCCGACGCCGAGGTCGTGCGTGCGATCGCGCGTTTCGGTGAGCTCGAGCTGCTGCGCCTCGACCGGGCGCAAGACCTCAACGACCAACTCGGGCGGCCCCGCGCGGCGGATGCCGAACCACCGCGCGACCTGCCCGACCAGCGTGCCGTGGCGCGCGCCCAGGCCGAGCTCGTGCGAGACCTGCCGATCCGCGAGCTGCGCTCCGACTACGGCCTGCACGAAGAAGTTGCCGCTGCCCTGGCCGACGCCGGACAGCTCGCGGTCGTCGAGCTGATCCGCAGCGGCGCGACCGACGTCAGCGCGGTTGCGGCCGTGCCCGCGCTGACCCGGCTCACGCTGAACCAGTGCCGCGTGCACGCCGACGACCTCGCGCCGCTGCGGCCCGCGAAGGCGCTGCGCGAGTTGCGGATGGTCTACTGCAACGCCGATCGCGCCGCGGTCACCAGCCTGCTGCCGGGAGTCGCCGTCACCTTCGACCTGTGAGATCATCCCGGCATGGCAGCTCGCGTCCCTCAGCGGCTTCAGTTCGTCGCGGCGATTGCGCTCGCTGCCGTCGGCGCCGTCGCGCAGCAGCCGACCGGTCTCGATCCGCCTGACCCCTGGCCCACCCGGACGGCGAAGGGCTGCGGCGGGATCGCCGCGGAACACCGTTCGATCGTTTGGACCTGGTTGTCCCTCGCGAACGATGAACTTCGGCCGCTCGCCGCGGCTGCGGACGTCCAGGTTCTCGAGCTGCGCGAGCTGCCGGCCGAACGCGACTACGACGCCGGGTTCTTCGCTCCGCTCGCGGAGCTGCGCGAACTCGAGGTCCTGCGGCTGCCGCTGCAGCCGACGATGGGTCCTGTGACGCTGCGCGGTCTCGGTGCGCTGCCCGCGCTGCGGTTTCTCACGCTCGAGCTGCAACGGCCGTTCCGACCCGACGACGTCGCAGCGCTCGGCGCGATCGGCGGGCTGGTCGGCCTCACGCTCGTCGGCGGCAGCACCGAGGCCGCGGCGATCCGCGCACTCTCCGACCTGCCGCACCTGCAGACGCTGACGCTCGAGCGGGTCGGGGGTTGCCGCGAGAGCGCGCTTCGTGAGCTGCGCGCGCTGCACGGCCTGCGGCGACTCACGCTCCGCGGCCTCGGGCCGCAGCCCGCGGCGGAACGGTTGGGGTGGTTTCCGGCCGACGACTCCGATGGCCTGACCGAAGGTCTCGCTGTGGCGCTCGGTGACCTGCCGCTGCTCGATTCGATCGCGCTCGAGACCTGCGTCGTGTCGGCCGCGGCGATTCAGGCCCTGCCGCCGGGCCTGCGCCGCGTCGGTCTGACGGCGTGTCCCGACGCCGAGGCCGCGGTCGTGCGCGCGGCGACGCGGTTCGAGAACCTCGAAGAGCTCAGGCTCGGCGCACTGCCGCCGAACCTCCCGGCGATCTCGAACGACGTCGCCGCGGCGCAGGCCGAACTCATCCGCGGCCTGCCGATCCGGACCTTGCGCTACGAGTTCCCGATGCCGGCCGAAGTGCGCGCCGCGCTCGCGTCGGCGATCCACCTCACCGATGTGTCCCTCGAGCAGGGTACCTCCGAGGACCTGACCGCGGTCGCGCAGGTGCCCGCGCTGGCGAACCTGACGCTCCTGCGCTGCCACCTCCAGGGACGGGGAGCGCGCGGGCTGGCGGCGGCGAAGACGCTCCGATACGTCCGGTTTCGCGAAGGCACGACCAGCCCGCTGTTCGTCGGGGAGGTCCTGGCGAAGCAGATGCCCGGCGTCCAGTTCACCGTCGAGCGGCTCTGACGGCCGGCCCGCTACGCCTCGCGCGACTTGACCTTCAGCGGCCGTCGCTGCTCGCGTTCCTCACCGACCGGGTGGCCGTAGCACACGTTGTGGCCTTCGCCCTCCTGCCAGCAGAACACCACCGGGCCGTTCTTGCTGCTGCCCGGGATGTGGATCGTCAGCGGGTTGGCGCGGAACACCGTCATGCCGAGATCCTCGAGCTCCTGGCGGCAGCGCGCGACGCCCTCGTCGTGCTCCCAGATGCGCGCGTCCAGCTCCGCGAGCTCGTCGCGCAGCCCTTCGGGCGTCGAGACCTCTTCGAGCTGCCGGCGGCGGCGATCGAGGACCCGGCGCTGCTCTCGACGCTCGAGCCACTCGCCGGCGATGGCGCCGACCAGCTTGATGGCCTCGTTGGCTTCGGGAAGTGAGTAGGAGCGCTTCATGACCGGTTCCTGCGGGTTCTGGTGGGGCTTATTTGCCCTGCCCTTTGAACGCCAGGACGCATGGGAAGTTGCATGCGTCGTGGCGACATTCTGTAGTGTGATGCGGCATTGCGGTTACCAAGTGCAGACCGGATGAACTTCTCATGACCGAACGCGATGTGATGGATTTCGACGTCGTCGTCGTCGGCGGGGGCCCTGCGGGCCTTGCCACGGCGATCCACCTGGCCGATCTCGTGGCCGCTCACAACGCCGAGGTCGAGCGTTCGGGCGCTGGCGAAGCGCTCGCACCGGAAATCTGTCTGATCGAAAAAGCCGCCGAACTCGGCGCGCATTCGCTGTCGGGCGCGGTCATGGATCCGAAGGGCATGGACGCCCTGCTGCCGGGTTGGCGCGAAATGGACCCCAAGCCGCCGCTCGAGGCCGAGGTCCACACCGACTACGCGCTCTGGCTGACCGCGAAGGGCGGCTACAAGCTGCCGATCACGCCGCCGCCGCTGAAGAACCACGGCAACTTCGTAATCTCGTTGAACAAGTTCGTCGGCTGGCTCGGACAGGTCGCCGAACAGAAGGGTGTGCAGGTGTTCCCCGGCTTCCCGGGTGCGGTCCTCCGGCGCGATGGCGACCAGGTCACCGGCGTGCAGCTGGCCGATTCAGGCGTCGACAAGCACGGTGAGAAGAAGGGCAACTACGAGCCCGGCGGCATCCTCGCCAGCAAGCTCGTCGTGCTGTGCGAGGGCAGCCGCGGTTCGCTGACCAAGAAGCTCGTCAACGATCTCGGGCTGCAGGGCAAGAACCCGCAGGTCTACGGCATCGGTGTCAAAGAGGTCTGGGAAGTGCCGGCCGGGCAATGTGCGCCCGGGCTCGTCGTGCACACCATGGGCTACCCGCTCGACAGCAAGACGTTCGGCGGCGGCTGGGTCTACGGCATGGGCGCGACCGGCGATGGCAAGAACCTCGTCTCGGTCGGCCTCGTCGTCGGCCTCGATGGCCCCGATCCGACGATGGACGGCCATCGCCAGCTGCAGCGCATGAAGCTCAACCCGAAGATCGCCGCGTTCCTGCGCGGCGGCAAGATGCTGCACTACGGCGCCAAGTCGCTGCCCGAGGGCGGGCTCTACTCGCAGCCGCGGCTTCACGGCGAGGGCTTCCTGATCGCCGGCGACAGCGGCGGCTTCATGAACAGCATGCGGCTGAAGGGCATCCATCTGGCGCTGCGCAGCGGCATGCTCGCGGCCCAGACCGCGTTCGAATGCCTGAAGGCCGGCGACTTCTCGGCGGCCAAGACCGCGGACTACAAGGCACGGCTCGACAAGGACTGGGTGCACGACGAGCTCTGGAAGTGCCGCAACTTCCACCAGGGCTTCCACAAGGGTCGGCTCAGCGGGCTGGTCAACGCCGGCTTCGCGCAGCTCTTCTCTGGCAAGGGAACGCTTTGGTCGGACGGGCTCGAGAGCCGCGCCGGGCACAGCTACATGCAGAAGGTGTCCGAGTACTTCGGCGCCGACGGCAAGCCGCAGCCCGAGAAACTCCCCGAGGACGGTGTGCTGACGTTCGACAAGCTGACCTCGGTCTACGCCTCGGGCACGATGCACGAGGAGGATCAGCCGTGCCACCTCGTCGTGCGCGAGCCCGACCTGTGCTCGACGCGCTGCGTCGAGGAGTTCGGCAACCCGTGCCAGCACTTCTGTCCCGCGGCGGTCTACGAGATGGAGGAGAGGGCCGGTGCCAAGCACGGCATCGACCTCAAGATCAACGCCAGCAACTGTGTGCACTGCAAGACCTGCGACATCATGGATCCCTACCAGGTGATCGACTGGGTGGTGCCCGAGGGCGGCGGCGGGCCGAACTACCAGAACCTCTGAGGTTCGCAGTAGAGAGCCGGGAGAAGGGCGACCGACTGCCGGCCCCGTCCTTGGCTGCCACGTCTTGCTTCACTTCCTCGCCCGAAGTGTCACTCGTCGGGCCGACGGTCGGTCGCTGCAGGTTAGTGACCGAGGGGGGGACGGCGTTTCCGATCCCGGCGCGGAATCCTGCGCTCAGTCGGCGAGCACGCCCGCGAGCGTCGCAGCGTCGAGCACCCGATCGGTCCAGCGATCGAGGTCGGCGATCGTGGCGCGGCGCACGCGGGTTTCGGACGCAGGATCGACCGGTCCGAAGCGCTTGTGCAGCAGGCGCAGCAGGGCTTCGGCTCTGCCTTCTGCCTTGCCTTCTGCCTTGCCTTCGTTCTTGCCCTGTTGGTAGGTGCGTTCGAGCGTGCTCATGATCGTGTCCTCGGGTCGATGCAGGATGCGGGCGAAGGTGTCGCTCAGCGCTTCGGGCGTGACGTCGGTGACGGCCAGAGCATACCAGCCGATGGCCTCGACGGCGTCACGGCCGAGCGGAGGGGTATGGGGCGGAGCCTCGGTGCGATCGACGGCAGCGAGCAGCTCGCGCCAGCGTTCGAAGGCCGCCGGGACGTCGGTCGGCGACGGGTTGCGGGGCTGCGCCGCCTGCGACCCAGGTGCACCGCGTTCGCCGTGCAACAGGACGAACCCGAGCACCTCGGGCACCACGTCGTCGCGCTGTCGCCAGCCATGCTGCAGCAGCACCGCGTAGCGCAGCAGCTGGCGTTCGAGGCCGGCTTCGAACCGACTCTTGTGCTCGACGAGCAGCAGGATGGGGCGTCCGCCGCTGCGGCGGTCCGCGGCGAAGACGAGATCCGCGAAGTGCGGCCGGAGCCGTGGCCCAGGCAGGCGCTCGTTCGCGGGCACGAGCGTTGCCCAGTCGATCGCTCGCCGCACCCGGCCGGGCGCGATGCGACGGAGCCAGCTCGCGGCGTGCACGGCATGGCAGAACGTGAAGCGGAACAGGGTGTCGTGCGGTGATTGCACCGGGATCCTCCACCCGCAGTGGCACCGCCGGGCCTCATTCGCACGCGAAACGTCGTAACGGCGCCTTGTCAGTGACCCGCACGGTCACCGCTGGCATGATCCGACCACTTGCGCACCGCCCCGCGAGACCTGCACGACACCGCCGCCG
>JAGQRB010000376.1 GCA_020425925.1 Planctomycetota bacterium
AACACGCCGAGCCGGTCAGCAGCTCCGAGGTCGAGGTCGTCGTCGCACCCCGCTACGGCAAGCACGCGGTGCGCGCCGAGATCGATCGCGTGCTCGCGAGCGTGCCCGGGATCACGACGCAGGTCGGCCAGCCGATCGAGCACCGGCTGTCACACGTGCTCTCGGGCACCCCGGCGGCGGTCGCGATCGACATCCGCGGCGCCGACCTCGCCGAACTCCGTCGGCTCGCCAAGAAGGTCGAAGCGATCGCGAAATCGGTGCCCGGCACCCGCGACGTCAACGCCAACCGCGAGATCCTGATCACCTCGCTGCCGGTGCGTTACCGCCCGCGCGATCTCTCGGCCGCCGGCCTGACGCCGCGCGACGCCGCCGAACAGCTCGAGGCCGCGCTGCTCGGTGCGACCGTCGCGGAGATCAACCAGGACGGGCGCCGGATTGCGCTCACGGTCCGCCTGCACCCCGACGAACGCGAACGCTTCGACCAGGTCGGCGACCTGCTACTGCAGAGCCCGAGCGGCGCGCGCGTGCGGCTCCGCGACGTCGCCGACGTCGAGCTCGAGCGCACCTCCAACCTGATCGCGCGCGAGAACTCCCGACGCAAGGCGACGGTCTCGTGCAACATCGCCGACGGCTACAACCTCGGTCAGGTCGTCGCCGAGCTGCGCGCGCGCGTGACGCCGGCGGTGCACGCCGCCGGCTACGACGTCGACTTCGGCGGCCAGTTCGAGGCCCAGCGCTCGGCGAGTCGCACGATCCTCTGGATGGGCGGCCTCGTCGTGCTGGTGATGCTCGTGCTGCTGACCCAGGCGCTGGCCTCGCTGAAGGCCGCGCTGCTGGTGATGGTCAACCTGCCGCTGGCACTGCTCGGCGGCATCGGTGCGATCTACCTGTTCGAGTCGCCGAACGTCTTCACCAACACGCTGGCGCTGTTCGGGCTCGGCTCGACGACCTACCAGGAACCGGTGGTGTCGATCGCCAGCATGGTCGGCTTCATCACGCTGTTCGGGATCGCGGCCCGCAATGGCATCCTGCTGGTGCGGCACTACCTCGACCTGCTCGCCGAAGGCGTGCCGTTCGACGAGGCGGTGGTGCGCGGCGCCCGCGAGCGGCTGGTCCCGATCCTGATGACGGCGCTGACCGCGGCGCTCGGCCTGCTGCCGCTGGCGTTCGCGGCCGGCGAGCCGGGCAGCGAGATCCTGGCGCCGCTGTCCGTCGTCGTGCTCGGCGGGTTATTCTCGTCGACGTTCCTGAACCTCATCCTGGTTCCGGCCGGTTTCGCACTGTTCTTCCGCCGTTCCTACCCGTCATGAAGCTCCGATTCCCCCTCCTCACCCTGCTCACGGTGTTCGCGTTCGCTCCTGCCTGCACCGGGGAAGCCCACGACCACGATCACGGTCACGCCGACGGCGGCCACGACGACCACGGCGACGAAGACGGTGACGGCCACGGCACGCCGCACGCGCTCGGCACGCTGACGGTCGGCGACGCCAAGGTCGAGATCACCCAGTTCGGCGAGATCACGGCCGGCGGCGAAGTCGCGGTCGATGCGATGTTCCCCGCTGGCAAGCCGCTGCCGATGGCGACGCGCGCCTGGATCGGGATCGAGACCGGCGCCGGTTCGCGCAAGGGCAAGCTCGAGAAGGCGCTCGACACCAAGATGCACGGCCACGTCGAGGTGCCGGACCCGTTGCCGAAGGACAGCCGCTTCTGGCTCGAGATCGAGCTCGAAGACACAGCGGGCGGTGGCACCGTGCACGGCTCGGTCGCGTTGCACCGGTAGCCACACCGGCAATCCGGACGCCCGACGGTCTCAGCGCGCGTGCAGCGCGCGCACCGCCGCCTGCACCCGCTCGACGGCGGTCGGCAGGTCCCACCCCCCGCGCGCGCGATCGCCGGTCCAATTGCTGATCGCGCGCACATGCAGCAGCGGCAGCCCGAGCCTTTGGCACGCCAGCGCGACCGCGGCGCCCTCCATGGTCTCCACCGCGGCTGCAGTGCGACCGGCGATCGCGGCGGCCGCACCCTCGCTGCCGCTGCAAGTGCTGACCGTGACCCCACTCACGACCGGCACGGCGAGTCGTTGGGCCGCCTGCGCCGCCAGCGCCGGCGGCAGGACGAACGGCCCGACATCGCCGAGCCCGAGTTCGGCGAGGTCGGCGAAGCCGTCCTCGGTCGCGACCCCTTCGTCGCCGAAGCGATCCTCGCCGACGACACAGAGCGCTCCGGGTTCGAGTCCCGACGCCCGGAACGCACCGGCCACGCCGAACAGCAGGATGCCCGCCGGCCGCACCGCACGCGCCTGCATCGCCAGCGCGAGCCCGAGCGCGGCCGCCGCCTTGCCGACGCCGAGCACGGTCACCTCGAGGTCTTCGAGGCCGCGGCGTTCGACCTCGGCGGCGCAGACCAACTCGAACGCGCCCGTCGCCGGGCCGCCGAGCGCTGCGTCAGCCACGCCCGTGCCCCTTGGCCGCGAGCAGGCGCTCGTAGTCCGCGTCGGTGGTCGCGAAGGTCTCGGCGAGCTCGCGCCAGGCGTCGGCATACACGCGGTAGCCGCAGGTGTCACCGGCCGCGGGCTCGGCGCCGCTCCAGCGCAAACGCAGCCCCGACAGCCCGGTCAGGTGCGCCAGCAGATCGGTGGTGTGCGCCGCGCAGCGACAGTCGCCGGGGTCGTCGTAGTCGTAGCTCTGCAGCAGCGCGACCGCGGCGAGGAACACCGGCCGGCCGTAGCGCTCGAGCTTGGCGGCGTGCCCGGCCGAGAACGCCGCGGCCTCCGCCAGACCCTCGACCAGGTGGACGTAGGCCGGCATGTCCCCTGGCGCCGCGACGTCGGCGAAACGCAACTCGCGCAGCTCCGGCGCTTCACACCGCCGCATCGCCGTCTGCACCCGACGCTGCGCCGCGGCGACGAACTCGTCGAGGCGGCCTTCGAGACCGCCGGGCCGCGACAGCTCGCGTTCGGCGACGTAGTCGGCGCGCGTCGCCTGGTTGCGACCGCGCAGCCGCGCCTCGCGCCGCGAGAACGTGCCGAGCAGCATCAGCACGGCGATCACGACCAGGATCGTCGGCAGGATGCCGAGCATGCCGGCGGCACTCTTCCGATGGCGGCGTCGCGGCAGCGGCGGCGGGGTCGCGAT
>JAGQRB010000377.1 GCA_020425925.1 Planctomycetota bacterium
CTACCAGCGCATGAAGCTGGCCGAGCTTCCGGCGAAGGTGCAGAAGCTGTTCCTCGCCGGGAGGCTTGAGACGAGCCACGCGGTCCTGGTGGCGCGCATCCCGGATCCGAAGCTGGCGGAGAAGGCCGCGGCCGAGATCGCCAGGCGCGGCTTCGATGGCCGGCCGATCGCCTACCGGAACGCCGTCGACCTCGTGCGTCGGGAGTTCCAATGCGACCTCAGCAGCGCGCCGTTCCCGACGGCCGACTCCGAGCTCGTGCCGGGCGTCGGTGCCTGCGGCCCGTGTCCGAAGCGCACGGGCAACCTGCGCGGCCTGTTCGACGACGTCGACAAGGACGAGCGCTCGAACGTCTGCACCGACCCGGCGTGCTTCGCGAAGAAGGCCGCGGCGCAGTGGGCCGTTCGGAAGGCCGAGGTCGCGAAGGCGGACGGCAAGGTCATCGAGGGCAAGGCGGCCTTCGACGCGCGGCACGACAGCCGCTACGTCAACCCCGACGACACGGACTGGCACTCGCCGGGCAACAAGAAGTGGAAGACGATGTGCCGCGGCCGCGAGCCGAAGACGGTCCTGATCCAGGGTCGCGACGGCGAGGCGCTCGAGCGCTGGGACCGTCGTGAGGCGCTGGCCGCGGCGAAGGCCAACGGGCACAAGGTCGGCCCGTCGCCGCGCAGCTCAAGCTCGTCGAGCAGTCAGGAGACGAAGCGGAGGAAGGCGCACGCGCGCCGCATGAAGGTCGTCGACGAGGTTGCCCCGCTGGTCGGCAAGCAGGCCGAGCAGCTCGCGTCCGCGACGGCCTGGCGCCTCGTCCTCGAGATCGCGATCAACCACAGCGACGGCAGGAAGCGGGTCGGGAAGCGCCGTGGCATCGAGCTCGTGCCGAAGAGCGGCTACGGCGCTATCCCGAAGGCGACTCTCGCGAAGCTGAAGGCGATGAAGGCGCACGAGCTGCAGGGGCTCGCGCTCGAGCTCCTCGCGCTCGACCAACCGAGCCAGGTCTGGTCCACCGTCGGCTACAGCGACAGCTTCCGCACGATCTGCCGCGAGCTCGGCGTCGGCTACCAGGCTGTCGACAAGCGGCTCGCGGCCGCGGAGCGGAAGGTTGCCGGCAAGAAGGCGGGCAAGAAGGCCGCGGGCAAGAAGAAGGCGAAGGCGCGGCCGCGGCGCAAGGGAGCGGCGTCGTGATCGCAAGGCCGCCCGGGTCGCCGGAGCTGTGTCCGAAGTGCGGAGGCCTCAGTCCCGGTGGAGGGGCATGGTGCGACTCCTGCTCCATCCGGCGAGTCGATCGCCGAGCCCGCTGCACGCACTACGGCCTCGCGACCGCGAGCGGGCACCAGGTTGTCCGGAACCAGTCCCGCTACGGCCAGCGCGGCCTGCGCACGTGCGCGGCCGAGGAGCCGAGCTCGGCGCTGCTGCCGCAGTTCGATTCGCGGCCCGAGGAACCGTTCGACCGCTTCTACTGCGGGTGCTGGGGATGGTCGTGATCCTCCGCCTGCTCTGGCCCGAGTCCACGCTCTCGCCGAACGAGCGACACCACTGGTCCGTCGTCTCGAGGGCGAAGAAGCGCTACCGCACGGCGTGCTGGCTGCTGGCCCTCGAGCAGAAGCGGGGTCAGCGCCTGCCGCGGCCGCCGCTGAGGCTCCGGATGACGTTCTGCCCGCCGGCGCGATCGCGCAACCGCGAGCGCCACGACCGGGACAACCTGAACGCGCGGATGAAGTCAGGCATCGACGGCGTGTGCACCGCGCTCGAGATCGACGACAGCGTGTTCGTCGAGGTCGCCAGCCGTCGCGGCGCGCCGCGCGGCGACGGCGAGGTGCTTTTCGAGATCGAGACCGACGAGACCAACGATGCCTCGGGAGGGGCAACTACATGAGACGATTCCTGACACTTCTCGCGCTCTGCGCCGCGCTGCCGGCTCAGATCGTCCACTTGGGCAACTACTCGCCGCTCGCCTACGACGGCTGGGTGCGCTGCACGATCGATCGACCCGTCCCGCACGAGGCCGGCGTCGTCCATAAGGACGCATCCCCGTCGTCGCAGGTGTGCCACTACGTGCTGGGTCGACCGATCGGCCGTGACGCCCGCGTCATCGACGTACGCGCCCACCTCGAGCCCGGCGAGATCGTGAGGCTGGACCTACGGACGGCGGAACCGTGGGCGTTCGTCGTGCCTCCGCTGCCCGCCGACATCATGACGTTCTTCGGCGACCCGTCGATCGGGCGACAGCGCTTCGCGTTCGTCGCCGCGGCGGTCGACGGCGCGGCCTACACATGCCACCTGCGCGCCAAGGCCGGGCCGATGCTGTGGGCCGACTTGTGGACGAGGTGGTACGGCGATACGCCGGCGTTCGCGTTCGGCGAGCTCGTTGTGACGGCGAGCAACCCGTCGGTCCCGCAGGTCACGACGACGGTGCCAACGACCGACTTCGCGCTGCGCTTCGGCCCGGCCAACTGCATGATCGCGGGCGCCGCAGCAAACGAACCGGTGTTGCCGCTCGGCGAGCAGATGGGCGACGGTCAGGCGCGCAGCTTCCCGCTCGTGCTCGTGTGGACGAACCACCTGAAGATCGGGCAGGACTGGTCGTCCGCCGGCGCTGCCTCGTCGTTCGGCCTGACGGCCATCGGGCTGGCGCAGCTGTACGAGAGCGGCAACCCGTTCGACACCCCAAACGAGGATGCGCTGCGCTGGACGCGCGAGAACTTCGCCGGTGAGATGGCGCGGCTGCACTCGTGGCAGCAGAGCAACGTGTCGGTGGCGGCCCGCTCGATGAACACGGGCGCGCAGGCCGACCAGGTCTGGGTCGGCAGCGAGTGCATGCACGGACCCGCCTCGCTCGGCAGCGAACTCGTCCGCTACTTCGCGGCGCTCGGTCAGAGCCGCCGGCCCTGCCATCACCTCGAGGCGAACGGCGAGCAACTGGGCCTCGGTCACGCCAACCTCGTCATGTGGACGAGCCGGCCGCACTACGCAACGTGGACGACTCCGGGCGACGCTGTCGGCACCGATCGGCTCGGCAAGGTGAGGGCCATCACGGAGCTCGACACGCACGGCTGGTTCGGGCCAGACCGCGAGCACCTGTTGTGTGGGACGCTCGCGTTGGCCGCGCGCCTCAATGGCAGTCCGGCGCTGCAGTGGCAGCTTCGCGCGAACGCGATCAACTGGCTCTACGGTGAGACGGTGGACCCGCGGCGCAGCACCAGCGGACCCGACGCCGTCCGCGCCATCGGATACGCCGGCGTCTTCGCCGCGCTGTGCGACTGGGCGATGGAGGACCGCCAGCTCGCCGCGGCCGTTGTGGAACGGTGGCACGATCGCTGCACCCGCGTCTACCGGCCGATCCTCGAGCCCATCTCAGTCTGGCAGGTGATCGACGACAACCGCGTCGCCAGCGAGACGGGGCGGCCGTGGAACGCGATGGCCTACCAGAACGCGGCCGGCGCCGGCATGGCCTACTGGGCGTGCAAGCAGATCGGTCCGCCCGAGGCGCTCGAGCTGTTCGGCCGTCAGGCCGCCAAGGCGATGGAGATCGGCTACGACGCGAACCGCACCGAGTGGGACTTCGTCGCGATCGACCAGGAGACCGGGGTTGTCGGGCCCTACGTCGAGGGGCAGGGCGCGCATCGAACTGGATGGTTCGCGTACGACTGGTATGCGGCCGGCGTGTGGGCCGCGCACGACTTCGAGCCGCAGAACGAGGCGGCGGCGGCCGTGTGGGCGCGCATGATGCCGTCCGGCACGCGATGGTGTCCGCCCGTTCGGCCCGCACCCGTCGAGGGCCGGTAGTCCTGAGAGGTCGCAGGAGACGCGATCGCACACGATGATGACCAGGACCAAGTCCACCACCGAGAAGCGCAGCCAGCGAGGCCGACAGACGGCCTACGCTGGCTGTGCCGGGGTCGTCCGGGTCCTTCCGAGGGGGGAGGGGGTGTCGGGCCCTGTTCGCCTCGCAACGCACACTCGTACCGGGTTTCGCTTTTCGGAATGCCGCCATGGCTGACAACTTCACGATCCGCATCCGAGCCCGCTGGTGGTTCCACCCGGTGATGGCCTGGTTCTGGCTCCGCTTCCGGCTGCTGCCGGCGTCGGATGCGAGCCGCGAGCGGGCGGTCGCGATGATGAAGCGCGCATACTTCGTCCGCATCGGCCGCGGCCCCTGGACGGCTCTGTTCCCCCGGCGCCGGGATGAATGACGCACGCGGAGATGGCCAAGGCGCTCGGCGTCCACCCGCGCACGATCGCGCGGCTGCTCGGCCAGGGCATGCCGGCGCCGCGGAAGCGCGAGGGCGCCGCGGCGTGGGCGAAGCGCGCGGCCGCGTGGCGCTCCGACCAGAAGCGGAAGCCGGGCCCGGTGCCCGAGCCGAAGCCCGAGGCAAAGGAGAATGCCGAGGCGCGGTTCCGCACCGCGAAGGCCGAGCTTGCCGAGCTCGATCTCGCGCGTCGCCGCGGCGAGGTCCACGATCGCGCCGAGTGCGAGCGCGCGTTCGTGGCGCGCTGCGTCGAGATCCGCGGGTTGTTGGCAAACCTCCCCAACCGCTTGGCGAGCCGACTGTACCAGGCACCCTCGCCGGAGGCGATCTACGAGGCCATCGAGGAGGAGCTTCGGCGCTGCCTCGCTCCGCTCCAGGACGGCTGACCGAGTGACCATGCCGTCCGAGCTGACACCGTCGATGCGCGCAGCTCTGCGGTGGCCGCCGCGGACGTCCGCGAGCGAATGGGTACACGGCCGGGTCGTGCTCGGCGACGACGCCGCGGAGCCGGGACCGATCGATGTCCACCGCACGCCCTACACCCGCGAGTGGCAGGACGGCATCTCGGACATCTGGGTCCGGCAGATCACGACCGTCGCGAGCACGCAGGTCGGGAAGACGCAGAGCGGTCTCAACATGCTCGCCTACGTGATGTCGCAGGACCCGGGTCCGATCACCTGGGTAATGCCTGGCTTGGACGACGCGAAAGAGTTCGGCGAGGAGCGCGTGACGCCCATGATTGAGCGCTCGCCGATCCTGCGCGACGAACTCACCGGCGAGCGGTTCGACACCAAGAAGCGCCGCGTGCGCCTGCGCCGCTGCCGCATCCTGTTCCGCTCGGCCAACCGACCGAAGGAGCTCGCCGGCTATCCGGCCCGATACTTGTTCCTCGACGAAGCCGGGAAGCTCTCTGCCTGGACACAGAAGGAAGCCGGACCGTTCAACCTGGCGCGCGAGCGCACGCACACCTTCTGGAACCACAAGATCGTTCTGACGTCGACGCCGGTCTTGCCAGACGGCCTGATCTCGGTCGAGTTCGAGCGCGGCGATCGCCGGCGCTACTGGGTGCCGTGCCCACACTGTGGGCAGCACCAGGTCCTGCGGTGGCAGCAGGTCCAATGGGACCGCGAGCAGATCGACACCGACGCCAAGATGCGCGCCGCGAAGCGCGCCTGGTATGAATGCGAGCACTGCCAGCAGCACATCGAGGACCGCCAAAAGCAGCCGATGCTCGCCGCGGGCATCTGGTGTCCTGAGGCGGTAGAGCTCAAGGACTGGATCGGAGGTCTGCGCGAGAGGGACCGCGCGCCGCACCGCAGCTACCACATCTGGGCCGGCTACTCGCCTTGGATCACGTGGTGGAAGATCGTCGCTGAGTGGCTGCGCTGCAAAGACCGCCCCGAGGACCTGCAGAACTTCGTCAACAGCTGGCTCGCCGAGCCCTGGGTGCAGAAGGTCGAGGAGCCGAAGCGCGAGATGCTCGACGACTGCATCGGCGGCTACCGGCGCCCGCAGATCCCCGAGGGCGTGCTCGTCATCACCGCCGGCGTCGACGTGCAGAAGCGGTTCCTCGCCTACACGGTCCGCGGCTGGGGTCTCGACATGGAGAGCTGGCTACTCGACCACGCCCGCGTCGCGACGTTCGACGAGCTCGAGGCTGCGCTGCTCGCGCGGCCCTGGGGCAACGGACTCTCGCTCCTGCGGGTCTTCGTCGACAGCCAGTACCGACAGAACGACGTCATCGAGTTCGCGCGGAAATACCCGGCCCTCGTGAAGATCCTGCAGGGCGCCGAGCTCGACGACCCGCGGCCGTTCTCGATGACCAAGATCGACCGTCATCCGCGCACCGGTGCCGCGCTCGGCATGATCCTGTGGCGCGTCAACGTCGGCATGTTCAAGGACCAGCTGTCGACCGCGATGCAGGTCGGCGGGCAGGACGGCGAGCCGAACGCGTTCCACGTCTACGAGGACGTCGACGAGCAGTACTGCAACGAGATGCTCGGTGAGCACAAGGTCCTCGTGCGGAAGGGTCGAGCGTGGCGCGAGCGCTGGATCCCGCGGCACGGTCGCCGGCAGAACCACTTCTGGGACACCGAGGTCTACAACCGCGCGATCGCGCAGCTCGAGCGGCTGCACACACTGCGGCAGGTGATGGAGCGCTCGGCGCGGCCGCGGCGCGCGGAGAACCGGAGGCCACGCCGTGGCGGCGAAACCGGGTTCGGGGGGCAGGCACTGTGATCGACCGCGCGTACGACGACGAGAGGGACCTGCTGCCCTGCGTCCCGTTCGTTCCGTTTCGTTGCCCCTGGTGCGGCGTCCTGAAGCCTCGGACCACCGGACAGAGCGGCCGGAAGCGCTACCACCGATGCCAGGCGTGCGGTCGCCGCTACAACAGCTGGGAGCTCGACGCGAGCGACGTGCCGAACTGGGACCACCGGGACCCGCCGGATAGCGTGTAGCCCCCAATGGGCGTCCGCCTCGAGATCTACGTCGAAGTGGTGCCGGTCAACTCGGATCGGTGGATACCACTGTGTCGGCCGAGCGAAGCAGGCAGCGGCGATCCAGAGTGGGGCTGGGGCAACTTTCAGAAGGACTGGACCGAACTTGCAGACATGCTCGAGAAGGAGCCCGCTCGGAAGCCGCCAGAACACGTTGAGGACGAGAGTCGCAGCATTGGCGACCCTCGCGACGGGCATACCTGCATCGCCCACGCCTGGGACAACTGTTGCGGCGGGCCTCCGACAAAGATGTTGAGCAGCGGTGTCGCGACGATGATTGTCCGCGAGCTGCGAGAAGTCGACTCGTACGCGGTCAAGGACCTGATCAAGGTCGTCGTCGCGCTCTGGGAGAGATGGCGCAAGTGCGAGATCGCAGACTGGCGAGTCACCCTCGCATTCGGGTGAGGCGCAGAAAAACTGCGAGTCGTTCTGCACTGCTGACTCACCTCGTTCGGCGTGGCGCGACCGCGCGCGAGCGTGGTGAGCATGCCGACGACGCTCACCAAGAAGGGAATCTCGGTCACGTTCGCCGAGACCCTGAGTTACACGACCCTCCACGACGGCAACTTCCTGGTGCACGTCGGAACGGGCTCGGTCACGATGACGAGCTACTCCCCCGCCGCGACTGGCTCGGGAGCCGGGCCGAACGCGGGAACGCTGCGCAACGGTGCGTCGATCAACCTGCCGGGCCAGAACGAGATCCAGCCGCTCGTCCCCGGCGACCCGTTCGACGGCCGCACCAACTACGGCACCGCGCACAGCGTGGTTCTCCCGCAGACGTGCGTCGCCGGCGACTCCGTCGTCGTGGCGAAGTCGGCGCCCGAGGGCGTCGGAGTCGGACGGACGCGGTCGTCGTACTGGAGCGTCAACGGCGACTCGTACGTCGACGAGATGCTCTCCATCGTGTTTGTGTCATACGCAGCGCAGAGCGAGCCCCTGCTCCGACCTCTCGGACTCGGCGCCGGGCCCTGCCAGGTGATCCGCGCGAGCTACATCCTGCGCGAGTCGCAGATGGACCTGGCAAACAAGCTGCCGAGCGTGATCGACCTCAGCACGCTCGGAGTGAGCGCGCCGGCGTGGTCGACGCTCGAGGCGCTCGTGTCGGACTTCTGCGGCGCCGTCCGGGGCGGCTGGCCGGTCCGCTTCGTCGTCCCGCAGTACCAGCACCCGGGCTACGGCACGATTGCGCAGGGGCTCTTCAGCACGTGCTACGTGATGCTGTGCAGCACCGAGAGCGTCGCCACGAAGACGGCTCTCGCGCGTTCGCTCGTGCAGTGGGGCCTCGACATGGCGGGTGCCTACCTCGACGGGCGTCTGACCGAACCCAACGGCGGGAACATCCAGGGGTGCAGGGGCCTCATCGTGTTCGCCGGCCACATGCTGGGCATCCCGGCGATGAAGTTCCCCGACCTGGTGTTCGGCGAGGACCGGTTCGCCGACACGCGCCGCATCGTGCCGTTCGACCCGCTGTTCGTCGGCGCGACCGGGTCGATCGACGCGGCGTCGCCGGCGCAATGGTGGTGGGGCTCGCCGGAGTGGCTGTATCGCTGGGACTTCGTGCCTGGGGGCGCCGGCAGTGGCTGGGGTGACTTCCAGCGCTACGCGCCGGCGAACTGGACGGGTCCGGAGTCGATCCACTCGACGCAGCGCTTCGGGATGCAGTACATCAGTCAGGTCGCGGGCTGCCACATCGGGCAGGTGCTCGCCTTCCAGCTGATGGGCCTACGCTCCTCGATGGGCGAGCCGTACATGACGTTCCACGAGGACTGGATGGAGAACCCGCCGCCGAGCTCGGCGCTCGCGGAGCTCGCAGCGGTCTCGACCGCCATGGGTTCGATCACCTGGGGAGACGACTACGTCGAGGGGCTGCCGGCCGGCTTCAACAAGGCC
>JAGQRB010000036.1 GCA_020425925.1 Planctomycetota bacterium
CCCGAAGGACGGCGTCGGCGGACGCCGTGCGGCCGTCGAGCTCGACTCGGCCGGCGCCGATCTCGGCGCGCCAGGTCGCCACCGTGTGGTAGCGGAAGCGGGCCGCGAGGTAGTCGATCAGCCGCGTGCCGTGGGCGTTGGGCGGAATCCGGGAACGCAGCTCGAGGTCGGTGGGGTCGACCGGATCATCGGCGGCGCGTTCGGCCGGCATCGGCGCATCAGATCGCGCCGGGGGCCGCGGCGCCAGCGCGCTCAGGCGTCGCGACGGCGACGGCGGCGCAGCGAGGCGCCGGCGAGACCGGCGAGGCCGGTGCCGAACAGCAGCAGGGTGCCGGGCTCGGGAACCGGCGAACCGCTCTGCGAGCCACCGTTCTGGCCGGCGCCGTTCTGGCCGTGGTTGCCGTTCGCCGGGCCGCCCGAGCCGCCGGAGCTGTTCGCACCTGCGGTCGAGGTCGCCGACACATCGGAGCTGCCGCCGGTCGAGCCGGTCTCGTTGCCGCTGCTCGGCTCTTCTTCGAGCCCGCGGGGCACGCCGCCGTTGGGCTCGATCACCTGGGTGTCGGGCTGGTTGATCGGCGCCGCAGGGCCGTCGTTGGCGACGAGGGTCCCGCGCCCGTGATTCGAGCACGCCGCGAACGGCAGGGTCAGCAGGAGGGTCAGGAACAGTTTCTCAGGCATGGCAGCGGGTTCGGCGGAATCAGCCGACGAGAACCAACAAGCAATCGGCATGCCGACTGTTGCACGAAAAGAGCACGTTTCGTGAACCGCCGGCTGGAATGCGGGAATCTCCCGTGGTAACGGGCGATCCGGGACGGGAGCCGCGACCGGCGGCGGTGCCGCGGGCCACGGTGGGCGGGCTCTGCTAGTGCAATCCGGACGACCGGTTACGCGTTTCGCACGAGCTTCCGATCGGGTCCGCTGCGGAACTGCCCACCGCATCGGCCGGTTTCGGTCGGCGGTGTTCGGATGCCCGGGGTGGCGAGAATCCGACGGCGTCGCGACGGAAAGACGCCGGCTCAAGGCAGGCGGGGGTAGAGCTGGATTCTGCGATCTGCCAAGGCAACCACCACACCTTCGCGCCACGGCAGCACGCGCGCGCCGCGCCGGCTGCTCTCGAGCCGGTAGAGCAGCTGACCGGAGTCGGCGGCGAGCACGTCGATCTCACCGGTCGCGGTCCCGATCAGCAATCGGCTGCCGACCTGCAGCGGCGCCGAGATCCAGCGCTGCTCTTCGTTGGTCACCGCCCGGCGCCGGCTGCCGTCGGCCAGCGACATGCGCACGAGCCGCTGCTGCGACAACACGATCACCGCGTTGCCGTCGATCAGTGGCAGGCCGACCACGTTGGCGTCCTCGACACCGCGCCAGTTCTCGCTGCCGTCCTTGGCCTGGAAGCAGGC
Organism: Planctomycetota bacterium; assembly: GCA_020425925.1. Lineage (GTDB taxonomy): Bacteria > Planctomycetota > UBA1135 > UBA1135 > UBA2386 > JAGQRA01. Next base: position 1,398 of record JAGQRB010000036.1, read on the forward strand.
GACGTTGCCGCGGTCGTCGATCGCGACGACGTCCGACTCGGTGGCGGCGACCCGCAGCTCGAGCAGGTTCGGCATCGGCTGCTGCCAGAGGCGCTTGAGTGACGGCACGGCGTAGGCCGCGATGCCGGTCGGGGTCGCGACGATCAGCCGGTTGCCGGCAGCCAGCACGCGTGCCCTGCCGGCGCCGCCGAGCGGCATTTCGGTCACGGTGTGGGTGTCGAGGTCGACGACCGCGAGGCGGTCGTCGGTGGTCGCGAGCGCCAGGAACTGGTCGAACTGCGCCGGCTCGATCTCGGTCGGCAGGCCCGGCACGCTCCAGGCCAGGCGGCCGCTGTCGCCCTCGAGCGCGCGCAGCTGGCCGTCGAGTGAGCCGAACACGATCTGCGAGCCGTGGCGGAACGGTCGCGTCAGCAGTCCCGAGAGATCGCCGGTCTTGAACGTCCAGTGCGGCAGCTTCTCGCCCGGAGTCAGCGCCGAGACGTTGCCGCCGCGATCGACCAGGAACGTCGGGCCGGCGGCGGCGGCGAGCGGCGCGGTGTCGACCGCGCTGCTGTGCTCGAACTCGTGCGACGGCGCCAGCACGAGCTGCAGCGCCAGCACGCCGCCGTGGGCGCCTTCGGGGGTGGCGCTCGCGGGCCGGAACCCGGGCAACTCGAGCGCGAAACGGTTGGGATCGGCCGGCACGTAGGCCACGGTGCACGGCGTCGTGCCGATCGTGGTGCCGGCGACCGTCACGGTCGCGCCACTCGGCAAGCTCTCGATCCGCAGTGGCAGCCGCACCAGGCGATCGAACGGCACGTCGGGGAACGCGAGCTGCAGTGCCTTGAGCTGCTGCGCCGCGACCTCGTAGTTCCCGGCCTGCGTCGCGCTGGAGAGCTCCTCGAGCAGCTTGACGATCGTCGCGTTGCGGGTCACGTGGTCGCGGAACAGCGTGCGGAGCTCGCTGTCGTTGACCTCCGCCTTCTGCAGCCGGCGGAACAGCTCGAGCGCGCCGGCGAAGTCGTGTGCGTTCTCGCGATCCAGCGCCTCCTTGAACAGCGGGTCGAACTTGCGCTGGGTGTCGCTGAGTTCGAGCGCGCTGGCGTAGGCCTCGCCGAGCCGCTTGGCGCGCGAATAGACGTCGCGCACCTGCAGCAGCGTGTTCTTGAGCTCGACGCGCTGCTCCTCGGCGATGAACTCGGGAACCTCGCCGGTGTCGTAGAGCGAAGCGATGTCCTCGACCAGCACGTAGAGGTTCGGGCGGCAGAGCCCACGGATGTCGGCCAGCCGCGCCGACAGCTCGCGACGATCCATGAGCTTGGTCGGCGCCGCGGGCAACCGCGTCGTCATGATCTTCGCCGCCTCCTCGATGTCGGTGCGCGCCGCCTTCAGGCGGGTCGCGATGACCTCGTCGATCTCGGTGCGGTAGTCCTTGTTCTCGCGCAGGTCGGCGTAGACCACCAGCGCCGAGCGCAGCTGGCCCTTGTCGAGCATCTCGGCCGCATTCACCAGCCGCTCGTTGACGCGCCGGCGCTCGACCTGGTTTCGGCGCTGCAGCTCCGCCGCGTCGGCGAAGTCGACCTGGCGCCGCAGGTCGCTGGCCTCCTCGCAGTCACCGAGCTCGTTGCACCAGTGCACCAGTCGCTCGCGCGCGGCGATCCGGTCGCCGGACTGGATCAGCTCGCTGATCTCGGCGCCGGCAGCGCGCACGTTGGTCTCGAAGCGGTTCTGCTGCCAGAGCACGAAGCCCATCGAGCCGAGCAGCGAGAGCGCGACCAGCGCGGCGCCGGCGCGCACCAGCCGGGCCGTCCGGGTCTGCTGCATGCGGTGCAGCAGACGCTGGATGTCCTTGCGAGTGCGGTCGATGCGCAGGATCGCCTCGTAGGTCTCGCGCAGCCGGTCGCGGTCGCCGAGCGTGCGGTAGATCTCCGCGACCTCCTCGAACACCGCGATCGCGCCGGCGACGTCGCGACCCTTCTGGCGCAGCCGCGCCTCGCGGATCAGGACCGCCGGACCGCAGGCGCCGCTGGCGCGGGCCTCGTCGACCACCTGCAGCGCGGCCTCGACCTGATCCTCGGCCAGCATCGCGTCGATCAGCGTGGTCGTGACCTGCTCGATCTCGGGGTCGTCGGGCGGCGAGTGCGCCAGCAAGGTCGAGCGCAGGAACGCCAGGGTCGCCGGGTCGTGCGGCGCGAACGCGCAGGCGTCGCGCGCCATCGACAGCGCCAGCTCGGGGTCGCTCTGCAGCTGGGCGACCTCGAGCAGCGTCAGCCCGGCGAGCTTGCGTTCGCCGGCGCGCTCGAGGACCGCCGCGACGCCGCGCACGACGTCGAGCGTGAGGTCGGTCGGCCGGTCGCGCAGCGTCTGCAGCACCATCACGGCCTGCTTCGGGTTGCCCTCCTCGGCCCAGGCCTCGGCGGTCGCGACCATCTGTTCGTCCGAGATCGGCGCGATCAGCCCTTCGGCGACCAGATCGCGCGCGACGCGCGCGACCTCGAACAGGCCCTGGGTGGTCTGCTCGGCGAGCTGGCGGTAGGTCTGACGTCCGTCGGCGCCGCGGAAGATCGCGTACTCGATCTCGTTGAGCTGGCGCGGCGATTCCTCGCAGGTCGTGATCGGCAGCTCGTCGAGGCTGCTGATCCGCTCGAGGATGCTCTCCCATTCGTCCGAGCGGCGGGCGACCTCGAGCAGGAGGCTGCTGACCTCGAACTCGGGGCAGCTCTCGAACTTGTTGCGCAGCGCCTCGTCGGTGACCGCGCCCTTGTAGAACTCGAAGGTGCCGTGGCTCCAGGTGAACAGCGAGAACAGGTCTTCGGCGACCTGGACGTTGGCGACGTCCTCGATCTGCTCCTGGGTGATGACGCCGTCCTCGACCAGGATCTGGCCGAGCTGATGGCGCTCCTTGCGCTGGCGCATCAGCGCCGATCGGAGCTGGTCCGAGGTGATGAAGCCGGCCTGCACCAGGCGCTGGCCGATGCGGCGCTGGATCACCCGCGGCGGGGTGAGAATGCGGACGAAACCGTCGCAGCAGTAGACGTGGCGCTGCTCGAGGGGGTTGTGCACCCGCAGCACACCCTCCATCTTGGACATCGCCAGGGTCTGGAAGATGTCCGACAGGTTGATCTGGTCCAGGTTGCCACGCATCGTGACAGCCTGTTCCTGAGCCTCGGCATCCTCCTTCTTCTTGTTCGGTGCAGGCGCGGACTCGTGCGCGTCGAGCAGGAACTCGACCTCGGCATTGTCCAGAATGTTGCCTGATTCACTCATGCGGGCCCACGCGAACAGGACGCGCCGGCAGATCGACCGCGGGCTGCGAACGCACGCTCTCTTCGTCTTCGCGGCCTCTATCGGTCTTCTTCACGCGCTACCTCAACCCGTTCGCGCCCAGGTCCCGGACGCCGGTGGCATGGACGGCCCGGGCTGGCTGACCGAGCGCGACGAGCCGTTCCACGGCCATTTCGTGCGCTGGCTGACCTCGGATCGGGACGGGGATTACCCGGCAGGGTTTGCCCTGGCGGCCGATCTCGGGCGGCCGGCCGTGCCGCTGTTGTGGCAGATGCTGCAGGCGGAACGATCGAACGTCGCGCATCGCAACGCGCTGCTCGCGGCCGCTTTGCTGGCCGGTGGCACGGCCGAGGACGATCGGCTGTTCGAGTGGCTCGATCAGCAGAAGGCGATCAAGGAGGAGCGCGCGATGGCGGCGCTCGGGGTGGCGCTCGGTCCGCCCCGCAGCCGTCCGGTGCCCGACTTCTGGAGTCGCTGCTTCGGCCCGACGAAGTCGCCGGACGAGATCCTCGCGATCGTCGTTCGGCTGGCTGCGGCGCGCATCCCCGGCAGCGAGCGCGGTGCGCCGGTCCTCACCAGCGACGAGGCCGGTCTCGCCGGCGCCACCGCCTACGCCGGCCTGCCGGTCAGCAACACGATCTGGAGCCGGCGCTGGAACCTGCGGTCACCCGAGCGCCACGACGAACTGTTCTGGCGCGGCGCGTTGCTGTGCGGCGCGCGCCGCGAGGAGGACGACCGACCGATCGCGACCGAGCTGCTGAAGCACGCCCGCGAAGTCGCCGAGCTGCCCGGCAACCAGTTCGCCGCCGCCCGTGCTGCCGCGGCGCTGCTGCTGGCGCGCCGCGGCGAGGTGCGCTGCGTCGGTGCGCGACCCGAGTACGAGGAGCTCGAGCTGCTCGCCAGCGACCGCGAGTCGGCCGTCGCGCTGCGGCCGTGGCTCGGACCGGTGCCGCAGCCGCGCGACGACCGCCCGCAGCGACTCGCCGTCGAGTACGTGCTGTCGCGCGTGCCGCGCGAGGGGGTCGCCGACCGCGAGGCCTGGGCGGCCGAGCCGCGCGTACGCCGTGAGATCGCGGTCGCGCTGGCCTGGTCGCTGCTGGCTGACAATCCGCCGGCGATCGAGGACGTCACCGTCCCGCTGGTTCCGGAGTGGTTCTTCGTGCGCTGGGCGGCCGGACTGCCGGCACACCCCGATCGCTGCAACGACGCGCCGCTGTCGATGCTGGCACGGCTGTGTGCGGAGGGCCGAGCGCCGCGCGCGGCGGTGCGCGACGCGCTCGAGGAGGCACTCTGGCGCTGGGGCAGCCATCCCGGGCTCGGTCTGCTCGAGAACGAGCAGCTGCTGGTGCGCGACCTCGTGCTGGTCGGCAGCAACCCGGGCACCCGGTACCTGCGGCACCTGACCTGGGAACAGCGTTACCGCCCGACCGGCATCGGCCACGCCAGCGCGTTCTTCGATGCGGCGGTGGCGCTGTGGGACTTCGTCAGAACGCCAAGGCTGCCGCTGCCGCCGTCGTATCGGCTGCGCTGAGCAGTGGCCCCGGGCTGAGCCGCACGGTACCGGCGTCGCCGGTGCCGAGGTGGGCATGCAGCCAGGGCGCGCAGTGGAAGCCGGTGCGCGCGTGCACGCCGGCGGCGGCGAGCAGCGCGCCGAGCTCGGCCGGGTCGTAGCTCTGGTGCACGAAGCTCAGCACCGCCGTGCGCGGGCCGGGCGGCGGCTGCAGCAGACGGACACCGGGATCGGCCGCGAGCCGCTCGGCGAGTGCGCTGGTGTGCCCGAGCGCGGCGGCGGCGAGACGATCGCGACCGCTGGCTTCGAGCCACTCGAGCGCCGCGAGCAGACCGAAGATCGCGGGCGTGTTCGGGGTGCCCGCTTCGAACGCCTGCGGCCAGGCGGTCGGATGCTCGGCGAGCGCGACCGAGCTGCCGGTGCCGCCCTGCTTCTGCGGCAGCAGCTCCAGTCCGGGGCGCACTGCCAGGAAGCCGAGCCCGGGCGGGCCGTGCAGGCCCTTGTGGCAGCTGCCGGCGACGGCGTCGGCGCCGACGGCGAGGTCGAACAGGCCGGCGGTCTGGCTGACGTCGAGCAGACTGAGTGCGCCGTGCTCGCGCGCCAGCGCGCAGAGCACCGCCGCGTCGAACAGCGCGCCGGTGACGTTGCTGGCGTGGGTGAACACGAACAGGCGCGGCCGCAGCCGGGCGAGCGCGGTGGCG
>JAGQRB010000378.1 GCA_020425925.1 Planctomycetota bacterium
AACGAGTGAACGCTTCGCTATAGTCCGCCGTTCCCCCTCCCTGGCCAGGCAGTCGGCGGCCCCCCGACTGCACAGGCCGCGCATTCTGGACCGCCTCGCGTCGCCCTGACTCCCGGGACCCAAGTACCCGTGGGCGAAGCGCTTGGGTTGCCTGGATGCGTTCGATGAACCCGCATTCCAAGCCCACCCGGAGTCTGTTCGTGACCAGCATCCGACCGGCCGTTCTCGCGCTCTTCCTCACTTCCGCCACCCCCGCCCTGCTGGCGCAGGACCAGGACCTCGAGCGCGAGCTCGACTTCGTCCGCGCACTCGCCGAGAAGATGCGATTCATCGAGCTCGCCAAGGGCGAGGTCGATCGCCTGGCGAAGGAATACCGCGGCGCCGGCGATCAGGACCGCATCGCGCAGCTCGGCGTCCAGATCTCCTACCACGGCGCCAAGGGCCAATCCGATCGCGAGGTGCAGCGCACGCTGTTCAAGGAAGCGATCGACAAGAGCCGCGAGCTGATCGAGCGCAGCAGCGACGCCAAGGTCCTGGTGCAGGCGCGTTCGACGCTCGCCGACGCCTCCGAGGCGTTCGGCCAGTTCCTGATCGAAGAGCTCGAACTCGCGCGCGAGGCCAGCCCCGAACACGTCAAGGAGCTCGAGGACGAAGCGGCCTCGACCTTCCGCGCCGGCATCGACGCCTGCGGCAAGGTGATGGAGGCGCTCGAGCCCGACCGTCGCCGCGACGAGCTCAAGAACGTCCAGTACGGCCTGTTCTGGATGCGCAAGGGCGTGCTGATGCGCGAGCAGGCGCGCGCGGTCAAGGAAGATCGCGGCGTGTTCATCGAGCGCGCGGTCGAGGACCTCACCGACCTCGTGCTCGACTTCGGCGAGGAGACCGCGCTCGGTCTGCGCGGGCTGTTCGAGATCGCGCAGTGCCGCGAGGTCGAGGGCGAGGGCCACATCGACGAGGCGCTCGACATCTACCGCGCCACGATCGAGCAGATCCAGACCAGTCTGCGCGAGGCCGATCAGATCGGCCTGCCGGGCGAGACCCAGGCGCTGCTGTTCCAGATGATGCAGGAGGTCTACGTCAAGACCGCCAACGTGCTGCTGCAGCAGGGCGATTCGTCGACCGGCGAGCTGTTCGAGCAGTTCCGCACTGCGATGAAGGAGTTCGGCGAGAAGGACGTCGAGCTGTTCGACGTCGTCGACCCCAACTGGGGCCACCGCATGCTGCTCGCCGAGGCGCGCTTCAAGGCCGAGTCCGGTGACCAGGCCAAGATCGCCGAGGCGATCGCGATGGCGCAGCGCATCAACGACAAGCACCCGAACGACTACGTCGGCATCAAGGCCAAGCAGGCGCTCGGCGACATCCTCGCGGTGCAGAAGAGCCTGGTCTCGGGCAAGCTGCTGTTCGAGATCGCCAAGGGCGAGTTCCAGAACAACAACTACGAGGCCGCGATCAAGGGCCTGCGCCGCGCGCTCGGCGCGATGAGCACGCAGGAAGCGCAGGAGATCGGTCTCGAGTCGTGGCAGATGCTCGGCACCGCGTTCGCGCTGACCGACCGCTACCTCGAAGCGACGATCGCGCTCGGCCGCGGCCTCGAGCAGTTCGGCGACACCGACGAGGACCGTGCCGGCGACACCGCCGACACGCTCGACCGCGCGATCGGCCTGCTGAAGCGCCAGACCAAGAACGACGAGCTGCTGACGCCGTTCTACGACCAGTACGCGCAGCTCATCGCGACCCACTCGGTCGCCGGCGCCGGCAAGATCTTCTACAAGGAAGGCAACAACGCGCTGATCGCGAAGGACTACCAGCGCGCGATCGAGCAGTACCGCCAGGTGCCGCCGGACTTCCAGCTCTACGAGACGACGCAGATCCGCATCGCCAAGGCCTACGCGTTCGGCGGCAAGCTCGCCGAGGCGCGCCAGACCCTCGCCGACTACCGCAAGTACGTCGACGAGCACGCGCTCGACAGCCGCGACGCCGGCCTCAAGCAGGTCCGCGACGCCGCGCTCGAGGAGGCCGAGTTCGTCGACGCGCTGATGGCGTACTGGGAGGCGCGCGGCAACGACACGATCGGGCTCGAGAAGTCGCCGACCAAGTACCAGGCCGCGATCGAAGCGCTGCGCAAGGTCACGACCAACCAGAAGGACAACAACAACGTGCCGCGCTCGCTCGAGATGCTCGGGCGGCTGCAGGCCGACATCGGCGAGTTCGAACGCGCCGAGGAGGCCTACGCCCAGCTCAAGCCGAAGGACCCGACCGGCGCGGCCCGGCTCGCGACCGAGATCTTCCGCGAGTACCAGAACCAGGCCAAGACGCTCGAGGACGAGCTCGCCAAGGCGATCAAGGACGGCGCCGACGACAGGACGATCGACTCGGCTCGCGACGCACTCAAGAAGATGCGCGGCAAGATCGGCGCGCTCGGCCTCGACTACATCGGCAACTCGCCGAAGCCGCAGCTCGCGGTGCTGGTCAACACGATGAACGCGTTCGAGGCGCTCGGCGAGTGGAAGCGCGTCGACGAGATCGCGCACAAGACGCTCGACGAGTACGGCAGCGACACCAACTCGGGCGTCAAGAACGTGATCGACCTCACGGTCCGGCCGATGATCGGCGAGGCGCTGCTGCGCCAGCGCAAGTTCACCCAGGCCTACGAGATGCTGACCGAGGCCGAGAAGGCCAACCCGCAGCAGTACGAGATCAAGCGCCAGATCGCGCGCTGCCTCGGCGGCTGGTACGAGATCGGCACCGGCGGCGTCGGCGCGCGCGAGCCCGGCCTCGACCGCCCCGAAGAGGCCTACCTGAAGTACTACACCGAGTACCGGCCGTGGGCGCTGCGGCCCGGCGTCGAGGACTACAGCCTCGAGTGGTACCAGTTCCAGTGGGAGTGCTTCTGGTTCGCGCGCCAGGCCGCGGCCAAGGACTCCAAGTACAAGGACATCGCCGACAAGTTCTACCGCGCGGCGCGCTCGACCGACAATTTCGCGACGCTCAAGAGCTACGGCGAGAAGGGCCTCGAGCTGCTCCAGAAGTTCAACGCCAACCGCTGAGGCCCGACCGATGCATACCGACCACCTGATCCTCCCCCTGTTCCTGCTGGCGTCGGGCCTGAGCGCCGGCCTCGCGGCCCAGAGCGACATCGTGCTGCGCAAGGACGGCGCCAAGATGCGCGGCGTCGAGGTCACCGAGTTCAAGTTCGAGGCGGTCGTCGCCAAGAAGGGCGACGAGGAGACCCGCGTGCCCGGGCACATGGTGTTCGCCGTCGAATGGGGCGGCCTGCCCGAGTCGTTCACGATCGCGCGGGCCGCGCTCGACCGCGGCGACTACGAGACCGCGACGCAGCTGTTCGGCGAGGCCGCCGAGAAGGCCGAGCGCCCGCTGGTCAAGGCCGACGCCGAGTTCTTCCAGGTCAAGGCCGCGGTCGCCGCGATCGGCGCCGACAAGGGTGCCGCCGAGACCGCGGCGGAACGGGCACGGGCCTGGGTCACGGCGAACGCCGACCACTGGCGCCTGCCCGAGGCGATGCTGCTGCTCGGCCGCGCGCTGCGTCTCGCGGTCAAGGGCGACGACGCCGCGCAGGTGCTGCGCGACCTCGACAACCGCGCGATCAACGAGGGCTTCGGTGCGGTCTGGAGCGCGCGCGCCAAGTACGAGCTGGCGCTGACCCTCGCCGCCAACGGCAAGCCCGGCGAAGCGCGCACCCAGTTCCAGGCCGCGAACTCCGCCGCCGACACCGCGCTCGCGACCAAGTCGCCCGACGAGGCCGAGCTCAACAACATCAAGATCCTCGCGCGCATCGGCGAGGGCGAGACGTTCCTCACCGAGAAGGACTATCGCCGCGCCGAATCGTACTTCCACGGCCTGACGACGAGCCCGGAGCAGGGTCTCGCCGCCGCGGCGTGGGCCGGCGAGGGTGAGGCGGTGTTCCTCGGCGCCGCAGGCAAGGACAACCCGGGCGAGCTGCGGCGCGCCCAGCTCGCGCTCGCGCAGGGCGTCGTGCTCGACTCGACGTCGGGAGAAGCCAGCGCCAAGGCCAACTACTACCTCGGCCGCTGCCAGCTCGAGCTCGGACAGGAGCGCGAGGGCGACGGCTTCAAGGCGCGCGCGAACTCCTACTTCCAGATCGTCGTGCAGAGCTACCCGAAGTCGCGTTGGGCCGACGAGGCCAAGGCGGCGCTGCAGCAGTGAGCGCCATCCCGGCAGCTCCGTCACGCGCGCAGAGCGCGCGCCGGCACCCGGATTTCTCGGGTTGCCCCCTTCCCAGTCTTGTGCTTCTGCCGCAAGATCTTTCTCCCCTCCGCTCCGGCAGCGCGCGCCCCTCTCCCGGCAGATCCGGGACCCAAGCTGTCCGGAGTCGCTGTCCGTAACCCCCTCTCCCTTTCCGCGCTGCACGCAGACCCGCAGCAGTTCCAAAGACACCCATGATCCTGAATCGAGTGCCCTTCGTTCGTCTCCTCGCCGTCGGCGCGCCGCTGCTCATGGCCGCCTCCCTGATCGCTCAGGAAGAAGCCACCAAGAAGTCCTCGAGCCCGATCGCCGAGGTGTTCAAGTGGGAGAACGCCGGCCCGATCGGCTACCTCATCATCGTGCTCTCGATCGTCGCCGTCGCGCTGATCATCGAGAACTTCATGACGATCAAGCGCGACAAGCTCGCGCCGCCGGATCTGATCGACGAGCTCGAAGCGCTGTTCGACGGCGAGAACTTCCAGGACGCCGTCGAGCTCTGCGAGCAGGAGAAGAACTACCTGACGAACGTCGTCGGCGCCGGCCTCAGCAAGCTCGGCCACCCGTTCGAGACGATCCAGGCGACCGTGCGCGAGATGCAGACCGAGGAGTCGGTCAAGCTGTTCCAGAAGATCGGCTGGCTGTCGCTGATCTCCGCGATCGCGCCGATGATGGGTCTGTTCGGCACGGTGTCGGGCATGTTCGTCACGTTCGGCAAGATCGCCGACGCCGGCGGCTCGGTCAGCCCGGCCCAGCTCGCGGGCGGCATCAAGATGGCGCTGATCACGACGATGTTCGGCCTGTCGGTCGCGATCCCCGTCGGTATCGCGTTCTACACGCTTCGCAACCGCGTGATCCGGACCTCGACCGAGATCAACGCAGTCGCGGAAGACCTCTTCGAGCGGTTCCGCAAGTAATCAAGAGGGTCGGGACGAAACCGCGCGCGCGAGTGATCCCGTTCGCGCCGCCGTCCGTTCCTACCCGCGTCCAGTAGCCTCAGGAGGCCTCACCCATGGACATGAAAAAGATTGCGCAGCAGCAGCTCGATATGGACATGACGCCCATGATCGACTGCGTCTTCCTGCTGATGATCTTCTTCGTTCTGGTCATCGACCTGAGCCAGAAGAACCTCGAAGACCTGATCCTTCCGCGCGCCGAGTTCCAGGAGCCCGACGATCAGCCGCCCGACAACCGACCGATCCTCAACGTGCTGCAGAACGGCTCGGTGATCTACGAGGGCAAGGTCGCCTACGACGCGGTCCGCGACGGCAAGAACTACGCCCCGATCAAGCAGCTGCTGATCGACATCCGCCGCGAGGGCGAGATCAAGAAGACGCTGCACCTCGTCGACGAGGTGATCGGCGGCAAGACCGTCAAGCTGATCGACGACCCGATCCTGATCCGCGCCGACAAGTGGACCGAGTGGAACTACATCGGCGAGATCATGAAGCAGTGCAGCCAGCCGGAGATCGCGTTCTGGAAGGTCGAGCTGGCGATGTCCGAAGAGGACAAGGAAACCCACGTCAAGAACAAGAAACTCACGGGTGACAAATGAGTGCGATCGACGACGTCCAGGAAGAGGTCAAGCCGGACATGACGCCGATGATCGACTGCGTCTTCCTGATGATCATCTTCTTCCTCTGCATCGAGTTCAAAGTGCTCGAGGCCAAGCTGCCGGCCTACCTGCCGAAGGACAAGGGTAGCCAGAGCACCCAGGTCGAGCCGATGGAGCAGCTGTCGGTCGGCATCTACGTCGAGTCGGCCGGCAAGCCGGTGTCGTTCGAGGGCCACCCGGTCGACGCGATCAACCCCAACAACAACCGCCCCTTCCGCTACAAGGTCGACGGCTACAAGGTGAAGTGGGTCGTCGGTCCGAAGCCGCTCTACGACATCCAGGCGGTCCAGGCCGAGCTCAAGCGCATCGTCACCGACCCCAACAGCCAGGTGCCGGACCCGAAGAACCCGGGCACCAAGAAGCTCATGCCGGTCGTGATCGAGCCGCACCCTGGCGTCTACTACGAGAGCGTCGCGCGCACCGCCGACGCCTGCAACGACGCCGGTTTCGAGGAGGTCAACTTCGGCGGCGGCCTCGGCTCCGGTGCCGACGCCCCGAAGAAGGGCGACTGACGCGGGCGGACCGCGAGCCCGCCCGAAGGGCGCCCCGCCGATCGAAGGCCAGGAACCCCGAGGTTCCTGGCCTTCTGACGTTTGGGCCTTCTGACGTTTGGGCCTTCTGACGTTTGGGCCTTCCGACCTTTGGGCCTTCCGACGCTTGGACCCCGCCGTTTCGGGGGCCCGCCGCACACCGTCCCGGGATCACCCCGCTTCGACGCACCGACCCGAAAATTCCCCTGGCACGGCCCCGTACCGATAGTTACGGTTCGTCTCCCCTCATCGGCCGCCTTCTGCCCGAAGGTGGTCGTTTCGTCCCGCTCACGGGCGCAGATCCCGCCGTCGACGTGGGATTCTTCGCTCCGTGGGCACGGTGTCGCCCCCCGCGACACCAGCCCGACTCTTGCATGCTCCGAGTGACCCGATGGCTCTCGAACATCCGCGCCTTCTCGCTGCCTCTCTGATCGCCGCCCTGTCCCTGGGTTCTTGTTCCACGCCGCCGCAGGACTCCTCGCCGGCTGGCAACCAGCCGTCTTCGGGGAACACTGCGGCGATGCCGCCGACCGCTGCCGGCGGCGACGCCCGCGCGACGGGCGCGGCGCAGGAACCGCAGGGCCTGAGTCAGGAACGCGTTCAGGCGCTCGTCGCCAAGTACCTCGAGAACGCCCGCGGCCTGCGCGCCAACGGCATGCTGCCGGCGGCGAAGAGCGAGCTGCTGAAGGCGATCCAGCTGGCGCCGAACAACCAGGAGGTCGCGACCCTGCTCGCCAGCGTGCAGGCCGAGCTCGGCGAGCCCGCCGGCACGATCAACACCTACGGCGACGAGCAGATGCGTCTGCGCCAGATCGGCGAGCAACGCGCCCGCGCGAACGTCGAGACGCAGCTGCAGAAGGCCGCCGCGATGTCGGGCGACAAGAACTACGCCGGCGCGCTCGAGGAGCTGCGGATCGCGAAGCTGACGATCGAGGTCAAGGACCAGGTCGACTGGATGGACCTGCCGCAGCGCGTGCAGGCCGCGACCGACGAGACCCAGCGGCTCTACGACGAGCAGGTCCGCGCCGGCCAGGAAGCCGAGAGCGCCCGGCTCGCCGAGCGTCTCCGCGCCGACAACGCCGAGGCCGAACGCCGCCGCCGCGACCAGCACGACGCGCTGATCCTCGAGTCGCAGAAGGCCTTCGAGGATCGCCGCTTCGCCTACTCGCAGGAGCTCGCGATGCGCGCGCTCGAGGTCGACCCGAACAGCGTGCTCGCGGCCGAGATGCACAACGCGGCGATCAAGGCCGCGCGCGAGAACAGCAACGAGCAGTACTACCTCGACCGTTCGCGCGCGATCCGCAAGATGCTCGAGGCCGACGCCGAACTCAAGGTGCCGCAGACCGCGGTGCTCGAGCTCGACATGGCGACCTGGCAGCGCGCCAACGCGCGCGGCGGCCGCCTGCGCGCGACCGCGCCGATGGACCCGATCGACCAGGCGGTCTGGGATCAGGTCCGCACGACCCAGGTCGGCCGGCTGAGCTACACCGAGGAGACCGGCGGTTTCCTCGACGTCGTCAAGAACCTCAACCTGATCACCGGCCAGCAGATCATCGTGACGCCCGAGGCGCGCGAGATCATCGACTCCGAGTCGTTGACGATCACGATCGAGCTCGTCGGCTCGATCCCGCTCAAGGACTTCCTCGAGCACATGGTCAGCCGTTCGACCAACCTGGCGTGGACGGTCAAGAACGGTGTCGTGCTGATCGGCGACAAGTCGCAGGCGGCCGGCACGCTGACGACCGAGGTCTACTCGGTCAAGGACCTGGTGTTCCAGCGCACGCAGTTCCTGCCGCCGCGCATCCGCGACATCCCGGGCGAGGACACCGATGACATCCCGCGCACCGGCGCCGAGGGCGAGGATCCGGTCTCCTACATCGAGATCGCCGACCTCGTGACCAGCGTGCGCGAGGCCACCGACCCGCTCTACTGGGACGGCGAAGGCGTCGAGATCCGTGCCGAGGACACCGGCTTCCTCGCGGTCACCGCGAGCCCGGCGATGCAGGCCCAGGTCGAGGCGGTGCTCAACGACATGCGCCGCTTCGCGACGCCGATCGTCACGATCGACAGCAAGTTCCTGACGATCTCGCGCAACTTCCTGCAGGAGGTCGGCGTCGACATCCGCGGCCTCGGCGGCTCGGGCAACAAGGGCACGGTCGCCACCCTCGAGGACGTCACCAACGGCCTGCAGAACAACGCCTCGCAGGGCCTCGACAACGGCGGCACCGGCGACCCGGCCGGCAACCCGCTCGCCGGCGCGTTCTACAACGACGGCGGCGACGGTGACATCCGCGCCCGCACCGAGAACTACTTCGCCAACGATCTCAGCCGCGTGCTGTCGCCGTCCGGCGGTCTCACCGCCGGCTGGACGCTGCTCGACGACACCCAGCTCAACATCATCCTGCGCGCCGTCGAGAAGCAGCAGGACGTCGAGATGGTCAACAGCCAGATCCTCTCGGTGCTCAACCGCGAGCGCGGCCACGTCGCGGTCATCAACCAGACCGCCTACGTCCGCGACTTCGACGTCGAGGTCGCACAGGCGGCGTTCATCGCCGACCCCAAGGTCGACGTGATCCAGGACGGCGTCGTGCTCGACGTGCAGCCTGTCATCCAGCACGACCGCAAGTACATCATCCTCAACCTCAACCCGACCGTCGCCGAGCTGACCCGCCCGATCCCGACGTTCACGACCTCGCTCGCGGGTTCGACGCTGCCGGTCACGCTGCAGCTGCCGAACCTGGTCGTCACGAACTTCTCGACGACCGCGAAGGTGCCGGACGGCGGCACGGTGCTGCTCGGTGGTCTGCGCCAGGTGCTCACCAAGGAGCGTCGCGCCGAGGTCCCGCTGCTGGCGCGCCTGCCGCTGATCTCGTTCCTGTTCAAGCAGGAGGGTTCGGTCGACGAGAACAAGAGCCTGATGGTCATGGTCCGCGCCCAGATCACGGACGTGATCAACCAGATGGGCAAGTAGCCCGTCGCCGTCAACTGTTGACGCCCAGGGGGCCGCGCCGGTTACGATCGGCGCGGCCCTTTGCGTTTGGCGCCGGGAACTCGGACGTGAGCAAGCCCCTCGACGCGATCTTCTTCGACATCGACGACACGCTGTTCTCGACCTCCGTGTTCGCCGACCAGGCCCGCCGCGCCGCGATCGACGCGATGCTGCGGGCAGGGCTGTCGTGCGCGCGCGACGTCGCGCTGCGCGAGCTGCAGGACGTCATCACCGAGTTCTCGAGCAACTACGGCAGCCACTTCGACAAGGTGCTCGACCGCATCGGCGCCGACGCGTTCGAAGGGCACAACCGCGCCGTGATCGTCGCGGCCGGCGTCGTCGCCTACCACGACACCAAGTGGAGCAAGCTCAAGGTCTGGGACGACGTCTACGAGGTGCTGCGCTGGCTCTCGAGCAAGCGCGTGATGCGCGGCATCGTCTCGGCCGGGATCACGATCAAGCAGGCCGAGAAGGTCGTTCGCCTCGGGGTGCTCGAGTTCCTGACCCCGTCGGCGATCTTCTTCACCGACCAGGTCGGCTTCAGCAAACCGAACCCCAAGCTCTACCGCCGCGTGCTCCAACGACTGCGCCTCGACCCCGCGCGCTGTCTCTACGTCGGCGACAACCCGACCCACGACATCGACCCCTGCAACGCCGAAGGCTGGAACACCGCCCGCATCCGCCGCGGCGGCCGCCACGCCACCGAGGACGGCGCCACCCAGGCCGACTACGAGATCACCGACTTCTTCGCCCTGCGCGAGATCCTGCAGCAGGACTTCGGCCTCTGAAGCCCGAGCCCCACCTCGCCGCCGCCCCACCGCCGCTTCGCCGTCTTCAGGCTGCTCCCCGGCCCTCGTCGGCGCTCTCCGCGTCAGAATCGCGTCCTGGCAAGGAAGGCAAGTGCCGCGAGCGGAGGCGGCCGCTCGGCCGCTGAGCATCGCGGCACGCGGCCTGACGCCGTCAGGCCACGATTCTGGCGTGGCCCGACCCACCCCCCGGCGAACGGCCGCGTTCTCCGCGTCAGAATCGCGTCCTGGCA
>JAGQRB010000379.1 GCA_020425925.1 Planctomycetota bacterium
GCCGATCTCATGGTTCCGCGTGTCGCACGACGAGTCCATGGTCGTGTCGTTCGACACGGCGCTGCAGGACTCGGGGCGTCTCTGGGACGTGACCGAGGCCGGCGAGCCATGGGTGCTGGCCGGTCACACGAGCTACGTCTATGGACTCGCCGTGAGTCCGGACGGCAGCCGCATCGCGTCCGGCGGCTGGGACGACACGATCCGCTGCTGGGACGCGCGCACGCTGCGCTCGACCGCGACCCTGCCGGTCGACGCCGATTGGGTCGGCGGCGTCGCGTTCAGTCCCGACGGCACGCTGCTGGCGGCCGTCGATTCGCGACATCGCCTGAGGATCCTCGACGCCGCCACCGGCACGCCTCGAGCCGAGATGGCGGACTACGGCCTCGACCGAACGATGCCGATCACCTGGCACCCCGACGGCCGGCGCCTGCTCGTGGCGGTCGCGGACCGCGAGATCTCGGTGTTCGATCGCGAGTCCGGTGCGGTCACTGCGGCACCGCTCGAGCGGCTGCGCGAGTTCCGCTCCGGAATCGTCAGCCCGGACGGCACCCGCTTCGTGCGCTGCGACGCCGCGGAGCTCGATCTCGGGATCGGCGATGTCGAGGCTCGGCTCTTGCTCTGTGCGACCGACAGCGGTCGCGAACTCGCGCGCGTGGAGTGCAGCAACAACGGCTTCAAGATCGCATTCTCACCGCCCGGCGCCGGTCCGCTGCGGGTCCTCGTGCCGTTCCGGCGGCGACAAGGCCAGCACGAGCGCCATGGCTGGTGCCTGCTGGACGGCCGGACCGGCGCGAAGATCGCCGAGCGCGAAGTCGGGCGAGCGGCGACCATGGCGGTCGCGTTCTCGCCCGATGGCACGCGGTTCGTGACCGGCGGCTACGCGCGGACGATCCACGTCTGGGACGCCGAGCATCTCGACGAGCTGGTGCGGCTCAACGGGCACACCGACTACGTCTTCCGGCTCGCGTTCAGCCCCGACGGCAGCCGGCTCTACTCGGCGTCGGGGGACGGCAGCGTGCGGGTGTGGGACACGGCGCCGCTGAGCTCCGTGCTGCTGGCGCGGCGGCGGCAGTAGCGGCCGCCGCTCCGGCCGATCGGGTTCGCGGGGTCGCCGTCAGTTGACATCGAGCCGCAGTCTGAGGCCGTTCGACGTCAGCACGCCGGCGCCGTTCTGGCCCGGAGCGAGATGGATGCCCTGCAGGTGGATCGGCAGTCCGGCGAATGCCGGGTCGGAGGGCCAGGTCTGCGTGAAGCTCACGGTCGGCGCGCCGAACAGGGTCGGGCTGAAGGGCACGTTCGCGAACGGTGAGACCATGTAGTCACAGCCCGGTGCATCGAGCCCGAGCCCGGTCAGCGGCATGCCGGGGTCCACCCCGGCGAGACTCGCGAGCAGGAGCGAGATGCCGAGGTTGGGGTGCAGGTTGTCGAGGATGTAATCGACCGACTGGCCGAGCACCGGTCGCCCCGACGCGCGCAGCTCGACCGCGTCGACGTCGAAGCCTCGGGTGCGGACGACCTGGCCGGTGAGGTCCGAGCCGCCGGGATCCGCGGCGCCGCCGCCGAGCGAGAAGCCGGTGAGCATCGCGCCGCCGCCGGTGTCGGACTCGTTGAACACCAGGTCGTAGCGGAACTCGACACGGCCGTCGCTGAAGAGTGCGACCTGGAAGTTCGACAGGTTGGGGTTGGGCACCGGCGTCGCCAGGTACGGCGGCACCCACCACCACGTGATCCGGTATTCGCCGGCCGCACCGGGCTCGGCGTAGACGTTCTGGACGTTCGTCGCGCCATCGCACAGCAGGTCCTGCATCGACGGCGACAGCACGTGGCGCGTGTTCTGCAGCAGGTCCGCCGGCGTCGAGGCGTTGTTCATGAACGGCACGCCCGGACCGTCGAGCGTCACGCTGCCGTTGCTGTGCGCCCAGACCTGGGTGGTGCTGTTGCCGCCGGGATAGGGGAACGTGAAGCCGAGCGGCAGCGCGCCGCTCGAGCCATCATCGGGCAATGCGAGCCCAGCGTGGATCGCAGGCGGCACGACCCAGGCACCGGCGTGCGTCGCGACGTCGTAGCCGCCGGTGGAGTTCGGTGTCAGCGTCACGGTCGTGCCGCTCAGGTCGTTGCTGCTGGCCGGGAAAGCCCCGGGGAAGATCTCGTAGAACGAGACCCGCTTGTCGTAGCAACCGGCGCCGTAGGACTCGTGGCTCGCCGCGTACGGCACCGGTGAATAGCCCAGGCGGACGATCGGCACGTACGAACTCAGCGTGCCGGTCGCGGCCGTGTTGGAAGCGGGGGAGCGAACGCACTGGCAGGCGTGGGTCGCGGGGTTGAACGAGCACGCCAGAGCGAGCGCTCCGGACGGCGACGGTGCGCCCGTGATCATGATCTCGAGCATCAGGTCCCTGCCGAGCGCGGGATCGAACCGGAACGGTGTGTCGAGCCGGACCTCCAGCACCCAGTCGTTCGGGGTGGTGCCGCTGGCCGGTCTCGAGGTCACCGGCCCGGAGTAGACCAGGGTGTGGCCGGCGCTGCGGTTGCTGCTGAAGGTCGTGCTCGGGCTGGCGTAGTCGGCGGCGCTGTGGTCGAGCCAGACGTCGACCCGCGGCCAGGTCTGCGCTGCATTCATCGTGCCGCCCGGCACCCGCCACTGCAGGCGCTCGATGTCCACCGGCGTCGAGCGGCCCTGCGCCAGGAAATGCGACGTGTCGTAGATCGCCTGATGGCGCGAACCGACCGTCGGCGAGTTGAAGAAGCTCAGGCTCGATCCCAGCTCACCGATGCCGGCGGCCGGCACGTAGATGCCCTGGCGCTCGTAGCGCCCGTACGAGTTGCTGCTGCCGGCGGCGACCTCGACGTATTCGAAGCCGTCGGGCGCCGGCGTCACGGCGGTCGGGCCCTGCGCGCCCTGCACGCCCCAGGCGACGAGCTGGCCGTCGCGCCGCAGCGCGACCGAGTGCTGCCAACCGGACGCGAGCTGGGAGAACGTGCCGATCGGCAGTTGCGAGATCTGGCCGTCGGAGTCGCTGCCCCATGCGACGAGCGTGCCGTCGCTGCGGCGGGCGACACCGTGGTCGATGCCGGCGGAGACCTCGACGAAGCCGGTGCCGGTAGGTAGCTGCGAGACCTGACCGGAGCCGTTGGCCCCGAACGCGCGCAACGAGCCGTCGCTGACCAGCGCGAGGGTCCAGTAGCCGCCGCTCGCGATGTCGACATCGACGTAGGAGAGTCCCGGCGCGAGCGCCGGCGCGTTGCCTTGACCGGCGCCGTTGGCGCCCCAGCCGACCAGCGATCCATCGCTGCGCAGGGCCACGGAGTGGAAGCGGCCGGCGGCGATGGCGACGTAGCTCACGCCGCTCGGCAACGCCGGGACGGTCGCCTGGCCCGCCGAATCGTCGCCCCAGCCGACGACCTCGCCGTCGCTCTGCAGCGCGAGCGAATGGCGGTAGCCGGCGGCGACCGCGGTGTAGCGTTGGCCGGGGGCGAGGTGGGGCACGTCGAGCTGGCCGTAGGTGTTGCTGCCCCAGGCCGTGATGCGGCCGTCGCTCTGCAGAGCCAGGCCGTGCAGTTCGCCGCCGGTGATCGCGGTATGTGCCGGCAGCAGGTCGGGGGGGACGTCGGCCTGGCCGAGAGTGTTGCGGCCCCAGGCGACGACGGAGCCGTCGCTGCGCCGCGCCAGCGAGTGGTAGATACCCGCCGCGACCTCGACGTAGGAGAGCCCGACGGGCAGCGCGGGGACGTTGGTCTGACCGTAGTAGTTGTCGCCCCAAGCGACGACGGAGCCGTCACTGCGCCGCGCCAGGGAGTGCCAGAAACCCGCCGCGACCTCGACATGGGAGAGCCCGGCGGGCAGCGCGGGGACGTTGGTCTGGCCGTAGAAGTTTTCGCCCCAAGCGAAGACGGAACCGTCGGTGCGCCGCGCCAACGAGTGATACCAGCCAGCCGCGACCTCGACGTACGTGAGCCCGATGGGCAGCGCCGGCCCGTTGGTCTGGCCGTAGGAGTTGTCGCCCCAGGCGACGACGGAGCCGTCGCTCCGCCGCGCCAGTGAGTGGTTAGCACCGCCTGCGACCTCGACGACCGTCGGCGGCAACGGCACGTCCCGCTGCCCCGACGAGTCGGCCCCCCAGCCGAACACCCCGGACTCACGGCTCATCAGCCTGGCGTCGCCAAAGCCGCCCTGGCCGGCGAAGGGCCCGAGCACCCGCAGTCGCAGCGTGTTCGCCCGCGCGACGTCGATCCGCAGCGTGCGCGGTGCATCGTATGGACTCGGCGAGTCGACCACGCTCTCGGCCAGAATGCCGTCGAGGTAGACCTCGAACTGCAATCCCTGAGCCGACGGGTCGACGATGCCGACCGTCGTTTCGAAGACGTCGAGCCGGCTCCCGACTTGATGCCGGATCGCCGCGAGGTCGAACTGGACGACCTCCAGAGCCGACCCGGTCGTGCGGATCCCGATGCCCTTCTGCCGCACGAGGCCGTCAGGGAAGACGATCGGAGAGCAGTCGGGCAAGGCGTCCCGACCGAGCCCCAGCGTGGTCTGGACGAACGTCACGAACGGTGGATTGGCGGTGCTCACCGCACAGCCGGCGCCACCGCCGAGGAAGTCGCTGAGGTAGACCGGGGCCGCCGACTGGGCCTGGCCGGTGGCAAGGAACACGAGCGCGGCGGCCGCCGCACGGAGCAGAGTGGATGGCATCGGGAGGTTGGGTGGGGCTCGATCGGGTCGTTGGAGCGAGAACGGAAGCCGGCCAACCGGCGGTCCGCCGCGGCACCGTCACGGCTCCATGCGCCGCACCGCGGCGGCGACCGTCAGAAACTCGACAAACACTCCACCGCAGCGGTTCGGCCGGTCCGGGTATCGCTCGGTCGGTCGGAGGCGCCGGTCGCGTGCGAGTGGCGGTTCGGCGCCATACTCTCTCGGGCATGAGGACGATCGTTCCGAGTCTCGCCCTGCTGCTCGCCGCCTGCGCGGCCACCGACGGCACCGACACCAGCGACCCCGCCGCTACGCGCGTGTGGCTGCAGGAGTTCGCGGCGCAATACTCCTACGACACCGGCTACATGGAGCAGCTGCTGGACCTGTCACCGGCGGCCTACGACACGTTCGCCGCCGCCATGGGCATGTCGGAACTCCGCGTGCACCTGCCGGTCGACGCGCACTACGTCGGCTGCATCAGCGCGCTGCTCGCCGACGACTGCGGCGCGTGCACGCAGCTGAACCTGCGAATGGCGGTCGAGGCCGGGATCGATCGGGCGCTGCTCCGGCAGGTGCTGGAAGACCCCGCCAGCCTGCCGCCCGTGCTGCGTGCGGTGCACGACTACGCCACGGCGGTCGTGCGCGGCGGCAACGCCGAAGCCGGGCGGGTGCAGCAGCTGCGTGGGCAGCTGGGTGACGAGGCCTTCGCCGAGCTCGCGGTCAACGTGCTCGGGTGTCGGATCTATCCGGGGCTGCGACGGGCGATGGGCGCGGAAGTGTCCTGTCCGCCGCCGACGCTCGACTTCTGACGGTGCGAGGCCGTCGACACCGCGCGGGGGGGACGGGTCGTCGGGTCGTCGAGTCGAACGGGCCGCGTCCGCTATCGGGTCTGCGACAGCTGCACCCCCTGACCGGCGCCCCGACCGTCGAGATCCTGCCCCGCGCCGGCGGCTGCTGCGCGCCTCGGCGTCGCTTCGCGAGGGAGGCAACGAGAGCGGGAGGCGGTCCCGTGGCGAACGACGGTACGTTCTCTTACGCGGCCAGGTCCGCCCCCACCCGTTTGACGTTCACATCAACCGTGACCGACAGCGCCGGCCGCACTTCGCAGCGCTTCGAAGGCCAACTCGAAAGTACTGACGGCGCCGAAGCCCACTGCAGTCAGAAGCTACGCCGAAGTCTCGATCGCCTCGATCTCCCGTAACAGCCAGCTGCGCGCCACGGCCCACTTGCGATCGAGCTGACGACGTGTGAGCGCGAGCACCTCACCGGTCTCCTTGCCGTCGAGCCCGGCGAAGAAGCGCAGCTCGACGATCTGCGCGAGGTCGTTGTCGAAGCCCGCGAGCCGTTCGAGCGCGATGTCGAGCGAGGTCACCCGCATGTTGCACTGCTCGAAGATCGCGAGCTGCTCGTCGAGCGCGACCTGTTCGCGGCCGCCGGCGCGTTTGCCCGCGGACCGTGCGCGCGCGTGGTCGACGAGGATCCGGCGCATCGCCTGCGCCGCGGTGCGCAGGAAGTGCAGCCGGTTCTCGAAGCCGAGGTCGGCCTTCTGCAGCTTGAGCCAGGCCTCGTGCACGAGCGCGGTGGTCTGCAGGGTCTGGCCCGATGCGCCGTCCCGACGGATCCTATGCGCGAGCCCGCGCAGCTCGCCGTAGACGACCGGAAACAGGTCGCTCTTCGCGTCGGAGGGGCCCGGTGCCATCTCCGAGAGCGTATCGGACGCGCGGGAATTTTCGTGCCACGTCGACGCCCGGTCTATTCTCCGCGCGATGGTGGAACGCACGGAACAGGAGACCGAGCGCCTCGCGCTGCGCACCTACGAGGCTCTGCTCGACGTGCCGGCCGGCGAGCGCGAGGCGCGTCTGGACGAGCTCCGGGCCGACCAGGCCGTGCGCGCGCGCGTACGCGAGCTGCTGGCGCGCGATTCGAATGCGGCCGCGCGTGCTCGCGGCGCCGAGTTCGATGCGCTGACCGAACTGCTCGGCGACCGCGTGCCCGAGGTCGCCGGTGCGATCGGGGGCTACGAGATCGTGCGGCAGATCGGGCGCGGCGGCATGGGGGAGGTCTACGAGGCCCGCCAGCGCGATCCGGCGCGCACCGTGGCGATCAAGGTGCTGCGGCACGGCCTCTTCGACGCTGACGCGCGCCGTCGCTTCGAGGACGAGGCGCGCCTGCTCGCGCACCTGCGTCATCCCGCGATCGCCCAGGTCATAGAGGCTGGCGTGCACACCGAAACGACGGCCACAGGCACGCGTGAGCTGCCGTTCCTCGTGCTCGAGTACGTGCCCGGGGCGCGCACGCTGGTCGACCACGCGCAGCACGAAGGGCTGCCGCTCGCGGCGCGGCTGCGGCTGCTCGTCGAAGTTGCGCTCGCCGTGCACCATGGCCACCAGAAGGGTGTCATCCACCGCGATCTCAAGCCCGCGAACCTGCTCGTCGGCGAAGACGGTCGCCCGAAGGTCATCGACTTCGGGGTCGCGAGCGTGCAGGGTGGCGAGCTCGCTCGCACGACTGCGATGACGCAGGCCGGCCAGGTGATCGGCACGATCGGCTACATCGCGCCCGAAGCGCTCGCGGGCGAAGCCGACGTCGCCGACGTGCGTGCCGACGTCTACGCGCTCGGAGCCGTGGCCTTCGAGCTCGCAACCGGGGTGACGCCGTTCGATCTCGACGGCGTGCCGCTCGCGGAGGCCGCGCGCCGGGTCACCACGACCTCGCCGCGGCGGCCGCGCGAAGCTGCGCCGGGCGTCGACCCCGACCTCGCCGCCGTGCTGCTGCAGGCGATCGCCAGAGAGCCGGCCGATCGCTACGCGTCCGCAGCAGCGCTGGCCGACGATCTCGGGCGCTGGCTCGGAAGCCAGCCGGTGGTCGCCCGGCGACCCGGTGCCGCGCGCCGACTGCGGCTGTTCGCGCGCCGCAACCCGCCGCTCGCGGCCGCGATCGTGGCGCTCCTGCTCGTGATCGTCGGTGCGCTGGCGGGCGTGCTGTGGATCCAGCACGCCGCGATAGCGACCGCGGAGCGCGACGGCTATCGCACCGGGATCATCGCCGTGGCCGCGATGGCCGACACCGGGGAAACCGGCCTGGCGCACGATCTGCTCGCGAACGCGCCGCCCGGCGAGCGCGCGTGGGAGTGGCGGCACCTCGACCTCGCGTTCGAGAGCAGCGAACGCGGGAACGCACCGTTCCGGGCCTACGAGCCGCGCGGGACCTCCGAGTCGGGGGCCTACGAGTGGAGCCGTCAGGTGCTCGCGGATTTCGATCTCGACCGTGATGCGAAGCGGCTCGTGGTCGGTCATCCGAACGGCAAGCTGCTCGTGCTCGACGCCGCGGACGGCACCGAGCTGGCCGCGTACGACCTCGATGCCGACGTGCGTTTCGTGCGGTTCGCCGGCGAACACGCGGTGTTCTGCGCCGGACTCGGCGATCGGGCGCCGATCCGCCTCGTCGATCTGCGCGACGGCAGCTCGCAGCGGCTCTACGAACTGCCGGATCGCGGCGTCGTGAACTCGGTCGCGGTCTCGGACGATGGCCGTTTCGGTGCCAGCGCCGGCGCGACCTCGCCGTTTCGCGGTGGCGAGATCCTGGTCTTCGACCTGGCGCGCGGCGCGCGCCTGCATCGGCTCGGCAACGACGACGATCCGCCCGTCCTGCGCGTCGAGTTCGCGGCCGACGGTCGCTACGTCTTCGCCGGCAACTTCCGCGGCGAGATCACGCGTTGGGACCTGCGTGCCGAGGGCGGTCCGCAGGCGCTGCGGATGCGTGCCGAGCGCTTCGAGAAGCACGGCAACCTGATCTCCTGTCTTGCCAGGTCCACGGACGGCAAACGTCTCGCATCGGTCGGCGGCGAATCGATCGCCGTCTGGCAGATCGACTCGCTGCAGCTCGAGGCAGTCATGACGGGGGCGATCCAGGAAGTCGGTTGGACACCGCACGGTGATCAGCTGGTCGTTTCGCAGCGCAAGAACCCGATCGTTGCGCTCGCCGCGATCGCGGATGGGCCGGCGCTGCTCAGCGCGCCCGGGCTGGGCCATGAAGCCATGCTGAGTCGGATCGTCGCCATCGAACAAGGTCGCCGCGTGTTCACCTCGGCCTACGACGGCACGATCCGCGTCTGGAGGCTCGATCGCCTCGCCGCCCGACACGCCTTGAACTGGCACACGAAGGCCGTGCGAGCGGTTGCGGCCTCGAACGACGGGGAGCGAGTCGTCTCGATCGGCAGCGCCGACCGGCTCGTGGTATGGGATCGCGCGAGCGGTCGCCGGCGCGCCGCCCTCGAGCTGCCGCAGCGGGTCAACGCGATCGCCGCCGATCCGGGGTCGGACCAGTTCGTGCTCGCGGGTCGCGGCCTCTGGCGGCTCGATTCGCTCGAGGCGCCCGCGCTGACGGCGCTCGGATCGATCGACGGTGAGCTCAATGACGTCGCGTGGCGACCCAATGGCAGCGCGTTCGCGACCGCGAGCAGCGCCGGGGTGGTCACGCTCCACGACCCGCAGGGCGGGGCCCTCGTCGAGCGAACGGTGGGAGGTGGAGCGGCGATCAAGCGCGTCGCGTTCTCCGCGTCCGGTGAACGCTTGCTGACGGGCACGGTCGCGGGCGCACTGGAGGAGTGGTCCGGCACCGATCTGACGTCCCACCACACGATCGGTGAGGTCGGCGAAGTGACGGACATCGCGTATTTGCCCGGAAGTGACGAGCACGTGCTCTCGGCCTCGGTCGACCGTCGGCTGATCTTGTGGCGTCGGCACGGAGACGATGCGTTCGAGCCCCAGGAAATCGACCGCGGCCGATTCCTGCAGCGCATCGAGTTCCATCCGACCGAGGCGCGCATGTTCACGTGCTCGACCAACGGTCGCGTCACGGTCTGGGACACGACCGATTGGCACCGCATCGTCACGCTGCCCGGCCATCGCACGATGATCATCGACTCGTGTTTCGTGCCGATGTCCGACGAGCTCGTCACCAGCGGGATGGACCGCACGGTGCGGATCTGGCGCACGGCGCGATGAGGCGGCGCACGCCCGGCGGCGGGCGGCGGAATCGGGTTTTCTCGGTGCATTCCGGTGCGGTCCCGCGGAGGGGGCGGTGAACAGGACGCCGTCACCGTTGGTGTGCTGCGCGACGTCGCGCGAGTCAGGTGGGCGGTGCCTGTCGAACCGAGTCCGTTCTGCCAGGAAACCAGTATGAAAGGCTTCTCCGCTGCCCCGATGCGCAGCCAAGTCCCCTTCGTCGTGCCCGCCGTTCTCGCGCTCGCGACGTGTTCCTTCGATTCCCTGTACGCCCAGGCCTTGCCCACGCCGGTCCATTGGTATCGCGGTGACGGCGACGCCACCGACTCGATCGGCGGTGTTCACGGCGCCGAACAGAACGGCGCCAGCTACGCCCCGGGCCTCAGCGGGAATGCGTTCTCGCTCGACGGACTCGACGACTACGTCGTGATCCCGGCGGCTGCGGCCCCGACCGGGGACTTCTCGGTCGAGGCGTGGGTGCAGTACGCGAGCCTCGGCGCCGGTAATGCGCCGACGATCGCGTCCAACGGGTTCAGCAACAACGGCTGGCGCGTCGCCAAGCTTGCCGGCGCGAACCCGTTCGTCGTGTTCACGCAAACGAGCGGCGGCAGCTCGATCGCGCCGAGTGCGACCACGCCGACGCCGGGCCCCTGGTATCACGTGGTCGTGACCTTCGCGGACTGGACGACTCCGCTCGGCACGATCTCGATGTACGTCGACGGTGTGCTGGAAAACTCGGTGACGATCGCGCCGGTGCTTCGCCCGACGTACCCGGTGTGGATCGGTGCCCACGGTGGCGGCGGCGGCTCCGTTCCGGATTCCTTCCACGCCGGCCTGATCGACGAACTCAGGATCTACGATTCGGCGATCAGTGCGAGCGAGGTGGCGGGACTGTACGCCGCGGGCGCCGGCGCGCCGCCGGCCTGTGGGCCCGAATGGCAGGCGCTGCCGGGGCCGGGCACCGACGACACCGTGTTCGCGACCGCCGCGCTGCCCGGCGGCGGTGCGGTGATCGGCGGCGACTTCCTGCAGGCCGGCGGCGTGTCGGCCGATCGCATCGCGCGGTTCGACGGCAGCAGCTGGCAGGCGCTCGGCACCGGTGTCGACGGTTCGGTTCACGACGTCGTGACCCGGCCGAACGGCAATGTCATCGCCGGCGGCACGTTCACGATCGCGGGCGGCGTGCCGGTCGCGAACGTCGCCGAGTGGAACGGCACGAGCTGGCAGGCGCTCGGACCGGTCGGCGCCAACGGCAACGTTCGCGAACTCGCCGTGCTGTCGAACGGCAACGTCGTCGCGGGCGGCAACTTCACCCAGATCGGCGCCGTCAGCGCGACGAACATCGCACGGTTCGACGGCAGTGCGTGGAACGCGATGACACCCGCACCCACGGGCGAGATCGACGCGTTGCTGGCTCTGCCGAACGACGATCTGCTCGCTGCCGGTCGCGGCGCGGCCGCGGTCGTGCGCCGCTGGAACGGCAGCACCTGGACGATGGAGACGACGCCGCTCAACAACGACATCCGCTGCATGGTCCGGCTGCAGGACGGCGACCTCGTCGTCGGCGGAACGTTCACCGGCGCGCCGTCGCAACCGGGTGTCGCGCTCAATCGGGTCGCGCGCTGGGATGGCACGATGTGGCAACCGGTCGGCACCGGGATCGCGTTCGGCGCGGTCTATGCGCTCGAGACGTTCTCGGGCGTCGAGGTACTCGCCGGCGGCAACTTCACGATCGCCGGTGGCGTCTCGGTGAGCTCGATCGCGCGCTGGGACGGCGCGTCGTGGCATGCGATCGACGGCGGGTTGACCGGCGTCGGGATCTTCCAGGAGTGCTGGGACCTCGCGACGCTCGCGGATCAGGCCGTACTCGCTGGTGGCGCCTTCACGACGGCCGGCGTTCCGGCGATCGACGTGGACCGCGTCGCGCGTCTCCACCTGCGCTGCCCGCCGATTGTCGAGGCGACGGCGCCGACGTGCACGGCGACCGGTGCGTCCGAGCCGGCGCGGCTGTTCGCGACCTCGTTGCCGAAGGCCGGGACGACCTACTCGCGCACCGCGACCGGGCTGCCGGTGTCCTCGCTCGTGTTCGGCATGACGAGCATCGTCCCCGCCGCCGGTCCGGTGCCGCTGTCGTTCTACGGGCCCAGCCCCGCCGGTTGCGATCTGCTGGTGAACCCGGTCGTCGTCGAGCTGGTTTCCCTCGGCGGCACGCCCATCTGGAACCTGATCGTCCCGGCGGATCTGTCATTCGTCGGGCTGCCGCTCCAGCAGCAACTCATCGCGATCGAGATCAGCGGTCTCGGCAGTCTCGTCGAGCTCACGTCGACGAACCGGTTGACGTCGGTGCTCGGGTCCTTCTGACCCGAGTTCGGGTACGGTGCCGGAAGCGAGGTTGGCGGGGCCATGCAGCACGATGCGGCGTCGATCGGAGTCGTATGCCATCGCGTGCGAGTCGCACCCCGCAGGATGTGGTGGCCGGATGAACCCGGCGATGGGCCGCGACAGTTCTGCCGCGCCGCCGACCCTGGCTGCCGATGATGTGCTCTGAATCAGCCGCCCTGTCTCGGGCCGGCGGCGGACGGCGCGTTGGTGATCGCGGGGATCGACACGGTCTCGGTCTCGGACCAGGAGGACTTCGCGATCTGGAAGCTCAACGCCGACGGTTCGGTCGCGACCGGTTTCGGCGGCGGCGACGGCCTGGTGACGTTCACGAGCATCGGCGGCAACGGCAACGACCAGGACTTCGCGACCGGTCTGTTCGTCGACGCGCAGGGGTTCTACGTCGTCGGCGGATCGATGGACAACGCGGTGGCGCCGGCCAGCAACGACGACTTCGTCGTGCTGCGGCTCCAGCCGGACGGGACGCTGGATACCGGCTTCAACTCGCCGAACGGCTACTTCGCCGACGACATCGCCGGCAGCAGCGGCGACCAATGCCAGGGCAAGCAGATCGTCCAGGACGCCAAGGGGCGCATCCTCGGGGTCGGGTGGACCGAATCGTCGACCGTCGACGCGGCGATCTGGTGCATCAAGTGAGCGCGTAGGTGGCAGCGGCCTTCGGCGCGCCGGAAGCCGAGCTCGTCGGAGATGCCAGAAACCCGGAACTCGCGCGGGCAGCAGCGACACCAAGGCTCCCGCGCCGGCCGATCCGCCGTGCTACGCTTCGCGACCGCCCTGTTCGAGCATCCGAGACCTGCATGATTCCTGCCGACTCGCGGCGATCCCACCTCACGGGTCGCCGTCAAGCCGTCCTTCTCGCCGCGTCGTGCGCGGTCCTCGCCGTGGTCGCCCCCGGGCAGTGTGCGCTCGAGTGGCAGTCCGGGCTCGGACTGACCGGCGTCGACGGCACCGTGTACGACACCATGATGTGGGACGCGGACGGTCCGGGGCCAGCCCCCGAACTGCTCGTGCTCGTCGGCGCGTTCGAATACGCCGGCGACGTCGCCGCGCGCAACATCGCGGCCTTCGATCCGGCCAGCGGCGAATGGTCGGCGCTCGGCTCGGGGCTCAACAGCACGGCCTACGCGCTGGCGTCCGACGCCAACGGCGATCTCGTCGTCGCCGGCTACTTCTCGAATGCCGGTGGCATCGCGGCGCTGCGTGTCGCGCGCTGGAACGGCAGTTCGTGGTCCGGCTTGCCGGGGATCTCCAGCGCGAGCGCGGCCAGCACGGCGATCGCCGTCCTGCCAGGCGGTGACGTCGTCGCGGCGGGCTACCTGGGGGTGGCCGGATCGCCACCCAGCCGCGGTGTGGTCCGCTGGGACGGTACGACCTGGTCGCGGCTCGCCACCTCCGACAACGAGGTGAATCGGCTGTATGTCCTGGCCAACGGCGACCTGCTCGCCGGCGGCAGCTTCTCGCTGATCAACGGTCTGCCGCGGCGGGTCCTCGCACGCTGGGACGGTGTGACCTGGTCGGGCCTCGGACTCAACAACGCGATCGCCGGTTACCTCACGGATGTCGCGCAGCTGCCCGGTGGCAACCTGCTCGCCGCCGGATTGATCCCGCTCGCCGGTGGCGCGGTGCCCGCGGCGCTCTGGAACGGTGCGGCATGGACTGCGATTGCGCCGATCAGCAGCGTCGGCGCGCTGCTGGCCGTGCCGGGCGGCGCGGTCGCCACCGGCAGCTTCACCGCGGTCGGAAGCACTCCGGCGCCGGGGCTGGCGTACTGGGACGGCTCGACGTGGACCGCGCTGGGCAGCGCTTCCAGTGCGGTCGGCGGCAGCTCGTTGACCTTGCTGCCGAACGGCGATCTCGCGATCGGCGGTGGCATGACGTCGACACGGTTTCCCGGTCAGGGCGTCGTGCGTTTCGCGCCCGGCGGCTTCGCGCCGCTCGGCGCCGGCATATCGGGCTGGGCCAATGCGATCACGACGCTGCCGAGCGGCGAGGTCGCGGTCGGCGGCGGCTTCAACGCGATCGGCGGCCTGGCGACCACGGGCATCGCGACCTGGGATGGCACGGCCTGGTCGGCGTTGGGCGGGGGCGTCGGCGGCGGGTCGTCGGACCAGGTGGAGACCGCCGTACTCCATGGCGGTGCCCTGATCGTCGGCGGCCGGTTCACCACGGCAGGTGGTTCGCCGGTGAGCTGCATCGCGAGCTGGAACGGCAGCGCCTGGTCGGATCTCGGCGGCGGCGTCACCGGCACCGCGGCGTACGTGCGGCGTTTTCTCTCGTTGCCGGGCGGTGACCTGCTCGTCGCCGGCACGTTCGCGACGGCCGGCGGGGTCAATGTCGCCAACATCGCGCGCTGGGACGGCACGTCCTACGCGCCGCTCGGCACCGGCACCGACGACTGGGTGTCGGCGCTGCTGCCGCTGCCCAACGGTGACCTGCTCGCGGGCGGCGCGTTCGGAACCGCGGGCGGTGTGGCGGCGACCGGCGTGGCCCGTTGGGACGGAACCTCGTGGTCCGCGTTCGGCACGCTGCTCCAGAGCGCCGGCGCTGCGGTCCGCTACGTGAGTGCTCTCGCGCAGCTGCCCGACGGCACCCTCGTCGCGGGTGGGTGGTTCAGCACTCCCGGCGGCGCGACCAACGTCGCGCGCTGGGACGGTTCGGCCTGGCAGGGGTTGGGAACCGGACTGCCCTTCATCGTGTTCGGCCTGCACGCGCTGCCGAACGGCGACCTGCTCGCGGTCGGGGTGGCGTCCGGGTCCACGGGTTACGGCGGGATCGCGCGTTGGAACGGTAGCTCGTGGTCGCCCGTCGCCGGGGGCACCGAGGGCTTTGCCGTCCGGACGGTCCACTCCGCCGCCGACGGCTCGCTGCTGCTGGGCGGCCGGTTCCGCGCTGGCTCCGGTACGTTCTCGTGGAACCTCGCACGACTCACGAACGACTGCCTCGCATCGGTCGCGAACTACGGCGCCACCTGCGCCGGCTCTGCTGGCGTGAGTACGATCTCGAGCCAGCAGCTGCCTTGGGTCGGAACGACGCTGCAAGCCAGCGTCTCGAACGTGCCGGCGAACGCGCTCGGCGTCGCCGTCTGGGGCCTCGCGCCCGCCGCGGTTCCGCTGCCGACGCTGCTGCCGCAAGGTGTGCCAGGCTGCGCGCTGCTCGCGAGTCCCGACGTCGTCCTGCCAGCGCTGGCTCCGGCCGGCGGCGAGCTGCACACGATGCTCGCGATTCCCAACTCCGCGGTGTTCGCCGGGGTGATGCTCTTCCACCAGGTCGGTATCGCAGAGTTCGGGTCTCTGGGTCAGGTCGTCGCGCTGACGAGCTCCGACGGACTGCGACTCGAGATCGGCAGCCTCTGAGCGATCAGCGCGCGATCGTCGGCGCGTCGAGCACGATCGAGTTCGACACCGAGTTGCCGAGCTCGTCGAAGTGCTCGAAGCGCCAGACGACGCGGCGGCTGACCGGGTCCAGTTCCACCAGCGATGGCTGGCCGGGACCGGCGTGGCAGTTGCCGAGCACGTAGTTGCCGTTGCCGAGTACCTGCAGCGTCGTGACCCAGGCGAGTCGGATGCCCGGCAGGTCGTCCTGACGGAGCTGCCAGACGATCTCGCCGCCGGGCGTCACCTCGAGCACGCCGTGGCCGTTGCCGGTCGAGATCAGCGTGTTGCCGCCGGGCAGGCGCAACGCGCAGAAGCACTTGTCGCCGTAGGCCTCGGGGCCGTGGCCGCCGGCGGGCTCGCGGCCGAACAGCGGGACGTCGTATTCCCAGACCACCCGGCCGGTGCCGCGTTCGTATTCGCGGACGACGCCGTCACCCTCGTGGCAGACGAGGTAGCGCTCGGCGCTGATCTTGCGGACCAGACGCGTGTCGGTGTGCGCGTTCGGGCGATCGACGTGCAGCGGCGTCGTGCACAGCAGCGTGCCGTCGCGGTCGACCTCGACGATGCGGGCCGGACCGCTCTCGGCGACCATCACGACGCCGTCGGCGAGCGGCTCGAACGAGTGCACCTCGACCCGTTGACCCTGGTTTCCGCTGGGGCCCTGATTGCCGCTGGGGCCCCGATTGCCGTTCGCCGTCGCGGCATCGTATTCCCATACGACCTCGCGGGTCGTGCGGTCGATCTCGACGACCCGATGCGCGCCGCGCTGCACCATGACGTGACCGTCGGCAAGCACGTGGAGGTCATGGATGCCGCCCCACGGCATCTGCCAGACGATCTGGCCGTCGCGATCGAACAAACAGAGTCTGTCGTTGCCCTGCGTCAGGACACGGTGGCCCGGTGCGCTGCACGCAGCGAACGCGAACGCGAGCGACGGCAGCGCGAGGATTGGGCGGCGACGGTGCACCATGCCGGATCTTGGCCGGTCCGAGCGCCGATCGCAATCCGCAGCCCGCCCCCTTCGCAAGCTGACGAAGTTGCTCGGCCCGGTGTTTCACAAATCGATCGCCGATTGGAAAAAGTCGAGGACCATCGTCGGCGCCGGAACCACGTTTGGCGCTGCGCAGTTGTGACAATCGCGCCGACGCTGGCTAGGAGGAGCGTCCTGTTACAGTCGCCCGAACAGAAGGGGGTGTCGCTTGTGTGATCCGCTCTGTGTTGCGCCGTTCACGTCCGTCTTGATCGATTCCGACAAAGGGATCCGACCCTGCTCCGCCTATGGCGGCGTGGGCAAACACATTCCCGGCAGCGCGGGCATCGGTCGCCTGAGCCCGGATTGCTCGATCTCGGACGTGATCCACGGCGAGATCTGGCGCGGTGTCACCGACGACTTCGCGAACGGCAGGGTCCCGGCGGGCTGCACCGATTGCATGAACCGCGAGCGGCAGACCGGCTACTCGAAACGGAAGTACTTCTACCGACCCAACTGGCGGAGCGGGATCACCTTCCTCGAGGTCAACTCGACCAACCTCTGCCCGCTGCAGTGCCGCCACTGCGGCCAGCATCTGTCTCACCGCTGGGCCAGACAGCGCGGCGCTCCGGTCCACAAACCCGACAGCGCGCTGCTGCTCAAGAACCTCCGCGAGCTGGATCTCTCGCATCTCGAGCGCGTCGCGTTCAAGGGCGGGGAGCCGATGATGAACTCCGACGTACCTACCGTGCTCGCCCATCTGCAGGACATCGGTCGGCTCTCCGAGGTCACCGTGGTGTTCACCACCAGCGGCAGCCTCATCCGCGAAGACGTCGTGCCGTGGCTCAGCGCTGCGAAGCGGACCTACTTCGGCATCTCGATCGACGGCATCGACGAGGTGCAGACGTACATCCGGCACGGTCCCTCCAATGTCGCACGCATCGACGACTTCGTTCGTTTCTACTCGCAGGTGCCGCGAGTCGCCTTCGGCATGCAGCCGTCGGTCATGATCTACAACGTGTTCTCGCTCGATCGCATGGCCGAATGGTGGCGAGGGCTTCCCGGTCGTGTCCCCGGCAGCGTGGTCGGTGGACCGCGCTTCGAGAACATGGTCCTGCTGCCGCCGGAGCTGTCCGTGCGCTGTCTGTCCGACGCGACGCGCGCCCGCCTCGCCGACCGCTACGAGCAGCTCGACCCGAAGCTGTACGCGAACGTCGTGCGAACGCTGCGGCTGCCGTTCGCCGGCGCCGAGATCCACGATCAGTTCGTGCATCTCACCCGCAAAGTCGACCGGATGTTCGGTCGCCCGGTGCTGGAGAGCGTGCCCGAGCTCGCACCTGAGCTGGAGCTGCTCGGTTCCGAGGCCGACCCGGCGGCGGGGAACGGCGCGTCGGGCTAGGGCGGATACGGCGAGGACTCGGGTCGCGCTCCGTCCTCGGCTTCAACGCGTCGCAGCATCGCGTATGTTCGAAGCGGCCGAGTTACGACCGACTCGCCAACCGCTCGCCCCGTGCCCGAACCGCCTTGCGACCGAACGATCCCGCCCCTGGAGCCGACGTGCCCGTTCGGCAACTCGCGTGATTCCGAGAAACCCGCGTCCGGTCCGCGGCAACCGTTGCGTCCTCATCTGCACAGCCCCATGAGCCCGGCATCGCTCGACTTTCCGACCCTGCTCACCGCCGCCCGCCGCGGCGATTCGTCGTCGCTGGACACGCTCTGCTCCGTCCACTACCCGACGGTGGAGCGCATCGCACACCGTGAGCTGCGGGTCGAGCTCGGCGCCAACGCCGGCAACCTCGTGTCCCTGTTCAGCACCGGCGACGTCGTGCAGGACGTTTTCCGGAAGGTGCTCGCGAGCCTCGACGGCTTCGAGGGCACGACCGAGGGCGAGTTCGTCAACTACGTCGCGACGGCGGTGCGCACGCGTCTGCTCGACCTCGTGCGCTTCCACCATGCCGTGCGCCGGGATCGTCGCCGAACGACGCACGAGGACGGCGCGTTGGCGCAGCATCCCGACCCCGACCAGCCGGTGCGCAAGCTCTGTGCCGACGAGCAGGTCCGGATCTACTTCGCGATCCTCGACGGCTTCGAGGCCAGGGAGCGCGCGCTGCTGGTGCGGCGTCTCGACGGCGAGGCGACGTTCGAGATGCTCGCCGAGGAGCTCGGCTTCCCGACGGCGGACGCGGCGCGCAAGGCGTTCAATCGCCTGCATGCGCGGCTGCTGATCCGGTTGCAGCAGAGCGGCGTGTCGGCCGACGCCGGAGACATCGCGTGACCGGTGGCGGCTCCGAGCGCGAGGACCGCCTCGAGCAACTCGTCGCCGACGCCTTGCACGAGCTCGAGCAGGGCCACGCGCTCGATCTCGACGCGCTCTGCGCCGACGATCCCGAACTGAAATCGGCCGTGGCGGAGACGATCGCGCTCGCCGGGGCGCCGGGGTATCGCCTGCAGACCAAGGCGGCGGGTTCGCTCGCGGGGCAGGTGTTCGGCGGACGCTACGTGCTGACCGAGTGCATCGGCTCCGGCGCGATGGGGGCGGTCTACCGCGCCGACGATCTCGACCTCGGCCGAACCGTCGCCATCAAGTGCCTGCGCACGGAGTTGCTGCACGGCAAGGAGAACGAGCGCCGCTTCGAGCGCGAGGGCGAGGTGCTCGCTCGACTCAGTCATCCGTCGATCGCGGCGATCTACGATCGCAAGCGTTCGGAAGACGGGGCGGCCTACATCGTGATGCAGTACGTCGACGGTATCTCGATGCAGCATGCGCTCGAGAACCGGGCGGCGCTGGGCAAAGACGGCTGCATGCCGGTGCGCGAGGCCGTCGAGCACGCGACCCAGCTGGCGCGCGCGCTCGAGCTCGTGCACGAGAACGGCATCGTGCACCGCGACATCAAGCCGTCCAACATCATGCTCTCGAGCCGCGGTCCGGTGCTGATCGATTTCGGCATCGCCGCGCTCGGGGCGCACGAGACCCTCGCCGAGGGCACGCGCGGTGTCGGTACGCCGGCCTACATGGCGCCCGAACAGCTGCGGAGCGACGCGCCGGCCGGTCCGAGCGTCGACATCTACGGCCTGACGGCGTCGCTCTACCGCGCGCTGACCGGCAAGGCGCCGTACGAGGGAACGCCGGCCGAGGTGCTCGGCGCGATCCCGCTGCGCGATCCGACGCTGCCCGCGACGCTGCGCCCGGATCTGCCGCGCGACCTGCTGGCGATCCTCGACGTCGGCCTGAACCGCGATCCGAGCCAGCGCTACGCCTCGATGCGGGGCCTGCGTGAGGATCTCGAGGCCTTCCTCGCACACGCGCCGGTCAGGGCACGCTACCCCGGCGCGCTGGCACGGTTCGGCCGGCGGGTGCGTCGCTCGCCGGCGGCCCTGGCGGCGAGCGCGGTGGCGCTCGCGTTCGCGATCGGCCTGCTCGGGTTCTGGGGCTACGGCGAGTACGAGCGCGATCGGCGCGCCCGGATGCAGCGCGCGCACGACGAGGCCAGCGCACAGCTGCAGCCGATGCTGACGCTGTGGAATCCCGCCGATCGCGCGATGCCTGACGACGAAGCCCGCCGGCGCGAGTTCGAGCTGCTCGACCGCGCGGTGGCGAACGCCCTGCAGCCGCTGCCGACGCTGGCGACGCGCGCCGCCTTCCGTTGGGACCAGGATCGACGCGAGGACGCGGTCGCCGACATCGAGACCCTCGCCCGGCGTCTGCCGGGACCGGTGACGGCGTTCCTGGCAGAGGCCTATCGCGACGCGGTCGCGGCCGAGGCGGCGGCGCCGGTGATCGACGGCGCGCCCGTGCCAACGACCGCGGAAGACGTCTATCTGCTCGCGTTCCACGAGCTGCGCCGCCGCAACTTCCGGGTCGCGCGCGACCTGCTGTTCGACCCCAGGCTCGATGCCTACGACCCCGCACTGGAGCAACGGCTGTTGATCGAGATGGACGGTCTCGACCGCCGACCGGTGGAGGAGTGCAAGGCCAAGGCGCTCGAGGCTCACGCCGCGATCCTGCGCATGGAGGAGCGCTGCGGTCGCACGACGGCGATGACCGCGCACCTGCGGGGGGTCGCGCTGCTGTACCAGCAACTCTACGAACAGGCGCTCGCCGCGATCTTCGAGGGCCTGCGCCTCGCGCCGCATTCCGCCAACCTGCACGAGAATGCCGGCGTGGCGCTGCGGCGGCTCGGCGGGCTCGACGCGGCCGCCGAGCACCTGAGCCAGGCGATCGCGCTGCGGCCGCACACGCTGTCGGCCTATCGCACGCTGTTCTGGGTGCACCTGATGCGCAGCCAGGCCGATCGGCCCGAAGCGTGGCAGCAGGCCGTCGATCTGCTCGAGTCTCCCGCGATGCCGGACGCGTGGCGCGACCGGCTGCGCGGCGAGCTCGACCTCGACCTCGCGATCGGCCACCTGCTGCACGGCGAGCCCCAACTGTCGCGCGAGTCTGCCGATGCCGCGCTGACGGCGTGGCAGCGCTCCGGCGGCGGCGACGAGTTCAAGGTCGCCGTTGCGACCTGCCTGAGCGAGGGGCGGCAACCGTTCGCCGACCTGGCCGCGCTCGCGGCCGACGAGCCGTCGCAGTGGTATCGCACGCTGATCACGCTCGGCCTGATGCCCGAGGAACTCGGGCAACGCGACACCGAAGCGATCAAGACACTCCTGCTGGCGTTGGTGCGCGAGAAGGCTCCGAGGGCCGCGATCGACACCTGGCTGTCCACCAACCTTCCTTCCAAACGATGACCCGAACCGCCATGAACCACCTTCCTCTCGTCGTCGCGTTCGCGACCCCGCTCTGTCTGCTGCCGGCCCAGTCACCGCTGTCCGGCTTCGCGCAGGGGGTGGTCGTCACCGATACCCTGGCGCCGTCCGCGCCGCGCACCGTGATCCAGAAGCCCGCCGGCGACATGGTCCTGACACCGTTCGTCGCGGTCGATCCGGCGGCGCCGACCTACACGGTCGAAGCCCTGCTGCACCATCTCGGTGCCGGCGCGAGCAGCGCGGCGGCACACTTGTCGATGAGCGCGATCTCGACCGGCAACGACGTGCTGCCGCTCGTCGCGGGGCCCTTCACCGGCGACGAGCCTGACTACTACGTCGTGACGACGGGCGGGTTCTGGGCTGCCATCGCGTTGTCCTTCACCGAAGCGGCGCTGCCCGATCCGACCGATCCGGGCAGCGCCTTCGCGCTCCGGTACGCCGCGCACCCCGGGGCGGGGATCGGCATCGACCTGTTCAGCTACTGGTTCGACTCCAACGTCGGTCTGCCGCCGAACCTGATCGACACGGCCCACTTCGAGCTCGGTCGCGAACACACGGGTGCCGACCTGAACGAGCAGGTCACCGGCCTCGATACCTACATGCCGGCCGTCGTCGAAGCCCGCGGCATTCCGACCAACGTGGTGCAGATCGTCGACCAGTGGTACTTCGCGTTGACGCCCGGATCGGCGCAGTACATCAGCGCCAACGCGAACTGGGGGACGTTCGATCCCGCGTTCAGCTGCGCCAAGGCGGAGATCGGCGCGAACTACGTCTACCAGGCGCACTGGTCGAACGGGCAATGGTCGGAGATCAGCGTGCTGTTCACGCCGGAGGACCTCGGTCTGACCGAAGGCGGCGACATCGACGCGATCGCGTTCTATCGCGGCCAGAACTCGCAGGACCACATCGTGTTCTCGCTGACGGGCGAGAGTTCGGCCGGGCGCGAGCAGATCCTGGTCGGGGGACCTGATATCCGTGGTCCGGGCATGCCGGGCAACAAGCCGGTGCGCGCCGGTGACGGCGGTGACATCCGGATCAAGATCGGCGCCCGCAACGACACCGATGTCGATGCCATCTGCACCTACGACCCGGATGCCCAGGACGCCTACGGCTACTGGCT
The DNA here is from genome assembly GCA_020425925.1 of Planctomycetota bacterium. GTDB lineage: Bacteria > Planctomycetota > UBA1135 > UBA1135 > UBA2386 > JAGQRA01. Next base: position 22,313 of record JAGQRB010000379.1, read on the forward strand.
CGCGCTGCCGGTGGAGAATCGGACCCCGGTCGGGATCGGCAGCAGCGTGGCCCGCTACCGCACCTACGACGACAACGGCAACCTCACGGGCGAGGAGTTGCTGCTGCAGGTGACGGGCCTTCCGACCCCGAGCGGCCAGGCCGGCTGGGCCGTGTCGTTCGACGGTGCGCCGCCGATGCTGGTCCGCAAGAACACCTCCGGCGATCGGGCGCAGACCACTCTGCCGCTGCTTCCCGGCCAGGCGATAGACGAGATCGTCGTGGTCGCGGCGTACGTGTCGGGCAACACGGGCTGGCGCAGCTGGGGTCTGAAGCTGCTCCAGTAGCGCAGCAGTCCACTCTGCCGGCAGTGCGGCGCCCGGCGCCGAGCGACCGTTCGCATCGTCGAACGCGTGCTCGGGCCGGGCGCGCTGCGTTTCGGGAGGACCCGCCGACGAGTTTCGGGCTCGTGGCGTCCGCACCGCGGCGAGTGCGTCGTCTCCACGGTGAAACCATCTCCAACGAGAGGAACCCATGAAGACGAATCGAATCCCCTCCCTGTCCCTGCTCGCCGCGTTGGCGGGCACCTCCTTCGGCGGCCCGCTGGTCGCCCAGACCGCGCAGACGCAGATCGCGCCGGTTCCGTCCGACGTCGCGCCGTGGAGCTGCGGCAACATCTACTACGTCTCGATCGCGGGCAGCAACAACAACGCCGGCACGCTCGCATCGCCGTGGCGAACGGTGACGCACGCGGTCTCGCAGGCCCTGAGCCAGACCTCGAGCGGCAATCCGATCACGATCAACGTCCGCGCCGGCAGCTACTCCGCCGGCGAGTCGTTCCCGATCGAGTTGCCGGCCCGCGGCATCAAGCTGCAGGCGTTCGAACCCGGTGTCACCATCAGCGGCACGCAGTTCGAGCCGGTGTTGCGCGTCGACCGTGCCGGCGCGTCGAACGGCAGCTGCGGCGTGACCCCCGGCACGGTGATCCGCGGGCTGACGCTGCGCGACGGCATCACCGGCATCGAGATCGACACCTCGCTCGCGGGTGGCGTCGCCAACACTCCCGATCGCGTGCACGTGCACCGCTGCCAGCTGGTGCAGAACCGCGGCAACGGCATCGCGATCTGGACGCGCGCCGGGCACTACTCCCAGCACGTCGTCGAGGAGTGCGAGATCGCCTTCAACGCCAACTCCAACGGCTTCGGCACCGGCGTGAACGCGCTCAACCTCGGCGGCACCTCGACGAACCTGATCCGCGCCAACAACATCCACGACAACGAGGTCGGCATCAACGTCTTCGGCACGCCGACGACTACCGAGCCCCGCATCCTGTCGAACTTCGTGCGCGATGCCGAGTGGGGCATCGCCCTGCTCGACTGCAGCGCCCGCGTCGTCAACAACACGCAGGGCTACGGTCGCCCGTTCTCGTTCAATCAGCCGGTGTTCGGCGTCATCCTCGCGGGCGGCGGCAACGTCGTGCTGGCCAACAACATCATCTGGAACCCGCCGGGCTACGCCGTCGGTGCCGCAGGGGTCACCGATCTCAGCAACGGCTCGACCGGCGTGGTGACGCAGGCGAGCAACTGGATCCTGTCGACGGTCGGTGCCGGCAATCCGCCGCAGTTCGTCGCGCCGCCGACCGACCTCCATCTGCAGGCGAGCTCGCCGCTGCTGGACGCCGGCACCAACTCGTACGTGCTGCCGACGATCAACGTCCAGGTCGGCCCGCTCAGCGCACGCGCCGACTGCGCCGTCGACATCGACGGTGACTCGCGGGTGCTCGACTTCGCGCAGGACACGGCGCCCGACGTCGAGATCGGTGCCGACGAACGCAGCGATGGCGGGGGCGCGCCGGTGCGGCTGTCGTGCCAGCAGCTCGACGCGTTCGGCAATCTGCACACCAACGGCGTGCCGACGGCGGTCAACATCGACCTCGGTGGCATGCCGGGCGATCTCGCCGTGGTGTTCTTCTGGATCCCGCAGAGCGTCGACCCGATCCCGTACCACCGCTTCACGACACTCGGCAGCTGGAGCATGCCGGGCAACAACGAGGTCCGGCGGGCCGGTTCCGGCGTCGTCGGCACGGCGGGCACCTTCACCGTGCCGCTGGTCATCTCGCCGGCGCTCGGCCTCGAGCTCGAGGTGTTCCTGCAGGGCGCGACGCTGAACGGCGGCACCGGGGCCGGTGCGGTCAGCAACCGTCTGCTGCTCGAGATCGACGAGTAGTCGCCGGTCGCAGCCGGCGAACGCCGGGAAAGTGCGGTTTCCGGGCGCGCGCGCGCCGCCCTCGGGGACGGACCGCTTCCACTTGCCGATGCCGGCGAGGTCGCGGTCCCGTGTTCTGCCCCGATTCGACGGCTCGCGCCGACGACCCGACCCCGATGAAGCACCTCTTCCCGGCTCGCTCTCCCCACCGCGCGGCGGCGCTCGCCGCGCTCACCCTGGCGCTCGCGCCGCTCGTGTCCCAGACCGTTCCGCCGCGGCCGCCGGGCTGGTCGACCGCCGAGCAGATCGACGCGCAGTGCCAGAACGTGCGCGGCCTGTGCTACCTCGCGGCCTTCGACGGCACCTACCCCGACGCTCCGTACGGCAGCCCGGTGGCGATGTGGAGCATCCTGCAGGTCGATTGCGCGACCGCGCAGCCGTCGCCACGTTTCGCCGATGTCGCGACCCAGCTCGGACGACTGAAGCAGATCGGGGTCAACTCGATCCGGGTGTGGTTGTCGTATCCGCTCTGGAAGTACTACGACGACTACCCGCCCGCGGGTTGTGCGAACAACCCCGTCATCGACGGGCTCACCGAGTTCCTGCAGGTCTGCGACGCGGCCGAGATGTACGTGGTGCCGGTGCTGTTCGACGCGGTCTCGACCACGAGCCCGGCGGACATCGTCGATCCCGACAATGTCTACTGGTCGAACCCGGAGGAGGCCGACAAGGTGATCAACGCGCTGCGTCAGGGCGGCTGGCACTCGGCGCCCGGCGAGCAGGTGATCCAGGACATCGTCGCGCAGTTGCCGACCCAACCGTTCGCGGCGACGTCGACCGGCCGCTACGTCAGCGCGGTCGTCGGCGCGCTCAAGAACGAGAACGCGCTGCTGATGTGGGATCTGTTCAACGAGCCGAACATCGACGACGACCCGGCCAATGCCACGGCGCAGGACTACCGCGTCTTCATCGAGCAGACCGCCCAGCTGATCCGGTCGGTGTACGGCACGGGAAGCTACCATCATCCGCTGACGGTCGGCTCCATCGACTACAGCAACGTCCCCGGCGCGCCCGACAAGCTGGTCGCCGACGCGATCGATGTGCTCGGCGTGCACATCTACACCCAGCATCGCGAGGGCGCCGCCGGCTTGACCGCGAACACCAGTCACCCGGGCAAGCCGATCCTGTGCACCGAGACCGGCGCCGGCGGGTGGGGGCAGGCCTACGAGGATGCGATCAACATGTGCGATCATTGCCCGAGGCCCGACCTCGGCGCCGGCAGCGCCGCCGGCCTCGGGTTCATGATCTGGGGCGCGATGCTGCACACGACGACGCCGTTCGCGATCTCGGACGGCGTGTTCTACGTCGACGGCGAAGTGCGCAGCGCCGCCGCCTGCGGCGCCTTCATCCGCGCCGCCCTGCGCGACGGGGTCACGACCGGGCTGCTCGAGCCGGCCGAGAAGCAGTATCCGGCACCGGGCAGCGCCGGTGACGGGATCTTCCAGCTCGACGTCTACTCGGGTGCCGGAACCTACGGCAACCAGGTCGCGCGCATGCAGGAGACGGTGCCGGGCACCGTGCCACACGCCGAGCTCGCCTACTGGTACTGGTGGATGGTGGAGACCCGCGCGATGCTGTTCTGGATGCAGTTCGCCTGGGCCGGCGGACGCGCGCACTACCAGGACTTCGGGTTCCTCGACAACTGGGCGACGCAGCGCGCGCCGGGTGCGTTCCCGCGCAGCTGGGATCCCCTGCTGCTGCAGCCAGCGACCGCGGGCACGACCGAGACCGGGTACCTCTACGAGATCCTGCTCGGGCACCTGCTCGGCGAGCCGGTGCTGGGGGATCTGCTCAACGCCGCGCCGGGCTCACCGCCGTACGTCGCGAGCAAGACCGCGCTGGAGCGCAACCTCGCGCTCATCGAGGATCTGATGGACATCCACACCAACGCCTCGACCGGCCACCTGGCGCCGGCGCACAACTACCTCGTGCCGGACGGCAGCGTGAACCACGGTCCGTACGTGACGTGGAACGAGAACCTCGTCGCCAACCCGCGCGCGCTCTACTTCCGCGACAGCTTCTACAAGATCATCCACGGCCAGCCGCTGCCGGCCGCGCCCGCCCAGATCCTCGACGGCCCGGTCGGCAAGGCGGTCTACGGCTGGATCTACGAGCCCGACCGCACGGCGACCTCCGACGTGTTGACCGCGCAGCTCTACTCGCGCAACCCGAACGTCGCCGGCAACGCCACGACCGGTGACTACTACTTCGGGCGCAACACCGGCCAGGCGTTCACGGCGACGCAGACGGTCTACCTGACGGACCTTCGGAACCCGACGCTGCCGGCGTCCGCGAAGGTCGTAGTCGCCGGCTTCTTCTGGCGGGATGTCGGCCTCCGCGTCAAAGCGATCGACGCCCTCGGCAACGTCCTGAGCACGACTTCGGTCGCGCAGGGACCGGCGGTGACCGCGCCGACCCCGGCGATGGCGCAGTCGACGGCGAATCTCGCGAATGCGGTCCGGCTCGATATCGAGCTGGTGTTCGGTCCGGGCACCCCCGGGCTCGGTGGCGCCGACGTGCTCTGGGTGCACATAGCGCCGTTCTGAGCCGCGGCCGAGCGCCGCGTCACCTCACCGGCGCGCCGGCACGTCCGGCGCGTTGGCGAGGCCCTCGAGCTCGCGCTGCTGCGGTACGCCCTGCAGGACCGCCGCACCGTCCGCCCCGACCCGCGCGGACCAGATCGGAGTCGACGTGTCCCAACCGCGCAGCGTCCAGCCGGCGACGTCGCCGGGCGCGATGGCGGGACACGCGACCGGCAACGGTTCACGGCTGGCGAAGATCGGCTGCAGCGACGAGACCCGCGGCGGCTCGTGCACCGTCGCGAACGCGAAGCGGTGCGGCTCGTCGAGCTCGCGGAAGAACAGCTCCTGGTCGCACCGCGGTGCGAGCACGTGCAGGTACGGCAGATCGTCGAGCCCGCGGGGGCCGCGCACCTCGAGGCGGCGGACCTCGCCGTCCAGCGCCCGTCGGCTCCAGACCTCGAACGGCCGGCCGAGGAACTCGGCGGGCAGCTCGAGCAGCCAGGCGAGTCGCCGTTCGACCTCCAGGTGCAGCCGGTGCTGGCTGTCGGGCTCGAGGCGGGTGTGGACGCCGGGGGTGGCCGCGAGGTCGTTGGTGACGCTGCCGGCGAGCAGCCACGGCGGTACCCGCGGCTCGAGCGACAGCGTGCCCGGACGGAAGCCGCGCAGCTCGTAGGTGGTCTCGAACTCCACGGGCAGCGCCTCGAACACCTGCTCGTGCGCGAGCCGGCTGTCGGGCACGCTCTGGACCATCACCGCACCGAGGGGCCGTTCGATCTCCGGCAGCGCTTCCGCCGGTGACAGCGTGCAGCCGGTGTCGCGCTCGCGCAGGTCGAGACGCACGAACACGCTGTCACCGCTGACGACGTCGATCTCGCCGAAGTCGACGTCCTCGCTGGCGAGCACGCAGGCGGCCGAGCAGAACTGCACGACTCGCGCCGTTCGCCACCAGGCCCGCACCGCGTAGGTGCCGGGCGCCAGGCCGTCGAAGCGGAAGCCGCCCTCGGCGCTGGCGACCACGAACGCGAGGTCCTGCGATCGGCAGACCGCCGGGCCGTTGCTCGGCTGCAGCGTCTCCAACCGGTAGAGCTTGACCTGTGGCGGCACCTCGCAACCCGCGACCGGGAACACCCCGCGGATCGATGCCGTCGGCAGCAGGCGCACGTCGAAGGCGGTGGTCTCCGCGGCACGGATGGCGAACGGTCCCGACAGATGCTCGGGTTCGCTCGAGGCGATCCGGGCCTGACCATCGGCATTCTCGGCCAGCGCCGGGCGTTCGAACGGCGGGTTCATGAGCGCCGGGCCGCCGCGCCAGAGCGCCCAACGATAGTCCGGGCCCGGCGGCAGGCCTTCGATGCGGGCTACGCCGGCGACCAGCCGGTGCACCGCGGGGCGCGGTTGCGCGGCGGCGAGCCAGACGCCGTCGCCGCGCCGGCGCAGTTCGACCCCGTCGTCGTTCGCGAGATTCTCGGCCAGCGGCACGATCCGTCGCCAGTCCTCGCCCCAGTCGCCGAGACGCGGACACGGCGGCAGCAGCACGACCTCGGCAGCTTCGCTGCGTTCGGGGCGGTCGACGCCGAAGCGGAGTTCGAGCGCGCCGGCGGGCTGCAGGCCGATACGCAGCGCGTGTTCGGCTTCGGCGGCGGCGACCTCGTCCAGCCGTGCGTCGAGGCGAACGTAGCCGTCGGCCTGGATCGTGATCCGTGTGCCGGCAGCCGGTGACAGCGGGATCTCGCCGGCAGCATCGCTGGTCCGGACCGCGCGTCGATCGTCCGCGTAGGTGATCTCGACGCGGATACCGGCGATCGCATCGGCGGTCGTCGCGTCCTGCAGCAGCAGTCGGCCGCGGGCGTCTTCGCTGGGCGCGGCGAAGACCCGGTCGGGCGACGCGACATCGCCTGCGGGTGTCGTCGTCGCCGTGCTGGAAGGCGTCGTCCGCGCCTCGGCAACGGTCTCGCCGGGTGGGGAGTCTGCAGGTGGCGCGCTGCGGTCGCGGGCGAGCCACACGATCGCGCCGATCGCGGCGATGACGGTCGCGAGCAGCGCGGACGGCAGGCGGCGTGATTGAGAACGGGACATGGTGGGGCTCCTCGACTTGGTTCGAGTGGAAGGTCCGGGTCGGCGCGAGGCCGGCCCGGACGAGCGCTGGAACGCCACCGTGACCGGCGGCGCTCCGCGCTTCAGATCAGCAGCCGGGGCCCTCGGTGAGGGTGGCGCTCACCGACGCGGTCGCGCCGAGGCGCAGGAACGCGTAGCCGTTCGGCCCGTAGCCGCGCAGCAGGATGACCGAGTTGGTGGCGGTGTACATGTCGTAGAACTGGCCACACCATGTGCCCGTCTGCTGCCCGGAGGTGCCGCCGGTCGAGAAGCTGCTGCCACCGTTGACGTGGCTCACGACGGAGTTCTTCGACTGGATGCCGCTGCAGCTGGAGTAGGCCGTCGCGGTCACGCTGCCGAACGCATCGACGGGATCGATGATCTGCGCCGTCGGCACGTTCGAACCGGCGTAGACGTTGTCGAAGACCACGCCGGTCTGGCTGCCGACGTAGGTCCACTGCCCCGACGAGCCGCTCATCGCCGACTGGCTGGCTTCGAAGGTCTGTACCGGGCCGCTGCCGTACGTGAGCAGGCCGGCCGCGCTGGCCGTGCCCGAATCGGCACCGGCATAGAGCCGGATCGAGGCGTAGATCGTGCCACCCTGCGACAGGGCGTTGCCGCCGATGTTGGTCTGCGGCGGCAGGATGTTGACGGCGCCACCCGTCCACGGGGCGTTGATCGTGACCGACTGGGCGGTCGCGGGGATGGCGATGCCGACGACGAGAGCGGCCGTCGACAGGAGTTTCGAGAACTTCATGATGGGTTCCTCGCGTTGCGAGAAGTGACTGACCCCGCGGGGTGACGCCGGCGTGCCGCGATCGCGGCACCTCGAACCGGAATCGAATGGCAACCCGCGGGTCATTCGTGAGGACGGCGTTTGGGCGCCGATGCGTAATGCCCTTTCGCGATTCCCTGCGATCCTGCCGGTGGCCGTTCGCCGCTACGTCGCGTACTGGGCGGCGATCGCGTCGTCCGGCTCGGGTGCGATCAGTCGGCCGGCGTAGTTGGCCATCACGGACAACGCAGCGCGCGCGATGATCTCGAGGGCCTGGGCCGGCTCGAAGCCGGCGGCCAGGAACGCGTCGAAGTCGGTGTCGGCGACCTTGCCGCGGGTCGCGAGCACGGCGCGGGTGAACTCGACCAGCGCGCGATGGGAGGGGTCGGTCGGCAGACCGCCCGTTCGCACGTTCGCGACCGTCTCGGCCGGCAGACCGGCGGCGAGGCCGAAGGTCGAGTGGATGGCGGTGCAGTAGCGGCAGCCGTTGGCGACCGCATTGGCGAGCGACAGCAGCTCGCTGGTCGCAGCATCGAAGGTGCCCTGGCTCTGGACCAAAGCGCGCAGATCGGCAAACGCGCCGAGCAGCACGGGTGATTCGGCCATCGCGCGCGCGAGGTTGGGCAGCGCGCCGACGGCCTGCTGCAGGCGTGCCATGGCGGGATGAGAGCCGGCGGGTGCCGTTTGCTGCGTGTGGATCGTGAAGCTGTGGGATCGGTTGGTCATGGATTCGTTCCGTCGTGATGCGCGCCGGCCGGAGTGCCGTTGCGCGAGTGGACAGAGGGTCGGCCGACCCCTGCAGCCCCTCAATTCCCTCCGAGGTAGTCGAGGTCACGATCCCGGCGCGCCACACTCCTGTCATGCAACGTCCGGACATCGCGCGCCGCGCCACGCCTCTCGGTCATCTGTTGAAGCACTGGCGCGCGACCCGCGGGATGAGCCAGCTGGCGCTCTCGTTGCAGGCGGAGGTCTCGCCGCGGCACGTCAGCTTCGTCGAGAGTGGCCGTTCGCAGCCGTCGCGCGACATGGTGCTCCGGCTGGCGGCGGCGTTGCACGTGCCGCTGCGCGAGCAGAACGCGCTGCTGTCGGCCGCCGGCTTCGCGCCGGTCCACCGCGAGAGTGCGTTGGCCGACGAGCCGCTGGCCGCGGCGCGCCAGGCGCTCGACCTGATCCTCGCGCACCAGGAGCCGTTCCCTGCCGTCGTCATGGATCGCTATTGGCACCTCGTGCGAGGCAACGACGCCGCCCAGTCCTTGTTCGGCGAGTTGCTCGGTGACGCAGGCGAGGCAGCGAAGGTCGACGAGCCGCCGAACGTCCTGCGCCTCGTGTTGCATCCGGAGCGTCTGCGTCCGGCGATCGCAAACTGGCAGGAGCTCGCACCCGCGTTGATCGACCGGGTGCACCGCGAGTCGCCGGGCGGCGTGGTCGACGACGCGATGTCGGCGCTGCTCGACGAGCTCACCGCCTACCCGGGTGTCGCCGACGCGATGCGGCACGCGCGCGGCGCGGCGGTGCCATGGCCGGTGGTGCCGGTGCACTTCCGGTCCGGTACGGTCGACCTGCGCTTCTTCTCGGCGGTCACGACCTTGGGTTCGCCGGGTGACGTGACCTTGCAGGAGCTGCGCGTCGAGTGTTTCTTCCCGGCCGATGCCGCGACCGCCACGGCGATGCAGACCCGTCGCGATGCGTCGCTGGCCTGACGGTTCACCGGGCGGCCCGAGGCACGATGCCCGGCCTGGATCGATGGTGTCGCTACTTCGCCGGAGTCGGTTGTTGCGGATCGACGACACACTGATCCGTCCGCGGCCGCGGCATCCGGCGCGCTTGCCGTCGGTCGCCACGCGACCGGCGATAATTTGCCGAAGCCATCGCCGTCCGCCGGCGCCCGGACTAGGAGTTGCACGGTCGCCGCGGACCCTTCGCCAACGGAATCCTATGCGCTTGCTCGATCGTTCTCCCTCCGCCCGCTTCACCCTCGCCACGCTCACGACCCTGGCGTCGCTCGGCAGCCCTGCAACGGCGCAGGACTGGGCGCTCCGCAGCTTCACCACGAGCCCCGCCGGCGCGACGTTCCCGCGCATGGCCTACGACACCCAACGCGCCCGTTGCGTCGTGTTCGGCGGCTGGAACGCGCCGTCCGGCACGATCGTGTTCCAGGAGACCTGGGAATACGATGGTGCGGCCTGGACCCTGCGCGCACCCGCGACCGTGCCGCCCGAACGCGAGAGCCACGTGATGGCCTACGACAGCAACCGCGGCAAGACAGTGATGTTCGGCGGCTGGGACTTCAACTTCAACATGCTGCCCGGCACCTGGGAATGGGACGGCACCGACTGGACGAACACGCTGCCGGCGAACGCGCCGGGCCCGCGGCTGCTCAGCGCGATGACGTTCGACAGCGGTCGCAACGTGATCGTGCTGTTCGGCGGCTCGGGGGTCGGTGGTCGCGTCGCCGATACCTGGGAGTACGACGGCACCAACTGGAACCAGATTGCGACCGCGGCGCCGCCGAGCGCGCGCGAGAGCCACGTGATGGCCTACGACTCCGCCCGCGCCCGCACGGTGCTGTTCGGCGGTCGCGACGCCAACGGTCTGCTGGGCGACACGTGGGAGTACGACGGCGCGAACTGGACGCAGATCATGCCGGATGGCGCACCTTCGCCGCGGGTCGACGCGGCGCTGGTGTTCGACGTGCAGCGCGCTCGCTGCGTGCTGTTCGGCGGTGCCGACAACGTCTTCGATCTCGACGAGACCTGGGAGTACGACGGCGGCGGTTGGCGCGAGCTGTTCACGGCGAATCGGCCGCAGGGCAACTCGGCGCTGGCGATGGCCTACGACCGCAGCCGCGGCCAGGCGGTGGTCTTCGGTGGCTTCGACGGCGCGGCCGCGATCGCCGACACCTTCGAACTCGGCGGCAACGCCGCGACCTACCGCACGTTCGGCACCGGTTGTGATGGCAGCAACAACCTGCCGCCGCGGCTCGTACCGAACGCGATGCCGACGCTCGGTTCCACGACCGCGGTCGCGATCGTCGATCTGCCGGCGGTCGGCGGCGCGGTGTTCGTGACGGCCGGGTTCAGCGCGACGATCTGGAACGGCATGGCGCTGCCGTTCGATCTCGGCGGTTTCGGCCTGACCGGCTGCCGGGCCTACACCTCGGCGGACGCGGCGCTGCTGGTGACGCACGGCGGCAGCACGGCCAACTGGTCGCTGGCGCTGCCGTCGACCCCAACGCTGAGCGGTCTGGTGCTGTTCCTGCAGGCGCTCTCGATCGATCCGGCGGTCGCCCGACCGGTGCCGGCGGCGGCTTCGAATGCCGCCGAGATGAACGTGCGCTGACCCTGGTATCGTGACGGCGGCCGGGAACGTGTCGACCACGCCCGGCGCCGACGATGACCAGGCCGACGATCTTCTTCAGCCATTCGTCCAGCGACCGCGATCCGCTCGAGCGCCTGAAGGCGGCGTTCGTCGCCAAGACCGGCGGCGCAATCGACGTCTTCCTCGCCAGCGACGGTCAGAGCATCCCGCTCGGTAGCAACTGGGTCGCAACCCTGCAGCAGCGCCTCGAGACCGCGCAGCTGATGTTGGTGTTCGTGACGCCGAGTTCGGTCGACTCGCGCTGGATCCACTTCGAGGCCGGGTTCTCGCACGCGAAGGGCACGGCGGTCGTGCCGATCGGGTTCCTCGGCGTCGACCTGCGCGAGCTCGGGCCACCGCTGACCCTGCTGCAGGGATTCAACATCACGGGCGCCGATTCGCTCAACAACCTCATCGCGCTCGCGAACCGGACCTTCGGCCACGACCATGCGCTGGCGTTCACGCGCGACGACTACGGCGCGATCGTCGACGTCGAGAACGGCCTCGGCGGCGGGCCGCTGGCGCACCTGCTGCCGTGTCTCGAACGGCTGCGGTTGATCAACCACTGCGACGTGCCGACCGTCGAAGGCCGCGACGCGGAAGAGACCTCGCTCGACGAACTCGAGCAGATGCGACCGCGCCTCGAGGCGGTGCTCGCCGACGCCGGCGTCGGCGGCGACGTCAGGGTCGAACGCGGCTCCTGCGCGTGGCGGCTGCCCGGGATGCAGGTCGAGCTCGAGGTCCGGGGCCGCTATCTGGACCTTCGCATCAAGGTGGAGCCGATCACGGTGCACCGGGTGTTCGAGCTGGTCTGCGCGATCGTCCGTGCGTTCCGCGGCGGAACGCTGCGCGGCCAGCGCTTCGCGTTCCGACTCGTCGCCGGCACCGCGGCGATCGAGCGCGAGAGCGGCATCACAGCGCGCATCGATGCCGACACGTTCGGGTTCCTGCCCGGACGCGGCCTCGCCATCGGCGAGCTCGAGTTCGAGGTTCAGCATTGGGCCGAAGCGACCGGCGCTCCGGCCGATCGCGTCTCGCTGATCGTCTCGCCGCTGGTCGAGCGGCTCGAGCTCGGCGAGGTCGCGGATCTGCTCGACCTGCTGCTGGCGCGGCGCGTGATCGTTCCGCCGGCAGCGATCGCGGCGCGGATGCGTGGCTGATCCGCGATTGACCTGCGGCGGGCACGGCGCGATCGTGCGCCGGTGCGCCGTTCCTCGCTGTTCGTCTCGTTCCTGCTCACCGCCCTGGTCCGGATCGCGGCCCAGGATCCCGCGCTCGCGCTCTGGCCGGATGGCGCGCCGGGCCAGCTCGGCACCGCCGAGAAGGACATACCGCGTCTGACGCTCTACCGCGCGCCCGGTGAGTCACCGCGGCCGGCGTTCGTCGTCTGCCCCGGCGGTGGCTACCACGCGCTCGCGATGGCGCACGAGGGCCGCGACATCGCCGCCTGGCTGAACGGCATCGGCATCACCGCTGCGGTGCTCGACTATCGCCACCGCGCCAAGGGCTATGGGCATCCCTGGCCGCTGCGCGACGTGCAGCGCGCGATGCGGCTCGTGCGCCACCGCGCCGCCGAATGGCAGGTCGACCCGGCGAAGGTCGGCGTGATCGGGTTCTCCGCCGGCGGCCACCTCGCCGCCAGCGTCAGCGTGCATCACGACGGCGGCGATGCCGATGCGGCCGATCCGATCGATCGCGAGTCGTGCCGCCCGGACTTCGCGGTGCTGTGTTACCCGGTGATCGCCTTCGGCCAGGACTACACCCACAAGGGCTCGCAGAAGAACCTGCTCGGCGACGACGCCGCGCCCGAGCTGGTCGCCGAGATGTCGGCCGAGCGGCAGGTCGCCGACGACACCCCGCCGACGTTCCTCTGGCACACGACCGCGGACACCGTCGTGCCGCCCGAGAACAGCGTCGTCTACTACCTCGCACTGGTGCGCCATCACGTGCCGTGCGAACTGCACGTGTTCGAGACCGGCCGCCACGGCCTCGGTCTCGCGCCCGAGATGCCGTGCGCCGCCTGGTCGCAACTGTGCCAGCGCTGGCTCGAGGTTCGCGGCGTGCTGCCCTGAGGTGTCCGGGGGCTAGTCCGGCGACCGGCCGTCCGCGAACGCGCGCAGCAGACGCGCGGCGCGTTTCCTGACCTTCTCGCTGCGATCGCCGAGCGCTTCGACGGTGCAGAGGGCCAGGGCACCGCGGGTTGCCGGTGGCGCCGCGTGCCAGAGCGCGCGCAGCGCCAGTTCCCGGGTCTCCTCCCGTTCGTCACCGGCGAGCGCGTGGAGCCGCGGCAGTGCGGCCTCGGCCGCGACCCCGAGCCCGGCAACCGCGCCCAGCGCCGCGAGCACGACCTTGTAGTCCTCGGGATCGTCGAGGCAGCGGATCGTCTCGTGCACCGCGCGTTCGCCACCGAGTCCGAGCTTCCCGATCGCGTCGAGCGCGGCGGTGCGCACCTTGGGCTCGCGATCGCGCAGCGAGCTGACGATCTCGGCGGCGGTTGCGGAGTCGACCGCGCCGGCATGCGCGAGGCTCTGCAGCACATGGCGCCGGACGTCGACGTCCGGGTCCTGGATGGCGGCGCGCAGCGCGCCGGCGATCGCGGGGCTGTCGCTGTGCCGGGCGAGGCCTTCGGCTGCAGCCCGGCGGACGACGGCGGACTCGTCGCGCAGCGCCGCGAGTACCGCGGCGCGCACGGCGTCGGAGAAGCCGATCCCGCCGGCGAGGCGCGCGACCGCGGCGCGGACGTCGGCATCGGGATCGGCGGCGCGCGCGAGGATCTCGGCCTCGAACGGCTGCGCGGCGTCGCCGAGCGCGCAGAGCGCCACGATGGCCCGCTGCCGAACGTCGGCGTCGACGCTCGCGAGGTCGGCGCGGCGAGCCGGTACGTCGTTGCCGACTGCTGGTCGCAGGCCGCCGAAGACGACTCGTCGCGGCAGGCGGCGCACGACCGGCGCCGCGCGCTCGGCGACGATCTCGAGCAGCTCCGCCTGCAGAGCACGGAGATCCGGGCGCAGCGTCAGGAGCCGCTCGACCGCGGCTCGCCGCGCCGACGGCTCGCGTGCACCGAGCTTCGCGGCGACCTGCGCGGCGTTGGGAGTGGTGTCGGTCTGCGACCGGATCGGCGCGGCGGCGATCGCGAGCAGCGCGGCAAGCACGGCGCGGTGGAGTGCCATCGCGCCAGTGTAGACCGACGGGCTAGGGCGTGACGGTCAGCAGCGCCCCGTTCGTGAGATACGGCCGGAACAGGTCGCCGGCGAGCGCCTGGAAGCCGTAGCCGCCGACCAGCGCCGGGTTGTTCGGCACCGCCAGCGAAGCCGTCGTCTGGCCGCCGGCGTTGGCGATCGACAGGCCGAACGACACCAGCAGCGCGGTGTCGAGCTCGACGTAGCCGAACGGCGCGATCGGCGTCGGCGCCACCAGTCCGAACGAACCGGCCAGCACGACGAGGTCACCGGGTCGTGTCGCCTCGATCACGACGGTCGCGGAGTTGCCGACCTGCACCGTCGCGGGCGCGACGCTCAGCGACGGCCCGCGCATCAGCGCCGCGCCGCGCGGTCGCACCGCGGTCGCGCTCAGCGTCGCGTCGTAGACGTCGTAGCTCTCGTTCGGATCGAGCGCATCGCCGTCGGCGTTGAGGTCGACCAGCGCGGTGATGCGATCGGGAGTCTGATCCTCGCACACCAGCACGACCCCGTCGTCGCGGAGCACGACGTCCCACCACGTCGATCCGCTGGTCTGGTAGAACAGGTTCTCCTCGCTGGGGTCGATCGCGCCGCTGTTGTCGAGATCGCGCGCGCGCCAGATCGTCTCGTTGCCGTGGTCGGTGACGTAGAACGTGCCGTCGCTGCCGACCGCGAGCGACCAGTAGAACGCGTTGGCGGGTGCTGGCGGTGACCAGAACAGCGTGACCTCGCCCGGATCGTTGCAGTCGCCGTCCATGTTGCCGTCGTGCAGGCGCCAGACGCCCTTCGCGATCACACCGGTCGAGCCGACGTCGGTGTAGTAGACGTCGAGGTTCGGTGCGACCACGACCTTGGTCGGAATCGAGTCACCGACGCTGGTGCCGGCGTTCGGGATCTGGCAGTAGATCGTCGCCTCGCCGGCGTCGTTGGCATCGCCGTCGCCGTTCTGGTCGGCGAGCCGCAGGATCATGTCGGTGCCGGAGCTGCCGGCGTTGGAGACCGCAGCGAAGATCTCGTCGGTGGCGGCCACCGTGATGCCCTGGATCGACGCCATGACGATGCCCGACGCGTTGGTGGCGCTGTCGAAGAACACCGTGTGCTCGCCGGCGTCGAGCGCGTCGCCGTCGCCGTTCCGATCGGTCAGCGCCAGCACGATGTCGACCGTCGAGTCGCCGACGTAGGCGGTGCCGAAGCGCGACACCGCGATGCAGCTCGGGTTGGTCAGGACGATGCTGCCGAGGACGTCGTCGTAGAACGTCGTGATCTCGGAACCGCCGAGGTAGTCGCCGTTCTGCGAACGGTCGCCGAGCCGGAAGACGCCGTCGAACGTGCTGTCGACGACGAGCAGATCGAGGGTGTGGTCGAACGGCACCAGCGGCACGACCTGGGCCGAGATCGTGCCGGTGCCGAGGAGCATGAGCAGGGTCGAGAGCGTTCTCATGTCGGCGCAGGATAGCCGACCGCGACGCGGCGTCACGCGGCCGCGATCAGCGGCCGGCCTGCAGCCGTACGGCGAGCAGCACACCGAACAGCATGCCGAACGCGCTCAGCGCCATCGCGATCATCGCTGCCGCACCGGGGTCGGCGCCGAAGCCGTGTACCGGCACGAGGTAACCGGTGGCGAGCCCGATCAGGGTCGGGACCAGCACGACCGTGACGAAGCGCACTGTCTCACGGGCGGAGCCGGGTTCGGGCGGCGTCATTCGGGGCGGTCGGGCGGACGGCGGATCTACCTGCGGCGGCGCGGTCGACCGTCGGCGGCTTCGGCTGGCGGTTCGGGCAGGTCCGCCGCCATCACGATGCGGAGGTCGGGAAGCGTCTCGCGCAGCCGGACCGCGGTCTTGGCCGAGACCTCGGTCTGCCAGAGGTAGAGCTCCTCGAGGTTCGCGAGCGGCGCGAGCGCGGTCGCGCCGTAGTCGCCGACCTTGGTGCCGTAGAGGTTGAGCGAACGCAGTTCCTTGCACTTGCCGAGCTCGGCGACGCCGTGGTCGCCGATCTCGGTCTGCCGCAGGTCGAGCGTGACCAGGCGCGGCATCTTGGCGAGGACCGCGCCGGCCTTGTCCGTGATCCGGGTGGCCGCGAGGTCGAGCTCGGCGATGTGGTCCGCGATCGGCAGCAGGTCCGCGAGCCGCGCGTCGTCGATCGCGTCGGTCTCGCCGAACGAGGTCACTTCGAGCAGCGGGCTGTCGTCGCCGACGCTCGCGATGCGGAACGGTCCCTGGGCCAGGCCCTTCAGCACGTCCTCGGGCACCGGCTTCAGGTTCTTGGCAAGCGTCGTCAGCGGTGAGCCCTTCTTCTTGGACTTGCTGCCGGAGCCGGCCTTCGGCTTCGACTTGCCGTCGGACTTGCCGTCGGACTTGTCGCGGCCCTTGTCGTCCTTCCGTTCCTCGTCGCTCTTGCCCTTCGCCGTGCCCGTCCAGCTGCCGAAGTCGGCGCCGCCGTCGATCCAGCGCTTGATCAGATCGGTTTCCTTCTGCGACAGCGGCTTGCCCTTCTTCTTCGGCGGCATCACGTCGTCGTCGTCGGCCGGCAGCGTGATGACCTCGTAGAGGATCGATTTGCCGGAGTCGCCCGCGACCACGAGCTTGCCGCGCTTGCTCTGCTTGATGCCGTCGAGGCTGTCGAGCTCGACGCGGCCCTTGGGCTTGTGCTCGCGGCCGTCGTCGCCGGTGTAGGCCGCGCGGTGGCACTCGGTGCAGCGCTTCTCGAAGATCGGCCAGATCTGCTTGGCGAAGTCGACCTTCGCACTCTGGGCCGGAACGGATGCCGCGCCGAGCGCGGTCAGCGACAGGAGGAGTCGTTTCATCGGGTGGGAGGGGCCTGGGGCAGGCGCGGCGGCTTCTCGGCCTCTCAGCCGAAGATCGCGGTGGCGGGCTGGCCGCGGTCGGCGACCTTGAACGGGCGCCCGGATGCCGACATCACGACGTGATCGAGCGGGATCCCGACCGCGTGCGCGATGGTGGCGTTGAAGTCCTGGATCGTCAAAGCGTCCTCGACCACCTCGCGGCCTTCGCCGTCGGTCTTGCCGTAGCGCTGGCCGCCGCGGACACCGCCGCCGGCCATCATCGCGCTGAACGCCTTCGGATAGTGGTTCCTGCCCTGGTCCTCGTCGATGTCCGGGGAACGCCCGAACTCGGTCGCGAGCACGACCAGCGTCTGCTGCAGCAGACCGCGGGCATCGAGATCGGCGAGCAGCGCCGCCACCGCCTGGTCGACCGGCGGGCAGAGATCGCCGAGCCGGTCGAAGTTGTCGGAGTGCGTGTCCCAGCCGCCGCTCATGACCTCGACGAAGCGCACACCGTGCTCGACCAGACGGCGCGCCAGCAGGCAGCCGCGACCGAACCCGGAATCGCCGTACGCGGATCGGATCGTGGCGGCCTCCTGATCGATGTCGAACGCGGCCAGATCACTGCTGCGCATCAGGCGGACCGCGTCGTCGTAGGCGTCGGCGTAGGCCTTGACGCCGCGATGATCGTGCTTGGCGGCGAACGCCTCGTTGAGCTCCTTGAGCTTCTCGAGCCGGCGCAGGAAGCGCTCCTCGCTGATTCCGCCCGGCAGGGTCGCGTTCTGCAGGCCGGCCTCGGCGCTGCCGATCGGCAGTGCCTGGAACTGCGGCGGGAAGTAGCCGGCGCTCGGCGTGTCGGCGCCGCCGCCGATGATGACGTGGCCCGGCAGCGTGCGGTTCAGGCGGCCGGCGAGACGATGGTGCCAGGCGCCGAGACTGGCGTGCTGGATCGTGCCGCGCATCTCGTAGCTGGTGCGCATCACGTACTGGGCCTGCTCGTGTGCGCCCTGCTTGCTGGTCATCGAGTTGATGACGCAGATCTTGTCGGCCTGCTGGGCGAGCTTGGGCAGGTAGCTGCCGAGACGCACGCCGTCGGCGCGGGTGTCGATCGCCTCGGTCGGCCCGCCGGTCGCCTTGCCCGGCTTCGGGTCGAAGGTGTCGATGTGGCTCATGCCGCCGCGCATGAACAGGAAGATCACCTGCTTCGCGGTCGCGCGCGCCAGCACCGCAGCGGTCTGGCCCGCGGGATCCTGCGGTGCGTTGAGCGCCTGGGCCAGCGCGCGGCTGCCGAACAGGCCGGTGGTCGAGACGCCGAGCGCGGTCGTCGCCATGCCGCCGAGGAACGAGCGGCGCGTCGCGAGATCGCTGCCGGAGATCAGATTGCGGAGAGTCATCGGAGTCTTCCTCGGTTCAACGCACGAAGCGGAATTCGTTCGAGTTGCACAGCACCCAGACCAGGTCCTTGATCGCGTCGTCGCCGTCGATCGCGATCGTGCGACGCCACGAGCGGGTCTCGTCGGGCGTCGGCGGGCGGTTCAGCGTGGTGAGGAACGCGATCTCGACGCGGCGCTTGCCGTCGGGTGCGGTCAACAGGTCGCTCGACAGCGCCGAGGCGCCGCGCAGCACGTTCTGGTCGAGGAAGCCGTTCAGCAGGGTGAGAACCTGCGGCACGGTGGCGTCGGCGTTGCTGCCCTCGATCGTCTCGCGGTCGGACTGTCCGAACTGCCGCAGCAGGTGGTCGGGGTCCGCCGGCTGTTCGAGGTCGCTCGCCCGCACCATGCCGCGCTCCGCGCCCTTGCGCGCGCGCCGCCCGAGCGGCATGCCCATCGCCTCGAGCTGGTCGGCGATCTCGGCGACGCGGTCCTGGTCGCCGTCGCGGCGCGCCTCGGCGAGCTCGCGCAGCAACGGCCGGGCGCGGCGCCGCAGCTCGGCGTCGTTGACCATCGCGCGCTTGGTCTCGGCGGCCTGTTCGTCCATCGTCGCGCGCATCATCTGGCGCGGTCCGATGCGCTGCTCGGCCATCGCGATGATGTCGTCCACCGAGGCGTTCTCGAGCTTGGTGAAGCTCTCGTAGACCGGCGCCGCGCGCGCGTCCATCGGGCGCAGACGCTCGTCGACGTCGGCGTAGACCAGCGTCAACAGCGAGTCCCACATCTGCTCGGCGGTCATCCGGCGCACGATCGGGCCGGCGAAGACGTAGGGCTCGTCGGCGGGCGGATCCACGTTCGGGCACTCGCGCTGGAACAGCTGGCTGCGGACCAGCACGCGCTCGAACTGGCGCAGGTCGTAGTTCAACCGCACCAGCAGCTTCTCGAGGTGCTCGAGCACGTCGGGGTACACCGCGTCGCTGTCCTTCTTCCAGTCGTCGATCGGCTCGAACAGGCCGCGGCCGAAGATGCGGGCCCACATCCGGTTCACGATCACCTTCGTGAACATCGGGTTCTTCTTGTCCGTCATCCAGTCGGCGAACGCGGCGCGCGAGTCGACGCCGCCCTCGTAGGCGAGACCGAGCTCGCGGGCGCGCGCCCTGCCCTTGCGGCGCTCGCTGCCGCTGGCGCGCTTGAGCTTGACGTTGGCACCGAAGATCGTGCTCGCGACCACCGGCGACTGCGGCCGGGCGTCGTCGTACTTGTAGTCGGCCGGCAGCCGCTCGACGCCGGTGCCGTCGCCGCTGATACCGTAGGTCAGCGTGCGGGCGAGCTGTCGCGCCAGCAGGCGCGTGCGATCGCTGGCGCCCTGGAGCTTCTCACGCGCACCGCGCAGCTGCATCAGGCGTCCGTCGTCGCGGTAGCGGATGCCGCCGAAGAACGCGGCCATGCCGTAGAAGTCGCGCTGCGTCCAGATGTCGTGCGGGTGGTTGTGGCACTGTGCGCACTCGAGCCGGGTGCCGAGGAAGATCCGCAGCGTGTTCGCCATCGAATCGTGCGGCATGTTGAAGTCGCGCATCAGGAAGCCGGTCGCGCCGTTGCCCGGCGCCTGCGACGAACCGGATGCCGTGATCATCTCGCGCACGAATTGGTCGTAGGGCGTGTTCTGCTGCACCGCTTCGCGCACGAAGTGGGCGAACGGCTCGCCGCTGATCTGGCCGTTGCGCGACTTCACGCGCAGGATGTCGAACCACCAGTTGGCGACGTGGCTGGTGTGGCCCGGCGAGTCGAGCAGGCGGTCGGTCAGGCGCGCGCGCTTGTCGGCGCCCTGGTCGGCGAGGAAGGACTCGGTCTCGGCCAGGGTCGGGATCCGGCCGACGATCTCGAGGTAGGCGCGGCGCGCGAACGTCGGATCGTCGACGATCGGGTTCGGCTCGACCTGTCGCCGGCGTAACGCGTGCTCGAGCAGCGCGTCGAGGCGGGCGACCTCGCTCTCGATCCGGGCCGCGGGCACGTCGTCCTCGACGGTCCGTTTGGGGCGCTGGGGGTTGACCGCGCCGGTCTGCGCGCTGGCGACGGCGGCGAACGCCGCGAGCGCGACGGGGAGAAGGCTCCGGAAGGGACTTGGCGTTCCCATGGCTTGAATCGACATCGCGGATTTCTCGGGGCGTGCCTGTTGGGGCGGGGCGAGCGGACCGGTGGCTAGCCGCCCGGCCGCCCACTACCGACCCATTGAACGGGAATCATCGGCAGACGACCACCGGGGGGGTCACAAACGTTGGTCCGGAACCAGGTCCGGGGACGCCAGGGACTTCGGTTTCGGCTGCGGCGGCGCCGTGCTGCGGTCGACGACTCGGTTCCTGGCGCGCGGCCGCACCAGCACGCGACCGCCGGCCTCGAGACCGTCGGCGACGACCGCGCGCGCGGCCCGCAGCTCGATGCGACTGGCTGCATCCGGCCCGAGACGCCGCAGCAGGTCGGCCTGGACCGCCGCCAGCCGGACCTCGGCGAGGCCGAGCGCCGCGCGCCGGGTGCGCCGGCGGCGGTCGCGCGGACCGTCGCC
>JAGQRB010000380.1 GCA_020425925.1 Planctomycetota bacterium
GGCGGCGTGCCGTGCAGCAACGTCTCGCGCTGGAACGGCGCGGTCTGGGGCCCGTTGGGCTCGGGAACGGACGGCGGTGTGTTCGCGCTCGCGGCGATGCCGAACGGCGATCTCGTGGCCGGTGGCGAGTTCGCTACCGCCGGCGGCACTGCGTGCAGCCACGTCGCGCGTTGGAACGGCACGGCGTGGAGCGCGCTCGGTGCAGGCACCGACGGCGGCGTGTTCGCGCTCGCGACGATGCCGAACGGCGATCTCGTGGCCGCCGGCGACTTCGCCACGGCCGGCGGCGTCGCGTGCAGCCACGTCGCGCGCTGGAACGGTTCGGCGTGGAGTGCGCTCGGCGCGGGCACGAGCGATCGCGTGATCGCGCTCGCCGTGTCGGCGAACGGTGATCTCCTCGCCGGCGGCGACTTCACCACGGCGGGCGGCGTCGCATGCGGCCGCGTGGCGCGTTGGAACGGCACGGCGTGGAGTGCGCTCGGCGCGGGCACGAACGATCGCGTGTCCGTGCTCACGGTGTCGGCGAACGGCGATCTCGTGGCCGGCGGCGCCTTCACCGCGGCCGGCGGTTCCGCATGCAGCCGCGTGGCGCGCTGGGATGGCATGTCGTGGGTGCCGCTCGGGGCGGGAGCGGACTCGGACGTACTGGCGCTCGCGACGCTGTCGAACGGCGACCTCGTCGCCGGCGGCACGTTCACGACCGCCGGTGGGGCGCCGAGCAACGGCATCGCGCGCTGGGACGGTTCGACGTGGAGTGCGTTCGGTGCCGGGGTGGTCGGACAACTCGCGTATCGTGGTCCGGGGCCGTCGGTGCACGCGCTCGCGACGTTGCCGGACGGCGACCTGGTCGCCGGCGGTGCGTTCCTGCTCGCGGGCGGCGAGCCGGCCGTCGACGTCGCATGGCTGACGACGCCCTGTCCGGCCACTGCGGCGACGATTCCGACGCCCTGCATCGGCCCGGCCGGGCCGGTGACGCTGGTGGCCGACACGTTGCCGTGGTGCGGATCGACGTTCGCGACGACCGCGCGTGGCTTCGCGCCGAACGCGGTCGAGGTCGGTCTCGTCGGCTTCAGCCAGCCCAACCTCCCGCTCTCGGTGCTGACGCCGCTCGCGCTGCCGGGCTGTGACCAGTTGGCGAGTCAGGAAGCGGTGTGGTTCGCGCTGCCATCGGCCGGAAGCGCGGTGCACGCTCTCCCGATCCCGAACGCGGCCGCGCTCGCCGGCGTGCAGTTGTTCCAGCAGTCCCTGCAAGCCGAGCTGTCGCCGCAAGGGTTGCTGGCCACGCTCAGCGCTTCGAACGGGCTGCGCGTGACGGTCGGCATCTTCTGACGCGTTTGCCGCCCCTCGAGCATCCCGGCGGGCCTACCAGCTCGTACGCAGCGTGCGCGAGACGTGCTGCACGAGCGGCTCGGGCACGCCCAGGTCCTCGGCGAGCGCCGGCCAGCCCGCGAACGCGGTGAGTACTTCCTCGAGCACGGCGAGTTCGCGCCGTCGCGGCAGGCCCGCGTAGTCGGCGAGGTGTGCGAGGTCGTCGACGGTGAAGTCGCGGGTCTTGCCGTCGATGCTCAGCTGGTGCTGGCTCGTGAACGCGCTGCCCTCGGCGTGACACAGATCGTAGGCCGGTGCGATGTCCCAGCCGCCGCGCCGGTCCATCACGAACGCGAAGTTCTTGACGTGGTCGTCCTGGTTGCAGCCGACCAGATTGAACACCACCCGCCGGAACTGCTGCTCCATCGCTGCGGGCGGCACGCGCAGCTGCTTCATCGTCAGGAACAGCTGTTCGTAGGAGTAGTGCCCCGTCTCGAAGTAGTCGAAGTGCGCGAGCGCCGCGAACGTCTGCACGAAGCGCTTGCCGCCGCGTTCATCGCGGTCGAAGCGCCGCGTCATGAAATGACTGCGGCCATTCTCCTGCAACAGGCGGCATTCCGACATCGCGATGGCGCAGCGTTGCGCGAGCTGCGAGTACGCGTATTCGAGCAGTCCGTAGCCCTTGGGGTCGGCGATGCCCCGGTCGCCGCTGAATGCGACGCCGTCGAACTTGATCAGCCAGTGCTCGAAGCCGTCGGGCAACCGGGTCTGGCCCGAGCGCACCTCGCGGGTGCGCGGGTCGAACGCGATCACGGCCTTGGCGCGCGCGCCACCTGCCGACGTGCCGACGCTGAGGATGTCGAGCAGAGCCTGTTCGCCGTGTTCGGCGTCGAGACGGGTCTGCAGCTCGCTCTTCTCGGCGAACGCCATCGATGCCAGCTCGACGAGCTCGGCCACCTCGAGCCGTCGATCCGCGAGCTCGGCTGCGCCGGTCGACGGCTCGAACTCGAGCGCGCCCATGCCGCGCGTGCCGGTGTAGCAGAGGCGGTCGACGGCATGGAATTGCTCGGGGGTGCGGCCGGTGCGCGCGAGCCACACGTCGATCAGGCGGTTGCCGTACTTGTCGGGCAGGCTGTCGGCGAGCAACCCGGGCAGTCCGTAGAACGCGCGCGGTTCGAGGTCGCGGAACTGGTAGATCCGTCGCGGCACCGCCGGCATCTGCAGCGGCGCGACCTCGATGCCGGCGGCGGCGAAGTCGGGGTCGTACTCGAAGCGCGCGAACCGTTCGCCGTGGTCCATCGACACGTAGCCGATCGGCGTGCCCCAGAGCCGCACCGTCGCCGTCGTCACGGTCGTTCGTCGCCCCAGACGAAACCGTCGCCCTGCGGTTTGGTGCGGCGACGCCCCTTCACTTCGGCGAGCGGCGAGCGGAAGTCCTCGGGCACCAGGCCATCGACCGCATCTTCCATCTGCAGCGCCATCAGCAGACGCAGCCACGATCCCAGCTTGCCGTCCCTGCCGTCCTCGATGCGGCGCAGGGTCGCGACACCGACGCCGGCTGCCGCGGCGAGGTTCTCCTGCGAGAGTCCCTGCTGCTTGCGCACGTTCGCGAGCCGCTTGCCGAGCTCGCGCAGGATCGTCTTGGTCGGGGTCAGTCGGTCGATGCGCATCAGATCGTTCGTGATCGAAAAGCGACGAGGATCGTGAGAACCCTATCACTCGAGATCGGATGTTCTCCGAGGTGACTTTAGGTCGAGGAGCGATCGAAAACGATCGAAAAGGGCCATCCTGATGCGAAAAGCGATCATAAGTGATCGCTCTGGCGTGCAGGCCAGATTCGCCCTGGCCAGCACTCGTACCGGCAGGCAGATGGGGGGCTCGGCCACTGACGGGCGATGCCGAACCCCGAGCCGTTCGTCCTCCTGCCCCTCGGTCTGGCGCTGACCGCCTGCGCCACGGGGACCGTCGGCCCGGTCGAACGCCCTGCGACCTGGGCCAGCCCGGTCGCGACCGAGTCGCTGAGCAACTGCTACCGCGTCGCACCCGGCCTCTACCGCTGCGCCCAGCCGTCGGACGACGGCATGCGTGAACTCGAGCGGCTCGGCATCCGGAGCGTCGTCAACCTGCGCCAGCTGCACAGCGACCGCGATGAGGTCGACGGCACCGGGCTGGTCTCGTTCGAGGTGCCGCTCGGCACTTCGGACCTGTCGTACCGCGACCTCGTCGCCGCCCTGGCGGCGGTCGTCGCGGCACCCGAGCCGGTCGCCGTGCACTGCTGGCGCGGCTCGGATCGCACCGGAGCCGTCGTCGCCGCCTGGCGCGTCGCGATCGACGACTGGGCGCCCGCTGCGGCGCTCGACGAGATGTGCCGCGGCGGCTACGGACACAGCGCCTGGTTCGGCAACCTCCGGGTGTTGGTCGCGGGCCTGGATCCGGATCGTCTGCGGCGGGACCTTGCCGCGTTCGATTCGAGCGCCGGGAAGTCACACGGCTCCCGCCCGCAGTAGCCGCGCCGTGTCAGCGCGCAGCGCGCCCCGTTCGGTGCGCAGGCCGTCTGCCGCTGGCCTCGGCATGAACGTCCTATCGTCGGTCCTTCCCGTGCTCGCGCTCGCGGGCGCCATCTCCGCGCAGGTCTTCGTCGTCGACGCATCGAACGGGCCCGGCACGGACTTCACCGAGATCGCGGCCGCCGTCGCGGCGGTGCCGGACGGCGCCGTGCTCGATGTCCGCGCCGGCAGCTACCTGCCGTTCGAGATCGACGACAAGAGTGTCACCGTCCTCGGCGGACCCGGCGTCGTGGTCACGGCACCGCTGTTCGTGCAGAACGACAGCGAAGTGCGCAATCTCGCGCCGCAGCGGACGGTCTCGATTCGCGGCATCGACTGGATCGGCTCCTGGTACACGCCGACGCTCGGTCTGCGCGACTGTCGCGGTACGGTCGTGATCGATGGCTGCACCTTCGGCCTGCAAGGCATGCCGGACTGGGGCAAGCTCACGGTCAGCCGCTGCGACCGCGTGCTCGTGCGCGAGACGACTCTCATCGGGGAAGGCTTGTTCGGCCCCGGTATCGAGTGCTTCGAGAGCAACCTCTGCCTGCTCGACAGTCGCGTCACGTCGGCCGGCCTCTGTCTGCGCCAGAACGGCGGTCGCGTCGAGATCACGGGCGGATCGGTCGAGCGCGACCCGAGCGTGCACGCGGCGGCACTGCTGTTCGTCAACGACGGTGTGCTCGCACTCAACGGCGACGTGCTGCTCCTCGGGCTGGCAGCGAGTCCGACGCCCGGGGTGTCGGGGTCCGGGACGCTCGTCCTCGATCCGAGCACCAACCTGCAGTTCATCGCGACGCCCGCATTCGATCCCAACCTGACGCTCGAGAACCGCGTGATACCGGCACTGCGCGCCGATGCCGGCAGCCTCGGCGGCACCGCGACCGCGTCGCTCGCCGTTCCGTCCGGTTCGATGGCGGCGCTGCACGTCGGTTTCGCCGCGACCCCGACGCAAGCCGCCGGCGTGCTCGGCGCGCTCTGGCTCGCGGCCCCGGCCGCGCTGCACGCGGTCGGCGGCGCGCCGACGTTGGCGGGCAGCTACGCGGTGCCGAACTTCACGTGGGCGCTCGGCGTCGAGATCACCTGGCAGGGTGTCGTGTTCGATTCCGGCACCGGAGTCGTCGCGGTCAGCAACCCCGCCGGCTACGTGCATCACGGTTAGTGCACGGCGCTGGCACCATTCGGAGGGGCCTCTCCCGTGGTGTGCAGCTGGGCCGGGCGCAGCATCGAGGCAAGGGCCATGATGGTGGTCGACCGGGCATATACTCGCGCGGCATGCCCGACCGCCCGATCGACCGCCGTCGCTTCGTCACGCTCGGCACCGGCGCGATGCTGCTGCCGTTCACCGCGTGCAGCACCTCGTCCGCACCACCGTCGCCGCGGCGCACGCTGCGCATGGGCCTGATTGCCGATCTGCACCACGGCCTCGACCCGCGCGCGCAGCAGCGGGTCGAAGACTTCGTCGCCGCGGCGAACGCGCGCGCCGCCGACATGATCGTCCAGCTCGGTGACTTCAACTACGCGGAGCCGGACAACCGGCCGTGCCTCGACGTCTGGGAGTCGTTCGCCGGCGACCGTCACCACGTGCTCGGCAACCACGACATGGACAAGCACGACAAGGCGCACGTGCTGGAGACGTGGCAGATGCCGGCGCGCTACTACGCGTTCGATCGCGCCGGCTGGCACTTCGTCGTGCTCGATCGCAACCATGTCAAGCAGGGGGACGACTACCTGCCGTACGGGAAGGGCAACTACTTCGGTGCGAAGGGCTCGCACAGCCACGCCGACCCCGAGCAGCTCGAGTGGCTCGCCGCGAACCTCCGCCGGACGACCCGGCCGACGATCGTGCTGGTGCACCAGGGCCTCGGTGTGCGCCCCTTCGCGGACTCGCCCGCGGAGTATCCCGCCGACGACGGCCGCGCGCCGATCGAGGCGGTGCTCGCGGCGGCGAACGCGGAGTCGCTCGCCGCCGGTCGCGGCCCGAAGGTCGTGGCGTGTTTCTGCGGCCACGAGCATCTCGATCGCCACGAGCTGCGCGACGGCGTGCACTACGTCTGGGTCAACAGCGCGTCCTACTACTGGGTCGGCGGCGAGTACGGCCGCATGGCGCCGTACGCGGATGCGCTCTACGCGTTCGTCGATCTCTACGACGACTGCCTCGTGATCCACGGCCGCGAATCGACGTTCGACGATCCCTCCCCCGAGGCACGTGGCTTCCCGCGCTGGCGGGAGGTCACCGCAGCCCAGCGCGATCGGCGGCTCGGAATCGGGTAGCTCGCGGACGGCGACGAAGAACTCGTCGCAGCGACGGAAAAGACGCAACCATCGGCGCGCTCCGCGAACGAACGGGGTCGCCATGAGACCACCTCCTGCGTCCCCGTACCTGCGACTCGCGCTCGTGAGCTCGCTGACCTTCCCACTCTTCGCTCAGGTGCCGAATCCGAACCGTGTCGTGCACCCGTCGATCGCTCCGCTGCAGTCCGGTGCGATCCTGCACGGCACCAGTCCGATCTTCCAGTATCCCGACTCGAAGTGGAACAACGGCGAGGGTTTCGCGCCGAGCGGCACGGCCGACGAGGACTACGCCGGCTGGTTCTTTGCCGAGGACGGTACCGACGTGACGAGTGCCGACGTGCACACTCCGAACGGCTGGCAGAGCACGACCTGGCAGAGCGAAACCCACCCGGCGGCGCCCGGTGCTCTCAAGCACCTCGTCGGCTACCTGCGGCCGGCCGGGCTGGCGCTGCCGACGACGCATCCGCTCTACGGTCCGCTCGGAACGACCTATGTCGACCAGGGTGCGTTCGAGATCTTCCGGCCCGATGCCGCGCCTGCGGCGAACGATCGCATCCTCATTGTGATCAACTGCTTCCAGACGATCGGCTTCCCGAAGGACAACACCGGCAGCAGCCCGGGCTGGGGGCGGATGTACCGCGGCATCTTCAGTCCCGACGGCCTGGTTCGTGACGAACCGCTGGGCCAACCGCGGAACGCGACGACGTTCCTCAACAACAACGTTCTCGCCGACGTCGAGCGCCCGCTGCTGAGCCCGCTGCTCACGATCCCGGCGAGCAGCGGCTACTACCCGCTGCTGGCGTATCCGGTGCTCACCGTGCCAGGTCGTCAGACGACGCTCAACGAGCAGCGCTACATGCAGCTCGTGCAGGCGATCAAGGAGATCCTGCAGGAGAGCTCCACGCGCAACCCGCTGTCGGCGCCGCTCACCGCCCAGGAGCTCGAGGACCGCGTCGTCGTCGTCTTCATCGGCGGCAGCAACGGTGGTTTCCAGTCGTCGTGGGCGGCACAGCGCTTCCCCGAGATCGTGCACGGCTGCTTCGCCGAGGTGATCAACCCGAGCACGCAGCGGCTCTACGGCGAGCACGACCTCGGCTACGCCTATGCCCACCTCAGCGGCAGCGTCGCGAAGGGCGCCGAGGTCAGCGAAGGTGATTTCCTCACCTGGAACCAATACGCGTGGAGCGAAGGTATCGAGGTTCACGACCTGTCCTACCTGCGCAACGTCCTGCGTCAGGCGGCCGGCGGCAACAAGGCCTATCGCCCGGCGTGTTTCATGATCGGTGACGAGGACATCACCTCGACCGGCACCGACTGGATCTCCGTGATCGAGGGTGCCAGCAACTGGGTGCGATCGGGCATCACGACGAGCCCGTTCTCGCTCTGGTCGACGGCAGCGACGTTCGGCTGGTCGAGCGCCGAGAACACCGGCCACAACAACGGTTGGTATCTCGATCCCTACAACCCGTCGCAGCCCGAGACGCTCGAGCGCCGCGATCTGTGTCACGGCCTGTTCCAGGAGGCGATCGCGGTGCGCGACGCCGAGCTGGCGTCGGCCGCGACGATTCCGAACCCCGCGCTGACGCACGAGGCGCGCGCCAGCGAGCTGCGCGGCTTCGACGATCCACACGAGTGGGCGCTCGGCCGGCTCGGTGAGCCGCTGCCGGCAGTCGTGCCGACCGATCCGCTGGTGCGCGACGACGCGTTCTTCGACGCCGCACAGCCCGGCGCCGCCGGCACCAAGCTCGCGAATCGCGAGGCGATGCTGATCCACGAAGGCCATGTCTACGTCGGCAGCGCCGAGGGCATCGTCTCGAAGTTCCACGTCGTCGACGCGATGACGGACCCGAAGCAGCCGTTCTCGCGCGATGCGCAGAGCCAGCCGCTCGGCCACGGCGCCTACGGCCTCGCGATCCTCGACGCGTCGACCGGCTCGTCGCTGATCGTCGGCACGCGCCGGCACCTGCACAAACTCGATCTCGGCACGCTGGCGATCACCGCGCAGTCGCCGATCCTGCCGTGGGAGGTCGCCCAGCCGCACTCGATCAAGGTCGCGGACGTGCTGCAGAGCAACCCCGGCAAGGAGATCGTTTTCGCGTCCGTGCACGGCGGCCTCTGCTTCTACACCGAAGCGTTGCAGCCGATCTACGAGTACCCGGAGCCAGGTATCGTCGACTTCGAGATCAGCGGCTCGATCGTTTCGATCCTGTCGCGTCGCGGCATGCTCGCCAACCTCGACTTCGCGACGCTGCCGCCCGAACTGTCGGCGGCGTCGGCGTCGCTGCCGCGCAACCTCGTCGACTACTCCGCGACGTTCGACCCGTGGCTCGACTCGCCGTCCCAGGGTGCCGGCTTCGATCTCGAGCGCATGTCGCTCAACTTCGGCCAGTTCGGCGTCGAGCCCGGCTTCGTGAGCCTCTGGGACGGTGACTCCGACCGGCTCGCGGTCCGCTGCCACCATCCGGACGCGCTCTACCGCTTCCCGTTCTACGTCGACGACATCGAGGACGTGCGCGGCATGCTCGGCGGCGAGGCCGGCGCCGGCGGCGTCGATCTCGCGGTCTGTCAGGAGAGCGGCTCGAACCCGGTCGGCAACCATCTGCTGATCCTCGTCGCGGACAACATGATGCTGTTCGACCAGTTCGGCACGCAGCTCGGCAGGAAGCAGCTGTCCCAGACCGCGCAGGGGTTCTATCCGTTCGGCTACCAGACGAGCTCGATGGCCGTCGGTGAACTCGTCGCCAACTCCGGCGATGACTACCAGCAGGAGGTCGTCGTCGCGACGCACTCGGGTGCCCTGATGTGGCTGCACGTGCAGGACGTGGTCGGTACGAGCTCGACCGTGTTGCCCGCCACGGACGTTGCCGGCGCCTACGGCAGCGGCTACTGGCTCGACCTCACGGCGAACGGTGTCGCCGCCGCCGCGACGCAGACCCAGCCGCGCACCAACGCCACCCTGTCGTCGACCTGGGCGATGGCTCGGGTCCCGGGCACGGACGAGCTCGCGGTCGTCGATCAGCACGGCGGCTACTTCCGCGTCGACTACAACGGCAACGCGACGATGCGCGAGCGCGATCGCACGGTCTCCGGGTCGCGCGGCCTCGACTACCTCGGCATCGGTGCGCCGGACCTGCTGACGCTGGACCCGAACGGCTTCCCTTCCCAGTACTTCGGCTCCGCGAACGCGGCGACGCCGGTTGCCGGGTTGTCGCAGCTGTCGTCGCTCGCCTACACGTTCCCGTGGACCGCGATCGAGCCGATCCTCGTGAAGTTCGAGCAGACGATGAAGTACGTGGCCTGCAACTGGATCGACTGGTCGTATCCGGTGTTGCCGAAGCTCGGTATCGCACTGCTCGACGGCTTCGTGGTGCACCGCCTCGGCGGCAGCCTGGTCACCACCGCAACGAGCTCCGGCTCGCAGATTCGTGAGACGTGGTTCTGGTCGAGCCGACCCGTCGATTGGGGCAACCTGGTCGAGGCGATCCGGATCGACACCGACACGACGATCTCACCGGCCGACCACGACGTCACCGGCGTCTGGGCCTCCACTCTCGTGCCGAATACGGCCGCGAGCTGCGCCCCGGCAACCGGCGACCAGACCCCGCATCTCGATTTGCGTGACTACTCGACGCTCGTTCCGGCGTCGACGCACCAGGGTGTGCAGGCGGTCCAGCTCGCGACCGGCTCGCAGGAGCGGGTCGTCATCCTCGGTTGCCCGGGAGGGCGCGTCCGCGTGCTCGAGAACGCCACCATGCGCGACGTCACGAACCCCACGGTCGATCACGTGCTCGGCAGCCTGTCCAAGTCGGATGACTTCGGCTACGGCAGCTCGCTCGCGGTTCGACACGAGGTGTCCGGTTCGTCGGAGCTGGTCCGGATCTGGACCGGCTCGCTCTACGGTCCGACCCCGCGGCCGGCGAGCTACGACAGTGCGACGGGTGCACTCGCCGACGGCGAGGTCGCCGCGGGCGCGATCCACATGATGACCTGGACCCCGGGTTCGGGCCTGAGCGCGTCGCTGCAGACGATCAAGCTCACGCCGAGCGTCGCGAACCCGCGCGGCGGCTACGCGATCGTCGGCATGAAGGTCGTCGACCTGCTGCCCGACGTCGGTGCACCGCTCGACGAGCTCGTGGTCTGCACGCTCGCGGGTGACGTGATCGTCTACACGATCGGTTCGAGCGGCAAGCTCTCCGAGCGGTGGCGCACGTTCGTCTCGGGTGCCGCCGGGTTCTACGGTTCGATCCTGGCCGAGGACCTCAACGGCGACGGCTACAAGGAGCTCTACCTCGGCGGGTCGCTCGGGCTGTGGCGCTTCATCCAGCCGACGGAGAGCGAAGGCCACCGCTGACTGGTCGCCCGGAGACCAGCTCCCCGGAACGAGCGCGGCCCGGATCACCGTTCGGTGACCCGGGCCGCAGAGCCGGCGGAGGCCGGCTGTTCGCCGCATCGTGCGATCAGCAGCGCCGGCGGCGCTTGTAGGGCGAACGGCGCTTCGGCTTGCTGTGCGAGCCGCCACCACACTGGTTGCTGCCACCGGTGTTGCAGCCGGTGTTGCAACCGGTGTTGCACGGGTTGACCCAGTTGCTGTTGTTGTTGGCGTGGTCGAGGGCGTTCTTGAGGAGGGCCTGCTCGGCACGGAACTGGCTGCCCGAGAGCGTCAGCGGGTGGGCCCAGAGGCTGGCGACGGCCTGCTGGATCAGGTCGGCGATCGTGATCTGACCGAGACCCGGCTCGTCGATCAGCGCGTTCGGGTCGACGAAGCCGACGACCACGTTGCAGTGCATCGCGACCAGCTGAGCCGACAGCATGTAGGCCATGTTGACGCTGTTGGCGCCCTGCAGCCAGTGCGCGAACTGCGACAGCGAGCTCGGCGCGACGCGGTTGCCCTGGCCGTCGACGATGCCGAGTGCCGGCAGCGTCGCGAGGATGCCGTACTGGTGGACCTTCTGCAGGCCGTGGCAGTTGCGCCAGTAGCCGATCGTGTGACCGTCGCACGGCACGCACGACGAGACGACGCCGAACGAAGCGACCTCGACCGGTGCGCAAGCGCAGACCTCGATCGTGTAGCTCAGCGGGGTGGTCGCGGTGTAGCCCGACATCAGTCCGAGCTCGACCGTGTAGTTGCCGGCGACGACGCCGGGGAACTCGTAGCAGCCGGTGCCGTCGGTGACCGCCGCGAGCGGGCCGTTGCCGCCGACCAGGGTCACGCTCCAGCCGCTGAGGCCGCCCTCACCGGGGTCCTGCTCGCCGTTCTGGTTGGAATCGAGGAACACGCAGCCGGTGACGTCGACGCCGTTGCCGCTGCCGATGCGGAACGACTCATAGGAGCGCACCGCGCAGGTGTTGGTGTTGTTGTTGAAGCCGCCCTGGATCAGGTACGGGTTCGTCGGACCGTTGGTCAGGTCCCACTTGTCACCGAGCCAGGCCTTGAACCGGCACGGTTCCGCTTCGTTGGTCGTGAACGGCTGCAGCAGCAGGCTCTCGCCGACGCCGCCGAGGCCGAGGCCGGTCACCGGCGTGTTCGACGAGAACGGCAGGTCGAGCGTGATCACGCCGTTCGTGTTGGTGATCGCCACGAAGCGGTCCATCGGATCGTTGGTCGACAGCACCATGTCGGCGCCGCCGATCGGATCGGTGACGTGCACGTAGTAGGTGCCCGACGGCAGGTCGGTCGGGAACGCCATGAAGACGTCCTCGCTCGAGAACTGGTAGTAGCTCTCGTTGGTCTGCGGATCGATCTGCACAGGAGCGGCGACGCCGAACGCGTCGGTCAGAGTGATCGGATAGAGGTTGTCCGAACAATTCTGGGCGGTGGCAGCGGTGGTGATCAGCGCGGCAGAAGCCAGCGAGAGAACAGAGTTGCGAATCATTGGGTTGGGTCTTCCTGTTGGTTTTCCGGTCTGTTCGAACCGTATCCCGCGAACCGAATGTGACGCGGCGCTGGTGATCCCAGGCGCGCGCTTCGGCTCGTCGGCGGCGTGAAGTCGCGGCACCAACGGCGTTCGGTGCGATCTCGACCTGAGACCCTGTGAGAACGAAAACGCCACGCGCGGCGACTCCCGGAAGTCCGGCCTCGACCTCTCGACGGCGTGAACCGGTGTCCGGGACCCTCAGGACAGCCAGCGCAGCAAGGCGATCGCCAACGCCGTCACGGCGACGGCACCGACGAACCAATGGCAGCCGCGGTTCTGCGGCTCGTTCGCCTTCGCCTGCTCCATCTCCCGCAGCATCTCCTCGGCCCAAGTGTCGCGAGGGAACTTCAGCGTCTCGCCCCAATCGCTGTCCTGCACGCAGGTACGGTCGCCCGACACGGCCTTGGCGCGGAAGTAGCGATCCGAGTGGATGTTCTTGCCGACGTGCAGCCGCAGGTAGCCGCCGATCGCGCCGCGTCGGTCGCTCTGGTGCTCCTTCACCTCGCGGAACGACTCGTCGGTCGATTCCTCGATGACATAGCCCCAGGCGCCGCTGACTTCCTGCCAACTGACCCTGTCGAGCACGTCCAGCAGTCTGGGGGGCGGCAACACGTACGCGAACTCGTGCAGGCGCTTCTTCAGTCTCCGGAGCGACTCCTCGCGCCACTCTTCGCGGGAGAACTCGAGGCAGTGCAGGTGCCGCAGGTCCGGAGGTATCTCGCAGTCTTCCAACAGCAACGGCAGGACCGGGATCCCCCTGGCCAGGACGTGGCGCCATTCCCTGGCGACCCAGGTCGATCCGATCGACCACCGGTCGAGGACCAGCAGCAGGCACGCGCAACCGTCCAACGCGGCCACGAGGTCGCCGTGCCACTCCGCGCCCACCCGCAGGTCCTCGACGTCGCGCCAGACGGGCAGGCCGACCGATTCCAGTTCGGCGGCCAGCCAGCGCACGAAGTCCGTGCTCTCGCGCGCGTAGCTGACGAAGAGGGGACCGTTCACTCGTTCGGCTTCACCGCGGCGGCGGCAGCCGCGATCGCCGCGATCCGGGCGGCGCCGCGGTGACGTTTGATCGCGCGTTCGGAACGCATCGCGAGCGCGCGGTTGGCGAGCGCGTCGCTGACGGCGACGATGCGCCAGGGCCGTCCCCGCCGCGTCGCCCGCGCACCGCCCGGGGACTCGCCGTTGTGCTGCCGCAGCCGTCGCGCGACGTCGGTCGAGATCCCGACGTAGGTGGCACCGAGCGAGTCGGAGGCGAGCGCGTAGACGAACCAGACGTTCATTTGCCGGCGGCGGTGAAGGGGAGCACCGACGTGAATCGCGCGCCGCGTTCCGTGCCCCTGGGGTGTGCGTCGACCGCCGTCACCGCGGCAGTATCCCGCGCGCCTCCCCGGGTTGCCAATGTGAGTCGCGATCGACGCGCCCGCCTCGCCGGGTCGACCGTTCGGCCGCTACGGCGGGCGGATCGAGTTCAGCGGAATCGGGCTACGCATCGCCTCGGGATCGCTGCGTGCACCGGATTCGGGCCGATGTCACTTCCGGTTCCGGTGGGCAAGGCCGCCTGGGCTGTTCAACCGGTCCCGCCGGCGCCGCTCCCGAACGGAAACGTGGCGTTCGCGGTTCCTCTTCGCTCCGACTCCCTTCCCCGAGGTTCCGATGCTGCTTCGAACTGCCCTCTCACTCCCCTTGCTCTTGTGTCCGACTGCGGCGCTCGCCCAGATCTCGGACCTCATGACGGTCGATCTGGGCACCAACGACGTGTCGAACGGCGTGACGCTCACCAATCCCGGCATCGCGGTGCCGGCCATTGTCGGCGGAGTCGACTGCCGGCTGAGCAGTTCGTCGCTCGACTTCGACGTCGACGACACGTGGGCCTTCGACGGCGAACGCCGCAACCTGTTCGTGACGGTCGAGTACTTCGATCAGGGCACGGATGCGCTGACGCTGGTGTACGACTCCATGGACGGAGTCGCCGCCAAGGCCGGTGTCACGATCGAACGCACCAACACCAACGACTGGCTTCGCTTCACCTGGCACCTCGGTGAGGCGAAGTTCGCCAACTCGCAGCCTGGGGGGGCCGATTTCCGGATCGAGGTTCCGACCGGTTCGTCGGTGCACGTCAACCGCGTGATCGTAGCGCACCGCCGTGGCGTGTCGGTCGCGATGGACAACAGCCCGACACCGCCGACCGCGGAAGGTCTGACCTACCGGAACCCGATCGGCGGTCAGGCCGAGAACGCGTGGGACTCCGTACTCGAAGGCCGAACCAACCTCGCGCAGGCGACGAATGCCTACTTCGCGTTCGACGTGGCGAACGACTTCGCGTTCGAGGGCAGCCGCAAGGACCTGCACGTGACCATCGAGTATCTCGATGATGCTCCCCCGGCAGGCGCCACCGGGGAGGTGTGGCTCGACTACGACTCGTTCGACGCCCAGGCCGCGGACGAACGCTACAAGCAGCGGGCGGGCTTCACTCGCACGGGATCGGGCCTGTGGAAGACCCATCGCTGGTATGTCAAGGACGCGTTCTTCGGCGACCGTCAGAATCTCGGCTGTGACTTTCGTATCGGCGTGAAGCCGACCGACCAGCTGACCCTGCGCAACGTCACGGTGTACCACGGCAGCTCGGTGGTCTCGGATCCCGAGGGGCTGGTGCCGGATCCCGATCGACTCGGTATCGGCTATGGCCTGACCCCGGTGCAGGTGGGTGGGAACACCGCGTTCGCCCACGTGCAGCAGGGTCAACTGATGGGCATCCAGAACAGCGCCAACGCGAACTACATCCACTACCGGGTCGACGACACGTTCGCTCACGAGGGGAGTCGCCAGGACATCTACCTGACGATCCACTACTTCGACGGGACGTCGGGTTCGATCCGGCTCGAGTACGACTCGATGTCAGGTGGCAACTACAAGGCCGCGCCCGCCGTGCAACGGCAGGGCAGCGGAACATGGAAGAGCCATTCGTGGCATCTGACCGACGCGAGGTTCGCCAACGGTCAGGCGCCGAACACCCTGAAGGCCGATTTCCGGCTCGTCGGTATCGATGCCACCGGCGGCCCCGACCCGATCACGGTGGACCTCGTCTACCTGCGAGACCTCGATCGCGAGCTGCAGCGGAACGGCATCCTGCCGCGGATCTCGAGGCCGGATGGCGGCAGCGATGTCGCGTTCGACGCAACCGCCATCAAGGATCTGATGACCCAGCCTTCCCAGTGGGTGACGGCTCGGTCTCGCATCGGCGTGATGCAGTGGACGGCGACGATCGTCCAGGACCTGATCCTGCCCTATCCACAGACCTTCGACATGCGGTCCATGCTGCGTGACTTGCAGACCTGGGGCAAGATGCTCGAAATCGAGGCGATCGTTGTGAAGCCGCACTTCCCGAACCTCGTCACCGCGCAGCAGAACTTCGACTTCCGTCGTCCGACCTACGACAAGATCCTCGCGTTTGGCGGCACGCTGGACCAGTTTCGGACACAGGAGCCGGCCGACGAAGTCCGGAACGTCAACCAGATACTGGGCGTGTCGCCCCCCCTGTTCGATCCGCTCAGCGAGGCGGTGGATTGGATCCAGCTCGCGCGCAACAGGTATCCAGGATCGCGCGTCGGCGATGTCGAGCCGTACCCGCGCCACTTCTCGCGTCAGGATCTGGAATCATGGATCGTCGACGTCAACGATCTCTGCGCCAGTCGTGCGGTCCTCGGTCTCGACTTCTTCGACCTCGACGTCAACTGGTCGATGTTCACGGGCGAGGAGTTCGAGGTCAATCCGGTGTGGAACAACGGCTCCTTCGCGGATAGCACCGTGCTCGGACAATCCTGTCAGTCGCTCGGCGTCCCGTTCGGCATGAACTACTGGCCCGCCGGCGCTCGGGCCGCCGCTGGGCTGGGGGCACCGTTCACCGATGAGCACTGGTACGATCTGATCCACTACCAGCGGGACGTGTACGCGGCCGCTGGACTGGAGCCGGACCGCCGCTGCGTGCAGTCCTGGGTGCCGTCGCCGATGAGCACCATCCCCGAGACCACGCCGTTCACCTTCGCCAACGGCATCAGCAGCTTCTTCCTCAACTTCTGAGGAGGAGGTCGGTCGCCGCTAGCGGCGCCGACGGCGATCGGCGCGATCTCGACTGAGACCCGGTGGCACCCGAACGCCAGGCATTGATTCTCCGGGATCGCCGTGCGCCGTCTTCTTGCGCGGATCTCGCTTCCGGTTCCGGCGGGCGCGGCCGCCTGGGCTGTTCAACCGGTCCCGCCGGCGCCACACCCGCACGGAGACGTGGCGTTCGCGGTCTTCGCCCCGACTCCCTTCCCCGAGGTTCCGATGCTGCTTCGAACTGCCCTCTCACTCCCCTTGCTCTTGTGTCCGACTGCGGCGCTCGCCCAGATCTCGGACCTCATGACGGTCGATCTCGGCACCAACGACGTGTCGAACGGCGTGACGCTCACCAATCCCGGCACCGCGGCGCCGGCCACTGTCGGCGGAGTCGACTGCCGGCTGAGCAGCTCGTCGCTCGACTTCGACGTCGACGACACTTGGGCCTTCGACGGCGAACGCCGCAACCTGTTCGTGACGGTCGAGTACTTCGATCAGGGCACGGACGCACTGACGCTGGTGTACGACTCCATGGACGGAGTCGTGGCCAAGGACGGCGTCACGATCGAGCGCACCAACACGAACGCGTGGCGCCGCTTCACCTGGCACCTCGGCGAGGCGAAGTTCGCCAACTCCCAGCCCGGTGGGTCAGACTTCCGGCTCGAAGTGCCGACCGGTTCGTCGGTGCACGTGAATCGCGTCATCGTCGCGCACCGCCGCGGCGTGTCGGTGCTGCTGGACAACAGCGCGACGCCGCCCACCGCGGAAGGTCTGACCTATCGGAACCCGATCGGCAGTCAGGCCGCGAACGTGTCGAACCCCGCGGGTGGCCGAACCAACGTCCTGCAGGGGACCACGAACGCCTACTTCCAGTTCGACGTCGCGGATGACTTCGCGTTCGAGGGCAGCCGGAAGGACCTGCACATCACCGTCGAGTACCTGGATGACAAGGCGCAGCCGGGCACCAGCGGGCAGGTATGGCTCGACTACGACTCGTTCGACGCCCAGGCTGTCGACGAGCGCTTCAAGCAGCGAGCCGGTTTCACGCGCACGGGATCAGGCCTCTGGAAGACCCATCGTTGGTATGTGAAGGACGCGTTCTTCGGCAATCGCCAGACCGTCGCAACCGATTTCCGCCTCGGTGTGAGTCCCAGCGACTTGCTGACCGTGCGCAAGGTCACGGTGTACCACGGCAGCTCGGTGGTTTCCGATCCCGAGGGGCTCGTGGCGGCTCCCGGTCAGTCCGGAATCGGCTACGGCCTTACTCCGGTGCAGGTCGGTGGGAACACGGCGTTCGTCGACGCGACGGCGGGCGGGCTGACGTGCATCCAGAACGGCGCCAACGCGAACTACATTCACTACCGGGTGGACGACACGTTTGCCCTGAATGGCAGCCGCCAGGACCTCTACCTGTCGATCCACTACTTCGATGCGTCGCAGGGTTCGATCCGGCTCGAGTACGACTCGATGTCAGGTGGCAACTACAAGGCCGCGCCCGCCGTGCAGCGGCAGGGCAGCGGAACATGGAAGAGCCACTCGTGGCACCTGACCGACGCCCGATTCGCCAACGGCCAGGCGCCGAACACCCTGAAGGCCGATTTCCGGCTCGTCGGCATCGATTCCAACGGTGGTCCCGATCCGATCACGGTGGACCTGGTCTACCTGCGGGACATCGAGCGCGAACTGCAGCAGAACGGCATCCTGCCGCGGATCTCGACGCCGACTATCGGCAACGACGTCGCGTTCGACGTGACGGCGGTCGACGAACTGATGACTCAGCCTTCCCAGTGGGTGACGGCTCGGTCCCGCATCGGCGTGATGCAGTGGACAGGGTCGACCGTCCACTTCCACATGCTGCCGTTCCCTCTGACTTTCGACATGCGGACCATGCTGCGAGACCTGCAGACCTGGGGCAAGATGCTCGAGATCGAGACCATTGTCGTGAAGCCGAACTTCGATGCGAACAACGTCTCCGCGCAGCAGAACTTCGACTTCTACCGTCCGACCTACGACACGATCCTCGCGCTCGGCGGCACCCTGGACCAGTTTCGGATGCAGGAACCGCTCTGGGAGGTCGAGAACGTCAATCGGATCGTGCACCCCGCGATCCTGGACATCCCGTCCAATCAGGCCGTGGATTGGATGCAGCTCGCGCGCAACAGGTATCCGGGGACGCGCGTCGGCGACATCGAGCCGTATCCCTTCGACTACTCGCGTCCGGATCTCGAGTCGTGGATCGTAGAGGTGAACGACCTCTGTGCCGCACGCGCGGTTCTCGGCCTCGACTTCTTCGACCTGGACTGCGGATGGGCGTTCTTCGCGGGCGAGCGGTTTGCGGCGGAGCGGCCGAACACCGGTTCCTTCACCGACAGCACTGCCCTCGGACAGTACTGTCAGTCGCTCGGCGTGCCGTTCGGGATGGTCTACTGGGCCTCCGGTACTCGAACCGCCAATGGTCTGGGGACGCCGCTCTCCGACCAGGAGTGGTACGACATGATCCACTACCAGCGGGACAAGTACCTGGCCGCCGGGCTGGTGCCCGACCGCCGCAGCGTGCAGTCCTGGGTGCCGTCGCCGATGAACACCATCCCGGAGACCACGCCATTTACCTTCGCCAACGGCGTCCGCGACTTCTTCCTCAACTTCTGAGGC
Source organism: Planctomycetota bacterium (assembly GCA_020425925.1). Taxonomy (GTDB): domain Bacteria; phylum Planctomycetota; class UBA1135; order UBA1135; family UBA2386; genus JAGQRA01. Next base: position 18,815 of record JAGQRB010000380.1, read on the forward strand.
ACGCAGCGTCGCGCGCCGGATCCAGGATCCGGTCGCGCGGCGGTCGCCGTGCGTGGTCGGTACGCGGCCGACGAGTCCTCGAATTCGCGATTGCGCCGTGACACGACGGATGCGGACGGTCCTAGCCCGAGGGAGGCGCCCTGCGAACTTCGGCAGGTGCGCGATCCCTCCGCTTCGAGGTCACCGTCATGCAATCCACGCACTTGCGCTCCCGTTCCGCCGGTCGTTCTGCCGGCCTCCGATCCACCTTGGCGACAATCGCCGTCGCCTGGCTGGCGCAGCTGGCTGCCGCGCAGGGGCAGCAACCGCTCTACGTCGAGCTCGCGAATGCGCAGTCCCGGTTCCGTTTCGACACCGGCCAGGGAACGTTGATCGAGGTCGAGGACCTGACGACCGGCAAGACGATCGCGATCCAGAACGACGTTCCCTGGCGCGTTCGGCTCCGGCCGTTCGGCTCCGTGCAACTGGGACCGGTGGTCGGACCGACGGCCACGCCGGTCCGGCAGAGCACGGCGACGACGCTCACCTTCGCCTGGCAGCAACAGATCGACCCGTTCAACACGATCATCGTCGCTCAGCACTTCGACCTGCCGGCCAACGGACCTCACCTGCGCTCGCGGCTCGAGGTCTACGGTGACGGCCAGCCCCACTTCGGCCTGCCGGCGAACTCCGGCACCACGACCTATGCGATCCACGAGAGCCGCACCTACCTCACCGTCGACCAGGATCTCACCGGCGGGCGGAACGAGGACTTCGCGCTGTTGTCCGCGCGCGGTGTCTTCGGTGTGCACAGCCCGACCGCCGTGCTGCAGCCGCCGTACACGTTGCTCGGTCCGAATCGGCCTTCGATCCCGGGCGTGTCGCTGAAGTGGGACGACGACGACGGTCTCCGCGAGAGCTTCAACTACAACCTGTTCCTCGGCTGTTACTGGTACGATGACGGATCCGGGATCTGTGCCTATCCCGAGCGGGGCAGTGGCCATCACCCGCTGCTCACGGGCTACCGCAGCCTCGCGGGGAACCGCTTCCAGATGGCGCACGTCGAGAAACACTCCCGCGACGACACCCCGGGCATCAATGCGATCGCGGCGGTGGCGCTGCGAATCGCGCCGTACCGCACGGCCCGGACGATCGAAGGCTGGTACGAGTTCGCACAGACCTATCGTTCGTACCTCGACGGCCTCGGTTTCTTCGCGCGCGGTCGGGTGACGGCACGCGCCGATCTGTCGTCGCACATCCGCAGCGGCGGACTACTGCTCGGCTGGTTCGGTCCCGACTCGGATCCCTCGCCGTATCCGTACACCAATCCGACGTGGCGTCAGAGCGCGGTCGGCATCTGGTCGCGTTCGACGACCTACGTCAATGCGACGGAGAACGTCATCAACTTCTTCATCGGCTGGAATCGCCACGCCAATGACCCGCACAGTCTCTACTGGCCGAAGCCGGGACAAGAGCTGTTCTTCCAGGAGATCCGCGCGACCAACCTGCTGCGGCCGATGGTCTATACGCTGACCAACACGATCAACGTGAGCCCGGTCGACCCGACGTACGGCACGTTCTCGCCGTACCGCGCACGGCGCATCGACGGTTCGTTGCAGCAGTGGAGCGATGATCTCTACGGCACGGTCGACCAGCTCAACCCGGCGACCTGGGCGTGGGCGGCGATGATCGAGCCGCGGCTCGGCGCGCTCTCGAGTGCGTACGGCGTCGGTGGTGCTTACTTCGACGCCCCGGCGCCGGTCGAGGCGGACTACAACCCGCAGCCGACGAATCTCACCGGCCCGGGCGAGTACCAGATCGGTGCCGTGGTCGACAGCCTGGCCTACGTTCGCGACAGCCTGAAGGCCAGTGATCCGAACTACCTGACGATCACCGAGAACGCGCCCGAGGCGTTCATGCACGACATGGATCTGCTCGGCGGCGACGGCCAGCTCCCGAGCCTGCTGCCGACGATCTTCGACTACGTCCCGTCGAACAACCACCTCGACAAGTACCTGGGTGGCTACCAGGATCTGCAGTCGGTCTTGTTCAACCCGACCGTGTACCACCACTCGGTCCCGCTGGTCGGCATCGGGCCCTTCGTGCCCTATTCGGCCGGTGCTCCCGGCCCGACCGCGTACTGGGATCTCTTCCAGTTCCACAACGCGCGGGCCGCGCTCGAGGGGGGCGCGATCCCGGCGATGTACGAGATCGGCCCGTACTTCGCGTTCGGCGGTCTCGCCAACCACGAGCTCGCGACGGGCGACGTCGACAAGCCGTTCTACGACATCGTGAGCGTGCAGGGCCCGCGCTATGCCGACATCGTCGCCGACCTCCTGGCCTACCGTCGGAACAGCATCTACCTGATCGATGGCGAGTGGTGGCCGCGGCCGGCCTACGACTCCGCGTCGGTCGCGACGCCGCTGGTCGTGCCCGACTACAACTGCAGCAACTGCTCGACGGTGACCTCCTATCGCCGTCCCGATGTCGTCGCTTCGACCTGGCGTTCGACGCAGCCGGGCACGACGAACTGGTTCGGGCTCTACTTCTTCACGTCGGAGAGCACCGCCCGAACGGTCAACTTCTCGTTCGACGCGCGGCGGCACGGCTACGCGCCCGGGCGCACCGTGAAGCTCTACGAGTCGACGCCGACGATTCGCACGCTGCGGCAGACCGGCATCGACACGGTGTCGTTCTCGAAGTCGCTGACCGTCGACCGGGTCGCGCACTTCGAGATCGAGGTGCTCTGAGCGCGGATCGATCGCGGGGCGATCGGGGCATCCGGATCGCCGATGTCGCAGCGGTCCTGTGCTGACGCTCGCCCCGCAACCGTGGCGGATCCGGCTCCGATCGCCGAATCCGGCTACGATCCGACGCCATGTTGCGAGTTCCGGGGGTCGCGTTCGTCCTGCCGTTCATCGTCATGCTCCCGGCCCAGACCGATTGGCTGGTGCACGACGACTTCCAGGGCATGTCCGGGCGCCCGGTGACCGGGGTCGACACCCCGGTCGCGTCACCGTAGACGCAATACCACGCCGTCGGTTGCCGAGAGGTTCACCGGGTTCTGTCCGCCCTGGGCGAGGTACTGGCAGAAGATCTCGAGGCCGGCGAGGCTGGCGGAATTCGGGATGCTCCAGGTCGTCGCGACCAGCCCGGCGGGGTTCGCGATCGCGAACGAGGTCGCATCCGGTGAGACTCGGACGAAGCAACCGGGCATCTGGAACGGTGCGAGGCTGTAGGGCAGCGGGCCGAGTGCGGAAGCCGTCCGTGACAGCCCGGTGAGCAGAAGGCCACTCCCGACGCCCGCTGCATCGAGCTCGAGCGCCAGATTCGAACCGAGCGCTGGCAGACCGCGAAAGCGGATCCGTGGCTCGGCTCCGAGCGGCCCCGGACATCCCGCCCCGAAGATCTCGAAGTAGCGCGTGCCGGAGTTGGAATCGAGACCGACGGGCCAGCGCCAGGTGCCAGGGTGGCCGTTCGTCAGCGTCAGCACGGGTGGATTCAGACCCGCGACCGGATCCCAGAACGCGACGTCGTAGCCACCGACTCCGGCCCATTGGTAGCCGCCGGCGAGCCCGACCCGGCCGTGGAACGGATCGGCGGCGCCGGCGGTCGGCGGGACGCTGCCCGACTGCATGCGCACGATCGGCGTCAGCGTGGTCGCCACGCCGGTCCACGGATCGACCGACACGATGTCGACGCCGACGAGCACGAGGGTGCCGTCCGCGCCGAACGTGATCGAGTTCGTGAGGTTGGTAGTCGGTGGCGACGTCGGAGCGATCGTCGCGAGCAGGGTCGCACCGGCGGTCGGGTTCTCGCGATCGAATACCATCACCTCGGTGATGTCGGGCGAGTACTGGATCGTGGCGACGTAGACGAAGCGTCCGTTCGTCGCGATCGCCTTCGGAAAACGCACGTTCGTGGGCGGCGACGGGATCACGAACTCGGTGGTGACGGCGCCAGTCTGCTTGTCCATCGTGCCGACCTGGCCGTGCGGCGATTCGCACCACACGACGCGATCGCCGTCGTCGGCGAGGGCCGCGACGCGGCTGGCGAAGTTCACCATCGGAATCGATCCGATCCGTTGGTCGCTCGCCACGGCCGCGGTCCAACTGCCTGCGGAGCCCGTCACGCCGACGACGACGCGGTTCACGTCGAGACCGACGCCGCGCCACGCAATGCCGTCGGCAGCCATCGCCAGCGCCGCCTCGGTCGGCAGCGGCACCAGCCCTGCGACCGGGACATGGGTCCAGCTCGGGGTCAGCAAATGGAACTGCCCTCCCAGCGTCGGGTTGTATTGGAGCATCAGCCACCAGTCCGGCGGCACCTGAGCGGTTGCGATCGGTGCAGCGCCGAGCGCAGCCATGATCCCCGCGATGAACCGGTTCATGACATCCCAGGATCCGGAGGCCGCGATCGGCTGTCAACCGGCCCCGTAGCGCGGGCTGGCGCTCGAGCCCGCGAACTCCTGTCTCGGACGTTGCAGACGTCGACGGCGGCGCAACACTCGTCGTGTTCTCTCCCCTCTCGCTCATCATCACTGCATGTCCGCAGTTCCCCGGGTCGGTCTCGCCGCTTCGCTGACGGCGGGTCTGCTGCTCACGGCATCGATCGCCGCACAGGACCTGCCCCGCGACGACGTCGTCGACGTCGTCGCGATCGGCGACGGACTCTGCGTCAGCAATGTCTTCCAGAGCCACATGGTGCTGCAGCGCGACAGACCGATCGCGGTCTGGGGCTGGGCCGTGGCCGGCGCGTCCGTCACGGTCGAGTTCGGCGGCGAGTCGGCGACGGCGACCGCGAGCGCGGATCGGTCGTGGCGTGCGACACTCGTGGCCCTGCCCGCGAGCACGGCGCCTCGCGCGATGACGATCACCGACGGCTCCACCAAGCTCACGCTCGACGACGTACTCGTCGGCGACGTCTGGCTGCTCGGGGGGCAGAGCAACATGGAGTTCGAGCTCCACAAGGTCGAGAACGGCGCGCTCGAGATCGTCTCGGCCAACTACCCGCAGATTCGCATCCTCACGGTCCCGTACGCGGAAGGCCCCGAGCTGCACCGCGGCTTCGTGCGATTGATGGAGTGGAGTGATTGGTTCGGGCAGCATTTCCGCAAGGGTGACTGGGACGTCTGCTCGCCGGCGATCGCGCGCGATCTCTCCGCGATCGGTTTCGCGTTCGCCCGACGCGTGCACATGGCCAGCCAGGTGCCGATCGGTGTCATCGACGCGTCGCGCGGCGGCACGACGGTCGAGGCGTGGGTGCCGCTGCCGCGCCTGCGCGCGCTGAACGACGAGGACGTGCGCGCGAAGCTCGCCGACTGGGACCGGCGGGTCACCGAACACGATGCGCAGAAGGGGGAGCGGGATCCGCGTGTCGATCCCAACCACCCCGGCAACTGCTACGCCGGCATGATCGCGCCGCTCGCCGGCCTCGGGCTCAAGGGCATCCTGTTCCACCAGGGCTACAACAACGCGTTCGACGGCATGCCGGGAGTCCGGATGTACCGCGTGCTCCTGCCCGAGATGCTCCGTGCCTGGCGCGACGCGTTCGGCGATCCGACGCTGCCGTTCGGCATCCTGTCCCTCTGTACCGACGGCTATCCGCAGACGCTCGACGACTACGTCGAGAAGATGCTCGATACCGGCATCTACATCCGAGCGGCGCAGTACCGGACGTTCCGCGAGCTGTTCGACGGTGGCGACGACAACGTCGGCTTCGCGAGCACCTACGATCTGCGGCGCCGCTGGTACCATCCGCAGGTCAAGCTGCCTGCCGGCGAACGCATCGCGCGTTGGGCGCTGGCGACGCAGTACGGCTTCGACCGGGAGCTGCGATGGCAGCCACCGCAGCTGCTCGAGGCGACGGCGCGCGACGGCGCGCTGTGGCTCCGTTTCGACAGCGAGGTCGCCGATCCGATGGACGGCGCCATCGTCGGCTTCGCGATCGCGGGCGAGGACCGGCGCTTCCAGCCGGCCACTGCCGTCCACGCCGAGGTCGGCAAGGACGATCAGGGACGCCCGCGCCATGATCGTCGGCAGCTGGTGTTGACGAGCCCGCTCGTTCCGGCCCCGGTGCACTTCCGCTACGCCTGGGGGCGCAATCCGCTGGCGAACCTGCAGGCGGCCGGCAATCTCGATCTGCCGGTCGCGACCCAGCGCAGCGACGACTGGGACATGGCGACCGTGCCGCTCGGCGTGCTCGATGGGGTGCCTGGCGGCAAGCTGTCGCGCGCAGACTCCGATCGCATCCGCGCCGAGCTGCGACGCGAGGACGAGCGCCGTCGGATCGCCGAGGCGGAGCAGGTCCTGCGCGAGAAGCGCTAGCCGCCTGTCCTACCGCAGTCTCGCCAGCAGCTCGTGCGCGACCTCGAGGTCGGGTTTGCACCGCACCGCTGCACGGAAGCTCTCGCACGCCGCGTCGCATTGCCCGAGGTCGAGCTGCAGTCGGCCGAGGTTGAACCACGCTTCGGGACACATCGGGTCGAGCGCGAGGGCAGTTTCGAAGGCCATTCGCGCCTCGTCGAACCGGGCGTTGAGGTTCAGCGCGACGCCGAGGCCGACCCAGGCGGGCACGTACCGGCGGTGGTGGTTCACCGCGCGGCGGAAGCGCTCGATCAATGACGGCCCGAGGGTCGCGGCAGCGCGAGCGGGATCGGTGAAGTCACACCATGCCAGGCCCGCGATGGCGGCGGCGCGCTGGCGCTCGGCGAAGTCGTCGGTGCGTTCGCTCCAGAGGCCCAGAGCCGTCTCGAACTCGCGGCGCGCGGTGGTCCGACCCGCGGCATCGCCCGACTGCAGTGCGAGGTTGCCGGCCAGCACGTGAACCGACGCGTCGTTCGGCGAGTGTCTGCAGACGTGCGAGACGAACGCACGGTCGTCCTGCCAGACGCGCACCTGCGCGACCGTCATCCCACCGTAGGCGAGGACCAGCGCACCGAGCAGGACGAACCGCCGTCCGATCAGGGCGGCGACGAGCAGCGCGAAGCCGCCGAGCGACCCGTACATGTAGCGATCCGTGAGCGGGTGCGGTCCGACGGCCGCGTGTGTGACCGCGGCCAGCAGCAGGGGCAGCGCGGTGAGTGCGCCGGCAATCTGCCACCGCTGGGCCAGCCGTCGCCACCGGGCACAGGCGAACGCGATGCACGCGATCAGGGCGAGCACGACGGCCAGGTCGATCAGCGGGCCGCCGATCTCGGAGGGATGCGCGCGGAACGGCGTCAGCGGCCACGGCACGAGCAGCAACGCGATCTGTCCGAACCACATGTGTGCCGTCCCGGCGACCCAGGCGGCGTCGTCGCCGAGCACCGGCCGGTAGCCGGCCATGGCGACGTGCAGGGCGAACCACAGGACGGCCAGCAGGATCGCGAGGCCCGACACCGCGAGTCTCGCCATTCGCGGCCGGGAGCAGCCGGCACCGAACACGATGGCGATCACGAGCGGCACGGCTGCCACGCCGGCTTCCTTCGACAGCAGAGCGCCGAGCAGCCATGCGGCGGCGGGCCAAGGTGGTCGGTCGCCCTCGCCGGTCGACCAGATCGACACGGAACGCACGGTGAGCAGCGTGAAAAGCGCGCAGGGGACGCTCGGCAGCGCAGACGCCCACGCCACGCTCTCGACCTGCAGCGGATGCAGTGTGAACAACAGGGCGGCGCAGAGCGCGAGCCGTGGGTCACCGAGGAGTCGTCGGCCGATCGAGGCGAGCACGCCGGCGGTCAGGACATGCAGTGCGATCGCGATCGCGTGCATACCGAGAGGTCCGGCCAGGTAGCCGACGGCCATCAGGAGTGACGTCACCGGCCGCCAGTAGGTCGTGTCGTGGCCGTAGTACGGTCGCGTGACCAGCCCGACCCAGTCGCCGGTCCGCAGCGCCTGGTTGCGGTCGAAGTTGTTCCAGTCGTCGTAGACCCACGCGCCCGACAAGCTCGGCCCATGAACGGCGAGTGCGAGCATCGGCAGGAGCCACCAGGTAGCGGTGCGCGACCAGTGTCGCTCCACCGTCGATCCGGCACCTTCGTGTCGATCCATGGGACCTCGTCTGGTTGTGCAGCTGCCGAGTTGGCTGGAGGGCCGGGCCGAGGTCATCCGGGCCTGCCATGAGCTGCTGCAGCAAGTAGCTCGCGGGGCTACCGCGGTCACCGATCGCGGCGTCGGTTCTTCCAGGTCCGGCGTCGTACGGTCCTCGCCGTTCCTTCATCTCGGCATGGCCGAGGGTTCACGGGCCCGGCCTTTGCTCCCGCGGCGTCCGTCGCCCGGTCGCGCCCACGGGGCGGTGCCGGCGGCGGTTCCATCCCCTCGACTCAACACCGAACCGACCTCATGTCTCGCAAGATCACCGCAATCGCGTGCGCCGTCTCGACCTGCGCCTCGCTCTCGGCGCAGTTCTCGTTCACCCACCTCTCGACCATCCAGACGGCGAACCAGGCCGGTGAAATCGTGGCCTTCGATTCGACGAGCGGCCGCTACTTCGTGACCAACCCGTCGAGCAATGCGCTCGACGTGTTCACTGCCAATGGGGTCGGGATCCTGTCCTACGTGACGTCGATCCCGCTGGTCGGCCAGCCCAACAGCGTCGCTGTCAGCGGCGGCCTCGTGGCGGTGGCCGTGCAGGCAGCGGTCAAGCAGAACCCGGGAACCGTGCAGTTCTTCGATGCCGCGACCGGCGCGCCGAACGGTGCCGCGGTCACGGTCGGAGCGTTGCCCGACATGATCACCTTCACACCGAACGGCCTGTTCGCGCTGACCGCCAACGAGGGCGAGGCCGACGAAGCCACGGGCCTGGTCAACCCCGAGGGCTCGGTCAGCGTCATCGACGTCGTGGCGCGCACCGTGGCCACCGCGAGCTTCGCACCGTGGAACGGCCAGAAGGCGGCGCTGCAGCTCGCCGGCGTGCGCCTGTCCGACACCAACGGCATCACGCTCGCCCAGGACATGGAGCCTGAGTACGTGGCGGTCAACGCGGCCGGGACGACGGCGTTCGTGACCCTGCAGGAGAACAACGCGATCGCCGAGGTCGATATCGCGACCGCGACCGTGACGGCGATCCGGCCGCTCGGCGAGAAGGACCACAGTCTGCCGGGCAACGAGTTCGACGCCTCGAACCAGGACGGTATCAACGGCAACTTCCAGAACTGGCCTGTCCTCGGTCTCTACATGCCCGACGGGCTGACGACCTTCACGGTCAACGGCGTCGAGTACATCGCGACCGCGAACGAGGGTGACAGTCGTTCCGACTTCCCCGGGTTCAACGACGAGACCCGCGGCAACGGTCTCGAGGCCGACTTCGCCCTCGACACCGAAGACCCGACGCCGGAGACCGCGCTCTACACCTCGGCGCAGCTCAACACCAACGCGTTGCTCGGCCGGCTGAACTTCGTCACCGGCGACTACGACATCGCGCGCGGCGACACCGACAACGACGGGGACGTCGACCAGCTGTACTCGTTCGGCGCGCGCTCGTTCACGATCTGGACCACGACCGGTGTGAAGGTGTTCGACTCGGGCAGCGAGATCGAGCGCGAGATGCTGATGCGCGGCCTGTGGCAGGAGGGTCGTTCGGACGACAAGGGGCCGGAGCCCGAATCCGTGACGTTCGGCGTCGTCAACACCGTTCCGATGCTGTTCGTCGGTCTCGAGCGCACCAATGCGGTCATGGTCTACGACGTATCGCTGCCGGCCGCACCCGTGCTGCTCGACGTGATCGACGTCGCAATGGAGAGCGGTATCGGCGCGGAGGCGCCGGAGGGTCTGGTCTTCATCGACGCCGCCAGCAGCTCGACGGGCAAGGCGCAGATCGCGGTCCAGTCCGAGGCCGACGGTGCGCTCAGCCTGTTCGAGCTCGAGTTCGACATGCCCGAGTGCTTCCTGCTGCTCGGCCTGAACAGCATCAACTTCGTCTTCGAGAACGAGACGATCCTGGTCGAGCCGATGACGATCGTGCCGATGACCCTGGCCGCGACGCCGACGTTCGACATCCCGAACAACAACCAGCTGATCGGGCTGCCGATCTACACCCAGTCGGTGATGTACAACCCGATCGTGTTCCCGAACGATCCGATCAAGGCGTCGCAGGGCGTGCAGTTCGTCATCGGCAGCCAGCCGACGACCTACGGTGTCCCGAGCGGCCTGATCATGTGGCCGACCGGCGCGCCGGTGACGCAGCCCGGCGGGCAGATCTCGTTCGGCTTCGCGTTCCTGTAGACGCCGGACCGCTCAGCGCACGTGGATCGCCGCCCCCGGTGTGGTCGCCACCCACGCCGGATTGATGAACGGGTGCAGGTACGCGGTCTGCGCGTAGAGCGAACCGAGGAAGCCCGGCGGCAGCTGCATGCTGACGTCGTACCGGCCCTGGGCATCGGCGCTGCCGGGCACGTTGCCGACGATGAGGTTCATGTCGATGTTGAGCCAGCAGTTCGGCAGTCCGATGGCAGCCGCAGGTGTGAGCGCGCGCTGCCACGACACCACCGTGACCGCCGGCGCACCGCTGATGGTGCCGGCGGTGCGCACGGTGAACGACTCGCCGCCGGCCGGTGTGCCGACCACCTCGATCGTCGCCGGGCCGCAGCCGATGCCGTAGGAGCTCGCCGGCGCCGCGTCGTAGGCGTGGATGAAGCGCCACAGCCCCGTCGGCTGCGTCCAGCCCGGCTGCATCGCGAGTCCGCCCGAGGGGTTGCGCAGCAGTCGCTTGCCGCTGGCAGGATGTTCGAGGTAGTAGAGGTCGGCGACCACGGGGGTCACGACCCACTGCACCGAGGTGTCGGTCGTGCTGGGCGCCACCATCGTGATAGCGGTGCCGTCGCTCGCGAGGCGCCGGCCGTCCGACAGTGAGTCGATGTAGACGCCGTTGCCGGGCCCCGGGCGCAGGGCCCACTGCGTGCTCGCATCGGTGTGCAGGTGCACGTTGCCGACCTTGCTGTTGTCGTAGAGCTCGAGGTCGATCGTGTACGGTCCGTTCTGGTTGCCGGTCACCCAGGTCGACGAGTCGTGGGCGTAGCCGTCGACGGCCCGCGTGCCGGCGGTGCTGCCGCCGCTGTTCGACGAACTGACGGCACGGCGGTTCTTCGCCAGGTTGAGGGTATAGCCGGTCGCCCACGGTTGCCCTTGACCCTGGTTCGGCGCGAACAGCGCGATCTCGCGCACGCGTGCGATCCCGTCGGGGGTGTGGAAGCGGACGCGATCGACCGTGATAGGGGCGGTGAACTGCAGGCGGTGCTGGTTCAGCGTGTTGCCGGTGACGACGGCGCCGGGGATGTCGACCCACGCCGTTCCGTTCCATTGCTGCAGCGAGAAGTTCGCGACCGTGTTGATGTCGTCGGTGCCGACGAACACGTGGGCGCTGCCGAGCGTGTAGCTCGCCGGCAGGCGGATCTCGCACCAGTGCGGACCAGGTCCCGCGGACAGCCAGCGGCGGTTGTTGGCGACCACACCGTCGGTAACGAACGTCGCATGCCACTGCGTGCCCGGGTCGGAGTCGGCGACGCACGTCTGGTACAGCGCGACGTTGAGGTGTGGGTCGTGCTGAGCCGCGAGCCTGGCGGCCGCGGTGACGGCAGTGACTGTGACGAGGGCGAGCAGCGGGGTGCGTTGTGTATCGTTCGAACGGCCTCGACGCGGTGCGGGCCGCTACCGCAGCAGCGGCACCGTCAGCCGGGAGCTGCTGGTGAACTGCGTGCCGGCGAACAGCCAGTCCTGGAAGTGCAGCGTCAGTGGGCCGAGCACGCTCGGCAGCGACAGGTTCCAGGTCGCCACCGTTCCGAACTGGAACGGCAGCGTCGCGAGGTAGGCGGGGCCCGAGGCCTGCACGAGCAGCGTGCAGCCGGGCATCACCGCCGGATCGACGACCGGCAGGAAGCTCGTGCCCAGCGACGCGACCAGGAAATGGCCGATCGAGCCGGTGTTGTTGGTCACCTGCACGCCGCAGAACTCGGAGCCGATCTGCTGGCTGCCGACCCACTCGATCGTCGCGCCCGAGCACGACGCCGCGAAGATCGTCGGCGCGGGGCCGCTGGCGTAGACCAGCACGTTGCCGTAGAGCGCGTTCAATGCCGCTCCTGAGTCGATGCCGTAGGCGAACAGGAAGGTCTGGTGGTCGTCATCGAACACACAACCCGGCAGCTCGGGCGCCTGGCCGGGCATGTCGAACAGCGTGGCCGGCCCTTCGGTGATGCCGCCGTCGTAGCCGGTGCGGGCGTATCGCAGCGTCGGCGAAGCCGGCGCGATCGTCCGCCAGGCGGCGGCGAAGTGCGACTCGTCGACGGTGTCGTAGCCGAGACACGCGACCTCGTAGACCGGATTGAGCGCGGCGCTCGCCAGGATGACGTCGGGTTGGTCGGCGGCAGCCGTCGGTGCACTCGCTCCCGGCGCCCAGTCGAAGCGCTCGATGCGCACCTGACGCCCGCTCACCAGCTGGGTCTTGAACGGCGTCGTCGACAGATTCTCGGTCGTGAATAGCACGGCGTAGCGTTCGCCGCTGCCCTCGACGATCGGGCCGAGCTGGTGATGGGTGTTGGCGTTGGCGATGTCGGGCACGAAGCCGCCGGCGGTCACCGTGCCGTTGCTGTTCACGTATTTGCCGATCAGATCCCAGTCGTCGCCGGCGATCGTCGGGTTGTAGACCTGCATCATGCAGACCCAGCCGTACGGGCCCGGAAACCCGATGGCGACCTTGTTGACCGACGGGCGCTCGTGGTCCTGCACGGTCGAGGTTCGGATCACGAACTCGGCACCGAAAGCGCCGTTGCCGCTCGAGGTGTCGAACCGGACTCCCCAGACCGCGCTGTTGGACGTGTTGACGAAGTTGCCGGAGCCGTTGTCCTCGGACTGGAACGCGACCAGGGCGTGGTTGCCGGAGACTGCGACACCGCCGACGGCCGGACGCCACTCGTTGCGCGTAGCGCTCGTGATCAGGGAGGCGACGCCGGTCGACAGCGTCAGGTTGCCGCTGTCGTGGGCATGGCCTCGCAACCGGCTCTGCGTCGGTGACGTCGAGCCGAAGTAGCGCTGCAGCACGATCGCCCAGCGCTGCGTGCCGGCGACGAACGCGCAGGCGGCGTCATCGCTGCTCCACGTGGTCGTGATGTCGCTGAAGACGATCTGCATCGTGCCCAGACCGTCGTCGGTGAGTCCGGCGAACACGTCGCCGTCGCTGGCCGAACTGCGGCGAATCAGCGTCACCATCACGTTGTCGGTCGTCGCGATGTCGTCGCGAGCGATGTCGACGTTCTCGGCCGGCGACGTGACGAACGAGATGGCGCTGACCGACAGCAGCGGATCGACGACGATCGGGAAGTGTGCGGTGGCGAGCCAGCTCGCCGGCACCCGTAGCTCGATCGCACCGTCGCGATAGCCGGTCGCCAGCGGCGTTCGCCGGCCGGCCGCGTCGACTGCGAAGGCTGCACCGTAGCTCGTGATCGGCCGCCCGAACGCGTCCTCGAACACCAGGGCACCGTGACGGAGCGTGGTCTCCGCGGTGGTCAGGCCGCTGGTGACCGCGCCGCGGATGATCAGATCGTCGCCCGCCGCCAGCGGACCGGCGGCCCGCAGTTCGACCGGCAACCGGTCGAACACGAAGGTCTGCTCGAGCCCCTCGGCGCGCACGTCGTAGGCCTCGGTGAACGCGGCATGGCGGTACTCGTAGCGGAACCCGTCGTGCCAGCGTTGCGGTTCGGACGGTCGCACTGCGGTGGCGAGCAACTCGCGTTCGCCGACCCGCACCGAGGTCGTGCGCCAGGACCACGGCTGGTTCTCGGGGTAGTCGCCGCCCAGATAGGGCACGAACGTGACGTCGCCGTGGAACGAGGCCTTGTAGTCCGCACCGGCCGCCCAGACTCCGTACGGCAGTCCGAGATCGTCGGCGGCGGTGTGGATCGGCACCCGCAGGCCGTGCAGCAGCGCGTCCGGCTGCTGCGGCGTGCCGGCGAGGACGGAGGCGCCGGCCAGGAGCGCGGCGACGAACGGTGCGACGTACATTGGGAGGCCTCGGGGAAGCGCCATGGAAGAACACGGGCAGTAGCGAGACGGAACCGTTCGCCGTTCGCCCGGGGCGGGAAAACCGCGACGTTCGAGCCGGCGGACGCGCCGCGGGATATGGTGCGCGCCAGATTCTCGGGTCGGATCCCTGGGCTCGGGACACCCACGGGTCGGAGACCCACCGACTGCACCAGACCACTGCATGCCGGACCGATCCGACGACTGCCGACCGAACGGTGCCGCGCTCGCGGTCGTCGTGCCGGCGCACGACGAGGCCGCGGTGATCGAGCGTTGCCTCGCGGCGATGCTCGCCGAGGCGGAGCCGGACGAGTTCGAGATAGTCGTCGTGTGCAACGGCTGCACCGACGACACCGCAGCGCGCGCGCGGCGGTCCGCGCCGAAGGCGAGGGTGATCGAGCTGTCGGAGGCGTCGAAGGCGATGGCGCTGCGCGCCGGCGATGCTGCCGCCAGCGTCTTCCCGCGCTGCTACGTCGATGCCGACGTGGTGGTCTCGACCGCGACGCTGCGCGCCGTCGCCGCGACACTGCGCGAGCCGACCGACGTCGTGGTCGCGGCACCGCGCGCGCGGGCGGCACTCGCCGACCGGCCGTGGACGGTGCGCGCGTTCTACCGCGTCTGGACCAGCCTGCCGTTCTTCGCCGACGGCTTCGTCGGCGCCGGCTTCTACGCCTTCTCGCGTGCCGGCCGCCGCCGTTTCGGCGACTTCCCGGACCTCATCGCCGACGACGGCTTCGCGCGCCTCGTCGCCCGGCCGACGGAGCGCCGCACGCTCGACGCGGTCGAGTTCACGTTCTTCCCGCCGCGTCGGCTCGGTGCGGTGCTCGGCGTGATGACGCGCATCCGCGCCGGCCGCCGGCAGCTGCGCGCGGCGCACCCCGAGCTGCTCGCGAACGAGACCACCGATCTGGGGCGCTCGTTGCGTTTCCTGCGCAAGCGCCCCTCGCTGTGGCTGCCGGCCACCGTCTATCTGGCGGTGATGGCGCTCGCCGAGCTGCGCGCCCGGCGGCAGCTGCGTGTCGGCCGCCGCGTGCCGTGGCAGCAGGACGTCACGTCGCGCGGCCCGGCGGCCGCCACGGAGGAGGCGGCTCGGTGAGCGCGGCGAACGACCTCGGGCCCGAGCCGGCGGGGCTGCTGGGGGCGGTCGCGCAGCGCATCTTCGGCGCCCGCGGCCGAGCCGAGCGCGCCCCGAACGATGCCGATCTCGGCCGATTCGCCGGCGAGGTCGTCGGCGTGACGGGGGCCGGCGGCTCGGTCGGCGCACGGCTCGTCGCGGCGTTGCTGGCGGCCTCGCCCGCGACGCGAGTCGTCGCGTTCGATCAGGACGACACCGCGTTGCAGCGGGTGGCGCGGGCCGTCGACTCGCCCCGCCTGCTACCGTGGCTCGGCAACGTGCGCGATCCGCGTGCGGTCGGCTCGGCGTTCGCGGCGCACCGACCGCAACTCGTCGTGCACTGTGCCGCCGTCAAGCACTCCGAC
>JAGQRB010000381.1 GCA_020425925.1 Planctomycetota bacterium
ACGCCGCACTTCGCGTTCGGCTACGCCCCGGCCGCGAACCTGCGCAGCACGGTGAAGGATCTGGTGCGGTTCGCCGAGAGCTGGTTCCCGCGCAGCGAGCGCCGCGTGCTGCCGCCTGTGACCCAGGAGAGCATGTGGGCGCTGCCGGGCGGGCAGACTCGCGGCTGCGGCCTCGGCTTCTTCGTGCGCGAGCTCGACGGCCACCGCGCGGTCGGCCACGGCGGCGCGGTCTACGGCTTCGCCTCGGCGTTGGCGGCGCTGCCCGACGACGGCATCGCGGTCGCGGTCGTCTGCACCAAGGACTTCTGCAACGAAGTCGCCGACGCGATCGCCGATCGCGCGCTGCGCGCCGCGCTCGCCAACCGCGACGGCGAGGCGCTGCCGCCGCCGGTGTATCCGGTGCCGGTCGGCGTCGAACGCGCGCGTGCACTCGCCGGCCACTGGCGCTGCGGCGAGGACTGGGTCGAGCTCTACGAGCGCGACGGCGAGCTGATCTACGACCCGAACATCGGCGTGCGCACGCGGCTGCGGCTGCTGCCCGACGGCACGATGATCGCGGACGATCCGGTCGGCATCGGTGGCCGCTTCCTGAAGGACCTCGGCAACGGCAAGCTCAACGACACGATGGTGGACTACGTCCGCGATGACAGCGTGCCGCCGCCGTGCCCGGCCGCGCTGTTGCCGTACCTCGGCGAATACGGCTGGGACCACGACGTGCTGGTGGTCTACGAGGACCACGGCCGGCTCGGCGTGCTGATCGAGTGGGTCGTGCGCGACCTGCTCGATCCGGTCGGTCCCGATCGCTGGATCTTCCCGGGCGGCATGTACGGCGGCGACCTGTTGCGGTTCGAACGCGACGACGACGGCGAGGTCACGGCCGCCGTCGTCGGCGGTGCGCGCTTCGAGCGGCGACCGGGCCCGACCGCGGGCACGTTCAAGATCGAGCCGGTGCGGCCGATCGCCGAGCTCATCGCCGAGGCCCAGCAGATCGCGTCGCCGCCGCAGCTGCCGGGACGCCTGCGCGACTTCGACCTGCTCGACCTGACCGCGATCGGGCCGACGCTCAAGCTCGACATCCGCTACGCCAGCGACAACAACTTCCTCGGCCACGCGGTCTACCCGCGCGCGGTCGCGAAGATGCAGCGCCCGGCCGCCGGGGCGTTGAAGAAAGTGCACGACAAGCTCGCCGAGCGCGGGCTCGGGCTCGTGATCCACGACGCCTACCGGCCGTGGTCGGTGACCAAGGTGTTCTACGACGCGACGCCGGCCGACATGAAGCACTTCGTCGCCGACCCCTCGCACGGCTCGCGCCACAACCGCGGTTGCGCCGTCGACCTGTCGCTCTATCGGCTCGACACCGGCGAGGTGATCGAGATGCCGAGCGGCTACGACGAGTTCACCGCGCGCGCGTATCCCGACTACCCGGGCGGCACCTCACGGCAGCGCTACTACCGCGAGGTGCTGCGGCGCGCGATGGAGGCCGAGGGGTTCAAGGTCTACGAGTTCGAGTGGTGGCACTTCGACTTCCACGAGTGGCGGGAGTATCCGCTCGGCAACGAGGTGCTGAAGTAGCGGTGGAATGGGTGTCGGCGATGCTGCTCGCGGTCGAGATCCTGTTCGTGGTGGCGTCGGCAATCGTCACGATCGGCGTGCTGGCTGCGGGCTGGAGCGGCGCATGGTTGGCGGTGTGCATGTCGACGTCGACCTTCGCCCATGTCGTGCGGAAGAGGCGGGCAAGCCGAACGTGATCGCCCGCGTGCGCGGGCCACGTCGGCCGCCCGGTCGCCCTAGAGTTCGAGCCGCCGCAGTTGCTCGTCGGTGGTCAACCGGAGGTGGGCGGAGCTCCCCATCGCCGATCCTCCTCTGGCGAGCCCGGGGAACGTTCCGACAGCAACCCGTCGATCCACGCGGCGATCCGCTCGATCACGATCGCGCGTTCGGGTGGTCGCTCGTTCAGCAGCTCGTGGAAGTAGTCGGGATACTCGACGACCGCGTCTTCGAGTCGGTGTTCGCGCGCGAACCGCCGCGTCGCGTCGGCACTGACGACGTGGTCGGCGCCGGCGACCAGCAGCAGCAGCGGCGGCAGGTTCACCGGCGACAGCGCGCTCGCATGCACGCGCGCGATCGCGCGCAGCGCGGCGCGGTACCAGCCCGGCGTCGCGGTGTCGAACACCAGCGGATCGTCGGTATAGAACCGGCGCTGCTCGGGGTCGCGGCAGACCCGCTCGGCATCGAGCCCCGATGGCAGTCGGCAGCTCGGCCAGACCTGCGCGAGCAGCCGGGCCAACCAGCGCTTCGGCCACGGGATCCGGTTCGCGACGCCGAGGAACGGCGACGACAGCACGACGCCGGCGACGGGTGCCGCCAGCGATGCGCCGGACGCCAGCAGGTCGAGCGCGACGAGGCCGCCCATCGAATGGGCGAGCATCACGCGCGGCAGCTCGCCGCAGCGCGCTTGCGTTGCGGCGAGCCGCGCCTGCACGTCGGCGTGGTAGCTCGCGAAGTCGTCGATGTGACCGCGGCGGCCAGCGGAGCGGCCGTGGCCGCGCAGGTCGACCGCGAGCGCCGCGAGACCGTGCTCGCGCAACCCTGCGGCGACATGGGCGTAGCGGGCGCCGTGCTCGGCGTAGCCGTGCACGATCGCGACGACGGCGCGCGCGTCCGGGAAGGTCCAGTCGTGCAGGTGGGGAGCCGGTGCGTTCGCCATGCCGCGGGGATCTGATGGTAGACTCGGCGGGCCCGTGACACCGCACCTCCAGGCCCTCTCGTTCGTCGCCGCCCTGTTGCCGCTCGCGCTGCCGACCTCGGCATCGGCGCAGCAGGCCACCGACATGTTCGCCGGTTCGCGCGCCGCCAACCGCGCGCTGGCGGCGACGATCGCGCGCAGTCCGCAGGTGCTCGGTCACGTGCTCAACGTCAAGCTGCGCGAGGGCTGCGGCGCCGAGCTCGTGCGCGGCCGGCTGCGTTCGCGCACCGGCGTCGAGCTCGCGGCGGTGCAGGCGCTGTTCGATCGCGCGGTGAGCACGCCGCTGTTCACCGCCGCGCCTTGGGACGAGCTCGATCAACTGCACCGCCGCGCCGTCGAGAACCTGCCGCCGCAGAGTCGCCCGGGCCACCTCGGGCTGTGGTACCGCCTCGAGCTGCCGAGCGCCGCCGCCGCCGACCTGCTCGCCGAGGAGCTGTGGCGGCTCGACCTCGTCGACAACGTGCTGAAGGAACCGCTGGCCTCGACCGCGAGCTGCGGGCCGTTGCCGGTGCCCGCTCCGCTGCCGCTGCCGAACGACATCCCGCCGCCGACGCCGGACTTCACCTCGATGCAGCAGAACTTCCTGCCCTCGCCGCTCGGCCACGGCATCTGGCAGGCGCAGGGCGTGCTCGGCGCACGCGGTCAGGGCATCGGGTTCCTGATGGTCGAATCGGAGTGGGTGTTCGACCACGAGGACGTCTCGCAGTGCGTCCCGTCCCACGTGATCGGTCCGTTGCCGGGGTCGAGCACGACCGAGGCCTACCACGGCACCGCCGGCGCGTCGGCGATCAGCGCCGACCGCAACGAGTACGGCATCACCGGCATCGCCGACGAGTGCAACCTGCGCTTCCTCTCGCAGCTGACCAACGGCGGGGTCGCGAACTCGCTGCTCGTCGCCGGCACCAACTCGCAGCCGGGCGACGTCGTGATGCTCGTGATGATGTTCCTGTTCGCGCAGAACGGTCTGCAGGACTGGGTGCCGTACGAGATCCTGCAGCAGGTCTACGACGCCACCGCGACGCTGACCGGCAATGGGCTGATCGTCGCGGTGTCGGCCGGCAACGGCGACAACGACCTCGACGACCCGCGCTTCCTGCGGCGCTTCGACCGCACGTTCCGCGACTCGGGCGCGCTGTTCTGCACCTCGTCGATGGCGGTGACGCTCGACAAGGCGCCGTTCAGCAACTACGGCTCGCGTATCGACGCCAACGGCTGGGGCGACCAGGTGCTCGGTTGCGGCATCGGCACGCTGTTCTTCCCGAACATGGACCGCCGGCAGGCCTACACCGCGTCGTACACCGGCACCAGCGCGGCGGTGCCGGCGATCGCCGGCATCGTCACGGCGCTGCAGGGCGCCGCGGTGCGGCAGCTCGGGCAGCGGCTGACGCTGGCGCAGATCCAGCAGCTGCTCTGGACCCATGGGCCGCTGTCGCCGGATGCGATCGGCCGCCGGCCCGACCTCTATGCGATGCTGCAGACCATGGGCGCCGCCGACGGCCTCGACGTCTCCGAGCCCGACGTGGCGATCGGCAGCAGCGAGACCGTGACGGTGTCCGGGCCCGCCGGCTCGGGTGCGCTGCTGTTCGCGAGTTTCGCCACCGGCAACACGCCGCTCGGCTACAACCGGCCGCTCCACCTGCCGCTCGGTTCGACCCTGACGCTCGGCTTCCTGCCGCTGCCGCAGGGCACCGCGAACGTGCCGATCGCGGTCCCGAACGATCCCGGTCTGCGCGGCCTCAGCATCTACCTGCAGGCCGGTGTGCTGACGGGGGCGATGCTGCACGTCACGAACAGCGCGCAGCTGACGATCGTGTGAGCCGGCTGGCGGCCGGCTCACGCGATCGTCAGC
>JAGQRB010000382.1 GCA_020425925.1 Planctomycetota bacterium
ACCCAGCGTGGCGGGGGTGTCGTAGCCCGCCGGCAGCGGGCACGGCAGCTCGGCGCCGCCGACCCGCAGCCGCAGCCCGGCACCCTGCACCGCCTGCTCGATCGCCGCCCGCGCCGCCTCCACCACCGCCACGGCGGCGACCCGGGTGGCACCCGATTCGCGCGCGAAACGCGCCAGCGCCGCCACGTCGGGCGCGCGGGTCGCGAGCCGCAGCCGCGCGCCGCCGGGACTCAGGCAGTCGAGCGTGCTGTTGCCGGCGTCGATCGTCAGCAGGTCGGGGCGTTCACTCACGACACCGAATCTACGGCGGATCGGCGCCCGGACCCAGGCGCCGGGGCTCTACTTGCCGAACGCCCCTACTTATCGGGCATCTGGTAGACGCGCTCGACTTCCTGGCCGGCCGAGAGCCAGACGGTGACGAAGGTGCGCACGCCCTTCTTGTACTCGTCCTTGCCGAACTTGACCGCCTGCGCCTTGGTCTTGACCTGACGGTCGTTCACCGACAGCAGCACGTCGCCCTGGGCGACGCCGTACTTGGCCGCCAGCTGCGGCTCGACGTTGGTGACCTGGATGCCACGGCGGTTCGAGTACCTGCTGGTGTAGTTGTCGAAGTAGACCTTCTCGAAGAACTTGTCCTCGTTGTCGAACGACGACTGGTCCTTGCGACCGATGTGCGTGACGTTGCCGACGATCTTGGTCTCGTCGGTCGGGATCCACTCGCTCTTCGCCGACGCGGTCTGCGAACCACCGCCGGCGTTCTCGGTGACCTTCTCGCCGTAGAACTTGTTGAGCTCGCGCAGCACGTCCTGGCTGACGTTCGCCGACGACCGGAACAGCTGCTCCTCGGCCGGCTCGACCGGCTCCTCGCCGGCCTTGGTCTTGACCTCGCGCACGAAGTAGGCCGACTCGGCGCTCGGATCGACGCGCACCAGCCGGATGTGCTCGAACGGCGGCCAGAGGTGCGGATCGCGCCGCGGGTCGCCTTCGCCCTGGACCCAGACCTTCTGCAGCAGGCCGTCGCTCGGCAGCGCCGAGGCGCCGGTCGGCATCGGCGTCGGGGCCGTCGGCCGCGTCTGGTTGCTCTGGTTGCCGCCGCGGAAGCTGCGGTTGCCGCCGGGGCGCGGCGGCGGCGCGGTGTCGCGCGGACCGCCGAAGCTGCCCGGCGCGCCGGTCTGGTTCTGCCGCACGTACCATTCGGGCGGCGTGACGCCGGCGGTCTCCTTGTAGCGCACGACGACGTGCGACAGCGCGCCCTTGCCTTCGTCGGCACCGTCGTAGACCAGCGCAGCGAGCTCGATGATGTCCTCGAGCGGCACCACCGGCGGCGGCGGCGGCTCGGTCGGTTCCGCCTTCTCGGCCTCGGGGTCCTTCGGCGGCGGCGGCAGCTTGCCGAGGAAGTTGGTCTTCTTGAACTGCTCCCACCAGCCCTGGTTGCCGCTCTGCCCGCTGGTGTAGCGCCAGTCGAGCGAGACCTGACCGGCGCCGCGGCCGAGCGTGAGCTTGTCGATCGCGGCGGTCTGGCCGCGCTTCATCGCGGCACTCTTGGTGTCGCTCTTCTGCAGCGGCAGCAGCTCGTAGACCTGCCAACCCGTGAACCCGGCGAGGCCGAGCGAGGTGGTGTAGAGCAGGAAGGAAATCGGCAGCTTCATCGGTTGCGGCTCCGCGGTGCCCCTGCCCCGATGGCAGGTTCGCAGCGCGTCGGACGGCGGGATGCCACCAGTATTCCGCGGAAGTGCGCCCGCCGCCAGCCCGCGCTGGCATTGGCCGGTGCAGGCTCCCTCAGCCAGCTACCAGGCGAAGTGCCAGCTACCAGGCAGAATGCCAGCTACCAGGCAAAGTGGCTGTAGGCGGAGTTCGCCTCGGCCATCTTGTGCACGTTCTCTTTCTTCGTCACTGCCGCGCCCTGGTTGTTGAACGCGTCGAAGATCTCCTCCGCGAGCGACTTGCCCATCGGCTTGCCGCGCTTGCTGCGGGCGGCCTCGATCAGCCAGCGGATCGCGAGGCTCTGCTGCCGGCGCTTGTTGACCTCGCGCGGCACCTGGTAGGTCGCGCCGCCGACGCGCTTGCTGCGCACCTCGACCCGCGGCTTGATGTTGTCGATCGCGCGCGTGAAGACCTCGACCGCGTCCTCGGCCTCGACCTTGGCGACCACGGTATCGATCGCGTGGTAGAACAACCGCTGCGCGGTGACCTTCTTCCCGTCCAGCATGATCTGGTTGATGATCTTGCTGGCGAGCTTGCTGCCGTAACGCGGATCACCCGCGAGGTGGACTTCGGTGGACTTGTAGCTGCGGGGCATACTTCAGTTCTCGCGCACTAGGACTTGGGACGCTTCGTGCCGTACTTGGAACGGCCGCGCCGGCGGTTCTCGACGCCGGACGCGTCGAGGCAGCCGCGCAGCACGTGGTAGCGCACACCGGGCAGGTCGCGGACACGGCCGCCGCGGATCAGCACGATCGAGTGCTCCTGCAGGTTGTGGCCCTCGCCCGGGATGTAGACCGTCGTCTCCTTGCCGTTGCTGAGGCGGACGCGCGCGATCTTGCGCAGCGCGGAGTTCGGCTTCTTCGGCGTCATCGTCTTCACCTGCAGGCACACGCCGCGCTTGTGCGGGCAGGCCTCGAGGATCGGCGACTTGCTCTTCTCCTTGATCTTCTTGCGACCCTTGCGGATGAGCTGATTGATCGTGGGCATTCGGGGCTCGGCGGACGGGCGGTGACGTTGCGGTGGTTCGGACGGTTCGGCGCGGCGGGAACGAGAGCGTCTCCCCGGCCTGAAATGGGCGAGGCAGCCTACGGAGCGACTGCCCGGTTGCCAAGGGGGAACCGCGCGGATTCCACCCTCGGTGGGCCCCGCGATCGGGGCCCCTACGCTACTCGGCGGGATCCGCCGGGGTCTGGGCCGGCGAGGCCGGGCTCGGCTGGCCGTCGTCGATGCCCTCGAGCCGGATCACCGGGCCGCCTTCGTCGAGGAAGCCCTGGCTCGACAGCCGCCCGATCTCCTCGGCGGCGGCCTGCAGGTCGACGTTCTTGCGGACGCGGGTCTTCTGGTACTCGCGGAAGCCGGTGCCGGTCGGGATCAGGTGACCGAGGATGACGTTCTCCTTGAGACCGACGAGCTCGTCCTTCTTGCCGGCGAGCGCCGCCTCGGTGAGCACCTTGGTGGTCTCCTGGAACGACGCGGCCGAGATGAACGAGTCCGACTGCAGCGAGGCCTTGGTGATGCCGAGCAGCAGCGGCGAGGCCGTCGCCGGCTTCTTGCGCTCGCTGCGCAGCGTCTGGTTGGCATCGCGGAAGCGGAACTTGTCGGCCACCGCACCCGGCAGGAAGTCGCTGTCGCCGGGGTCCTCGACCTGCACCTTGCGCATCATCTGCGACAGGATGATCTCGATGTGCTTGTCGTCGATGCCGACA
>JAGQRB010000383.1 GCA_020425925.1 Planctomycetota bacterium
CCGCCGTGCGTCGACGTGTGCCCGGTCGAGGCGACGTGGAAGGAGCAGGACGGCATCGTCGTCGTCGACTACAACTGGTGCATCGGCTGCCGCTATTGCGAGGCCGCGTGCCCCTACCACGCGCGGCGGTTCAACTGGAAGGCGCCCAACGTCCCCGCCGAGGAGATCAACCCGGACCAGGGCTACCTGTCCAACCGCGTGCGGCCGCAGGGTGTGATGGAGAAGTGCCACTTCTGCCTGCACCGCACGCGCGAGGGCAAGCTGCCGGCGTGCCTCGAGGCGTGCCCGACCGGCGCGCGCATCTTCGGCAACCTGCTGGATCCCGACAGCGACATCCGCTGGGTGCTGGCGAACAAGCAGGTGCTGGTCCTCAAGGAAGAGCTCGGCACGGTGCCGAGCTTCTTCTACTTCTTCGACTGACGCGACGACGATGACCGAAGCGAGCCCTCCGGCGCCGTTGCCCGACGATCGGCCCACGAGCCACCTCGTCACCTATCCGCGCTTCCTGCTGCGGCTGGTCCGGCTCGCGACAGACGGTAGCCCCGCGTACTACGTGTGGATGACGGTGCTGACCGCGATCTCGCTGGTCGGCGCGAACGCGTGGGCGACGCAGGTGGCGGACGGGATGATCCTGACGTCGATGACCGATCACGTCAGCTGGGGGCTCTACATCGCGAACTTCACGTTCATCGTCGGGCTCGCGGCCGGCGGCGTCATGATGGTGATCCCGGCCTACCTGTATCGCAACCGGGCGATGCACGACGTCGTGATCCTCGGCGAGTTGCTCGCGATCGCGGCGATCGTCATGTGCCTGCTGTTCGTCACCGTCGACCTGGGCCGGCCGGACCGCTTCTGGCACATGATGCCGGGGATGGGGCGCTTCAACTGGCCGATCTCGATGCTGACGTGGGACGTCATCGTCCTGAACGGCTACCTGCTCATCAACCTGCACATCTGCGGCTACCTGCTCTACACGCGCTTCCTCGGCCGGAAGCCGGAGCTGCGGTTCTACCGCCCGATCGTGTTCCTCTCGGTGTTCTGGGCGATCTCGATCCACACGGTGACGGCGTTCCTCTACAGCGGCCTCGGGGGGCGGCCGTTGTGGAACAGCGCGCTGCTCGCGCCCCGGTTCCTGGCGTCGGCCTTCGTCGCCGGCCCCGCGTTCATCATCGTGACGATGTACGTGCTGCGTCGGCTGACCGATGTGCGCATCGACATCAAGGCCGTCAACACGCTGGTGCAGATCGTGCGGGTGACGATCCTGATCAATCTGCTGATGGTCGTCTCGGAGCTGTTCACCGAGTTCTACGCCGGGGGCTCGCACATCAGCTCGGCGCGCTACCTGTTCTTCGGACTGCACGGCCACGACGGCCTGGTGCCGTGGATCTGGACCGCGATCGGGCTCAACGTCGTCGCCGCAGTGATGTTCCTGCACCCGCGCGTCATGCAGCACCCCGGCCTCGTCTCGGCCGCGTGCGTGTTCGCGTTCGTCGGCGTCTGGATCGAGAAGGGCATGGGGCTGATCGTGCCCGGCTTCATCCCGTCGACGCTGCACGAGATCGTCGAGTACTCGCCGAGCCTGACCGAGTGGAAGGTGACCGCGGGGATCTGGGCGTTCGGGCTCTTGATCTTCACGGCGATGATCCAGGCCGCGGTGCCGATCCTGCGAGGGCAGGAGCGGGCCGCCTGAGCCGCTCGCCGGCGCGCGGGCGCGTCGGCCTCAGAAGACGACCGAGGCGCCGAGATACAGGAAGCGCTGGTCCTCGCTCGGCCCCGACGCGGCGATGCCGTCGCCGGCGAACAAGTGGCTGTAGCCGCCGTAGAGCGAGACGTGCCGGTCGATCTTGTGGTTGACGAGGACGTCGACCTCGTGGCCGACCTCGCGGCCGCCGAGCCCGGTGCGCGCGACCCCGCCGCCGACGTTGTAGAGCGCGTCGCTGCGCTCGATCAGGCGGAACGAGTGGCCGACGACCTGCAGGCTCGTCGACGGCGTCAGCGCCAGCTGGGCGCCCGCCTGCACGGCGAAGACGTTCTGTCTGCCGACGGCGTCGGCCCAGCCGAGGTAGGCGTGGCCGAGGGGGAACAGCTGATGGAACGTCTCGACGTCGCCTCCCTGCCGTTCGTCGCCGCTCGCGGCGTCGACGCCGCAGAAGAACCGCGGCGACCAGCTCCAGTCGTCAGGGCGGTAGCCGAGCACCGCGGCGATCGACCACGCCGAGACGTCGGCGTTGCCGACCTCGCCGAACTGCCACGCGCCCTCGACCTCGCCGTCGACCTTGCCGCCGGCGAAGGCCCCGAGCGCGCCCCACGTGCGGCCGCCGACCGTGTAGCGGCGCTCGTCTCCGGTGGTGCCGTTGACCGTCACGTTCGGTCGCGAGTTGCCGAGCACGTAGACGTCGTAGCCGCGCCCGTCGGCCTGCGGCGCGCGGGTCGCGTAGACGCCGTAGAACTCCTGATCGTCGTCCGAGTCGTTGAAGCTGCGCTTCTGGACGGGCACGAACCAGGTCGCGAACCCCGTCACCGACCAGGGGCCGGCGTCGTAGCGCGCCGAGACGCCGTCCCAGGTGCGCAGCGTGTTCGCCCACGGCAGCGGGCTCACCAGCCGTTGCACGCCGAAGAGGAACGTCTGGCGGCCGACGCGCAGGGTCAGCGCGCCGTCGCCGTCGACGTCGCCGTCGACGAGGCGCACGTCGGCGAAGGCCTGGTAGAGCGCCGCGGTGTCGAGGTCGAGACCGCGGCGGCGCCCCGGCAACGCGTCGCGGCCGAGCACCTGGGCGGTCTTCGCCTCGACCCAGAAGCGAACCCGGCTGCCGACGTGCAGGTCGGCGTGCGTGATCGCCCGGGACAGCAGGAACGCGTCCTGGTTGCCGGGCGTCGTCGCGCCGAAGCCGAAGCCATCCCAGAGCTCCGCGCGCGCGTCGATGCGGCCGCCCAGCGACAGCCACACGTTGCCATCGCCGTCGAGCGCAAGGTGCTTGAGGCGGTCGAGCGCGCCTGCGTCGTCCGGTGCACGGAAGCGGGACCAGTCCTCGTTCTGGCGGACGAACTGGAACTTCGGGCGGGGCGGAGGGCCTTCGTCCGACTGCGCCTGCGCACAGCCATGGCTCGCGCACGCGGCGATCGCGGCGGCGGCGAGGGACGTGACGAGTGGTGAGGCCGGCGTGCGGTTTCGGGAGAGCATGGCTGGCGAAGTCTCGTGACTCCCGAACCGTGCTTCAACGGCGCGGAGTGCGGGGGCGCGGGGGGCGGATTGCGGAGGGGTGACGGTGGCAGGGGCGGCGGGGTGTCAGCGCGGCGACAGCCGCTGTATCGCCTCGAGCAGCGGCTCGGCGTCTGCGCCGAGGCCGTCGAGCCGGTGGCGCACGACGCCTTCCTCGTCGAGCAGCGTGATGCGGTTGCTGTGCGAGAAGCCGCCGTCGGCGACCGGCGCGATGCGCACGCCGAGCACCGCCGCCAGCACGTCGACGGCGTCCTGGTCGCCGTGCAGGAGGGTGTAGCGGTGCGCCGCGAGTCCGTGGTCGTCGGCGAAGCGACGCAGCGTGCCCGGGTCGTCGCGGGCGACGTCCATCGACACGAGCAGGACGTGCAAGTCGTCGCCGACCTCGGGCCTGGCGACGACTTCCTGCACGTCCTTCACCAGCACGGGGCAGGCGTAGGCACAGTTGGTGAAGATCATCGCGACGAGGGTCGGGTGGCCGGCGAAGTCGCGGAGCCGGCGGTCGCGTCCCGCCTGGTCGGTGAACGCGTGCTCCAGCAGGAACAGCGATTCGCCGGGGGGCGGGTCTGCGAGCGGGTCGGCCGCGGCCGGCGTGCCGTCGCAACACGCGTCGGGCGCAGGGGCGCAGCAAGTGAGCGCGACGGCGAGGGCCGATGCGAACAGGGTTCTCGAGCAGATCGTCACTTGGGTTCTCCGGAAGGCGCCCGCTGTCGTGCGGGCGCAGCACAGCGGAATCCGAGGCCTCGCCCGGTCGAGCGACCGCGCAGGCTCGAGCGCATCGCGTAGCGCATGAACGCGACGTAGTCCTCGGGGCGCGACGCGCCGACGGCGCCCGCGCCGCAGAAAAGGCCGCGTTCGAGGTCGGTCGCGCTGCGCCCGTCGCCGCTCGCGATTGCGGCGCTGAAGTCGTCTACCCACTCCCAGACCAGGCCGTGCAGGTCACGTACGCCGTCGACCGTCTCGATGCCGATGCCGACCGGGCCGGGGTCGGCGGGGGTGGGGTGGGCGTACCAGTTGCGTACGAGCTGCATCGTGTCGTCGCCGCCGACGAGCGTCGCACTGGCGGCGAGCTCCCACTCGGCGGTGTCGGGCAGGCGCCGGCCGCGCCAGCGCGCGTATGCGCGCGCCGCGAACCACGACACGTTGGTCACGGGGCGGTCGAGCATGGGCGCGGGCACGCTCAGCGGGCCGTCCCAGTGGGTGAGGTACCGCTCGTCGACGAAGAGGCGCGCGGCGCGGTCGCGCCGCCAGCTCGACTCGGCCGCGACGAAGGCGAGGAACTGCGCGTTCGTGACAGGCGTGCGCTCGAGCGCGAACGGCGCGACCGGTACGGTCGGCGGCGCGTCGCGACCGGGGAACAGCGGCTCGTAGAGGCC
>JAGQRB010000384.1 GCA_020425925.1 Planctomycetota bacterium
CGACGAGACGTTGTGCCGCTCATGAGTTCGCCGCGTCCGATGCCGACCCGCCGCGACTTCTGCCGCACCGGGCTCGCCGCCGGCGCGGCGCTGGCGGCGCCGCTGCGCGCGATCGACCCGATCGAGCGCAGCGTGCACCACGCGCCGCGGGCGCGCGCCGTGATCCAGCTGTTCATGGCCGGCGCGCCGTCGTCGCTCGATCTGTTCGACGACAAGCCCGTGCTGCGCAAGGAGGACGGCGATTTCGGGCCCGAGGAGATCGTGCGCAACCAGCGGTTCGCGTTCCTCAAGGGCCGGCCGCGGCTGCTCGGCTCACCGTTCGCATTCGCGCCGCGCGGCGCGAGCGGCGCGTTGGTCAGCGAGCTGCTGCCGCACACCGCCGCGGTCGTCGACAGGCTCTCGTTCGTGCGCTCGGTGCACCAGGAGCAGTTCAACCACGGCCCGGCCCAGGTGTTCGCCAACACCGGCCACCAGATCGTCGGGCGCCCGAGCCTCGGCAGTTGGCTGCTCTACGGGCTCGGCAGCGACAACCGCGACCTGCCCGGCTTCGTCGTGATGGTCTCGGGCAAGATCGATCCCGGCGCCGGCTCGGCTTGCTGGAGCAGCGGGTTCCTGCCGAGCCAGCTCGGCGGCGTCGAGCTGCGCACCCGCGGCGACCTCGTGCCGTGCCTGAAGGACCCCGCGGGCATCGACCGTGCGGCGCGGCGACGCGGACTCGATCTGCTCGGCGACCTCAACCGCCGGCAGTTCGAGAGCACCGGCGACCCCGAGATCCTGGCGCGCACCGCGGCCTACGAGCTCGCCTACCGCATGCAGGAGAGCGTGCCCGAGCTCGCCGATCTCGCGAGCGAGCCCGAACACGTCCACCGGCTCTACGGCAGCGACCCGGGCACGCGCTCGTTCGCCAACAACTGTCTGTTGGCGCGCCGACTGGTCGAGCGCGGCGCCCGCTGCGTGCAGCTGATCCACCGCGGCTGGGACCACCACGGCAGCGACCACAGCGACGACCTGCTGCACGGACTGCCGAACATGTGCCGGCAGACCGACCGCGCCGCCGCCGCGCTCGTGCTCGACCTCGAGCAGCGCGGCATGCTCGACGACACGCTGGTGGTCTGGGGCGGCGAGTTCGGCCGCACCCCGATGCGCGAAGTCCGCAACGAGAAGGTGCTCGGCCGCGACCACAACCCGCGCGCGTTCACGATGTGGTTCGCCGGCGGCGGTGTGCAGCCGGGCCGCACGATCGGCACCACCGACGAGCTCGGCTACGACGTGGTCGACGACCCGGTACACCTGCACGACGTGCACGCCACCATGTTGCACCTGCTCGGCGTCGACCACGAACGCCTGACCTATCGCTTCCAGGGCCGCGACTACCGGCTCACCGACGTCTTCGGCAAGGTCGTGGGCCAACTGCTGTGAACGACGAGCTGCTCGGGCCGGTGCGCGGGCGGGGGCTGCGCACGGCCGCGTGGGTGCTCTACGACCTCGCCAACACGGTCTACGCCGCGACCCTGACGTTCCTGTTCACGCCGTGGTTCGGCGAGCAGCAGGGCGGCCTGACCGGCCTCGCGGTGGTGAACTTCGCGTCGATGATCGTCGCCGGCCTGGTCGTGCCGGCGCTCGGGGCGCTGGTCGATCACACCACGCGGACGCGCCGCTACCTGACGGTCGCGACCCTGATGTGCATCCTCGCGCTGGCGTGCTGGCGGTTCGAGTTCGGCACCGCCTGGCTGCTCGGCTGCTTCTTCGTCGCCAATCTCGCCTACAACCTCAGCCTGCTGTTCTACAACTCGCTGCTGCCGTCGGTCGCGCCCCCCGACCGCGCCGGCCGCGTCAGCGCGCTCGGCGTCGGCGTCGGCTACTTCGCCACCATCCTCGTGCTCATCGTGCTGCTCGAGCTCGACGTCGCGCCGCCGAACAAGTTCCCGATCGCCGGCGGGCTGTTCCTGGCGTTCGCGCTGCCGTGCCTGCTGCTGGTGCGCGATCGGCGGCGACCGGACGCGGGCAGCACGGCGGTCGCGGTGCGCGCGGCCTTCCGCACACTCAAGAAGACGCTGCGGGAGCTGCCGCGGCACCCGTCGCTGTTCTGGTTCCTGCTCGCCAACTTCTGCTTCGTCGACGTGCTCAACACCGCGGTGCTGTTCTTCGCCGAGCTCACGAAGTCGACCTTCGCGCCGGCCGCGGCCGCCGGCACCATCGAGCTCGTCGGGATCCACTTCGACGGCGACGACGGCCTCCTCTCGCTGATCAAGGTCTGCGGCCTGTCGCTCAACGGGCTGGCGCTGGTCTACGGCCTGTCGATCGGACGCTGGACCGATCGCGCCCCGCTGGCGGTGATCGCGACCGGCGGCATCGCGTTGTTCGGCGCGCTGGTCGGCGGTGCGATGTTCGCGGGCGAGAGCGCGCTCGGCGACCTGCTGACGCTCGTCGCGCTCGGCGCCTTCGGCCTGACGGCGATCCAGGCCGCCGGCCGCAAGGTGATCGTGCTGCTGGCGCCGCGCGACCAGGTCGGCCAGTACTTCGGGCTCTACGGCATCACGTTGAAGCTGTCGGTGTTCGGCGGTGTGATCTACGGCGTCGTGCGCGACACGTTCGATGCCAAGGCCGCGCTGTTGGCGCAGAGCCCGCAGCTCCTGCTCGGCCTCGTCTTCCTGGCGATGGTCCGCCTGCCCAAACGCGAGGGCGCGGCGTGACCGCGACCGAGACGGATACGACCGAAGCACCCGATCGCGAACCGCGCGAACGCGATCGGCGGTCCGAGCCGCTCTGGCAACGCGCGGTCGCCGCGGTCCTCGGCAGCGCGATCTGGCTGCTCGGCGTACTGCCGGCATGGCTGAGCTACCTGCTGTGCAGCGTGGTCGCGGTACCGTGGTACCTGCACTGGCGCCTCGCCGACTGGCGCGGCCAGCGCAGCAAGGGCTACTGGCGCAACGTGCGCATCGCGTTCCGGCCCGGCTCGCCGCTCGGCCCGACCCGCCCGGCCCGCCACCTGTGGCGCTGGTCGCTGCACATCGCCTGGTTGGTCGCCGACTTCTGCCTGATCCGGAAGCTGAACGTGCGCACGCTCGATCGCTACGTCGACATGAGCGAATACCCGCCGATCGCGGCGCTGTTCGCCGAAGGCAAGGGCATCATCTTCGCGACCGGCCACGTCGGCGTCTGGGACGTCGCCGGTGTCGGCGCCGGCCTGCGCGGCCTGCCGCTGACGTCGGTGTTCCGGCCGAGCCCGATGCCGGCGCTCGATCGCCTGATCGCGAACCTGCGCACGCGCACCGGTTCGAACGTCGTCGCCCGCAAGCGCGTGATGTACACCCTCAAGCGGATCCTCGCGGAGCACGGCGCGATCGGTCTGCTCTGCGACGGCGGCGGCAAACACAGCGCGGTGATCGCGCCGTTCCTCGGCACGGTCGCGAAAACGGTCGCGACCCCCGCCGTGCTGCATCTCAGCAGCGGCGCGCCGATCGTCGTCGTGACCGTGCTGCGCACCGGCTGCATGCGCTTCAAGCTGCGGGTTTACGATATCATCCGGCATGCCCCGAGCGCCGACCGCGACGCCGATCTGGCAGCGATCATGACACGGGTCAACCGCGGGCTCAGCTCGGCGATCGCCGAGGCGCCCGAGCAGTGGTTCTGGCAGGGGCGCCGCTTCCGGCATCGGCCGGCAGGAGAAGTGCCCGGTGAGGACGGTCTGCCGCCGCTGGCCGGGTAGCCTGTGGCGCAGGATGAAGTGGAGGCACACCTTCGTGGTCCCGGCAGTGATGGCGATGGGGTTCGCCGCCTGGGCCTTGACGTCGGAATCGAGGTGCAGCCGTGAGCCGACGGCGTTCGCCCTCAGCCTGCCGCCGAGCCTGCGCGAACTCGGCGCGGATCTCGCATCGACGGGCGACAGTGTGCTCGCCGGGCGCCGGCTCGCGATCACCGTCGAGGACACCGGGCGCGCGCTGCATCGACTGACGCAGGACGCGCCCGACCTGCTGTTGTCCCGTCGGCCGCTGCGCGCCCGCGAGCTGGAGAACGCGCTCGCCGCAGGCGCCACCCTGCCGCTCGAGCTGGTAGCGCACGACGGCATCGCGGTGCACGTCCACCGTGACAACCCGATCCGCGCGCTGCCGCAGGGCGCCCTGCGCGATCTGCTGCAGGGCGACCGCACGGCGCCGCGCTGGTCGGACCTCGACGTCGATCTCGGCCCGGCGTTCGACGAGATCCGGGTTGCTGTCGGCCCACACCTCGCCCGCGACCTCGGGCGGCTCGCCGAGGGCGTGCTCGCCGGTCGGACCATCGACCGCGCCCGTGTCACTGCCCTCGACGACTGCAAGACGGTGCAGGACTTCTGCGCCGAGCACCAGAACGGCATCGCGTTCACGACGCTCGACTGCGCGCCAACGCGTGAGCGACCGCTCGAGGTCACCGGCGAAGACGGTGGGAAGATCGCGCTGCGGCGCCCCGTCTACGCGCTGGCGCGGGGCGCGCCGGCAGTCGAACTGGTGCGCTGGCTCGGCTCGGCACCCGGGCGTCGGCTGCTTCGCAGCCACGGCCTCGAACCGACCGAACCCTGACCCCACGAACGACTCCCAGTTGCCCCGACCGGCGGACTCTCCGCGCCGCTCTGCTATCGTCCCGACCATGATCCCGTTCGCGATCGGCGCCATCGCCGTGCTGCTGCAGGGCCCCGACGAGGTCCTGGCGCGTTACCAACTCGACGGCAAACCCGCCGTCGTCACCCGTAGCGACGTCGCCATCGAGATGGGGCTCGACCTCTGCCACAAGGACGTCGGCCGCCAGGCCGCGGAGGTGCTGGTCGACAGCGAGATCACCCGCCGCGAGGCCGAGCGCCTGAAGCTGATGCCGACCGACGCCGAGGTGCGCGCATTCTGGGACCAGCTCAAGGCACAGCTGCGTGCGGCCGGTCGCGATCCGGCCAACTTCGCCGCGGTGCGCAACTCGACCGAGAGCGAGTGGCTCCGCGACCTCGCGTTGCAGCTCGCGCAGGAGCGGCTGGTGCGGCGCGCCCTCGACCTCGATGCCGGCGAGGCCGTCAGCGGCGACATGCTGCGGCTCTGGCTCGCCGAGCAGCGCAAGGTGCACACCGTCGTCGACGACCGCAGCCAGCTGGCGCCCGGGATCGCGGCGCGCGTCGACGGTCGAGACCTGCCGATCCTCGAACTCGGCCTGCTGCTGCTCCGCACCAGCGAGGACGGCGAGCGCGAGCGCTACATCCGGCAGGTCGCGTTCCTGGCGTCGATCGAGCGCGAGGCCGAGAAGCTCGATGTGCTGGCCGACGACGCCGCGATCGAGGCCGCGATCACGGCACGGCGGCGCGACGTCGCGCGCGATCCGCGCTACCGCGGGCTCACCTTCGAACAGCTGCTCGAGACCCAGGGACTCAGCGTCGAACTGCTGCGCCAGCGCCGCGTGTTCCGCGCCAAGGTGCTGCAGGAGCAGATCACGGCCAGGCTCCATCCCGATGCCGAGCTGCGTCGGGAGCTCGCCGCCGACCGCGATGGCGTCGTCGCCGAGGTCGGCGCACGCCGCCGCCTCGGGATCGTGTTCCGCCGCGCACTCGAAGAGCCCAACGCGCTCGTGCCGAACGACTTCGCCGCCGCCGCCGCGTCGCTCGAGCGGGTCAAGCAACGGCTCGAGCTCGAGCGCTTCGAGATGGTGGCGCGCATCGAGACCGACGATCCCGCCGGCAAGGAGAGCGGCGGCGACACCGGCTGGCTGCAGCGCGCCTCCGACCGGCTGCCCGAGGTCGTGCTCGCGGCCGCATTCGCCGCGACGGCCGGCGAGGTCGTCGGCCCGCTGCGCGGCCCCGACGGCTGCTACCTCGTCAAGGTGCTCGACGTCGAGCCCGACCTCACCGACGACCAGCTGGTCGAGCGGCTGCGGGTGCTGCGCGGCGAACAGGTCGGCCAGCAGATCCTCGAACGCGCCGACATCCGGCTCGGCGACGGCAGCGGCAAGGACGGCCGGTGAGCGCGCTACCGTGGCAGACCGCGCCCGGTCTGGCGACCGCGGCGCCGGCCGACGACGCCGCGACGCTCGCCGTGCACGTGCAGGTCTGGCGACCGGCCGAACGGCCGCAGCTCGTGACCGGCGAGTGCGAGACCGCCGCGCTGATCCTGCACGGCACCTTCGATCTCACCGCCGGCCCCGCCGATGGCGCGCACACCGCCTGGCCGGCGCGCGGCGCCCGCAACAGCCCGTTCGAGGGTCGGCCGATGGCGGTGTTCCTGCCGCCCCACACCGTGTTCGGGGCGCGCGGCGATGCCGGCGAGATCGCACTGTTCGCCGCCCGCCAGCCGGCCGCGGCCGATCCCACCGCGACCGGCCGCGCGGCGCTGAGCCAGAGCCCCCTGCTGCCGCTCGCCGGCAGCGGCAAGGCGTTCGATCCGGGCAGCGGCGAGTGGCGGCCGGCGGAGACGTTCCCGACCGCCGCCGAGTCGTTGCCGCCGCGCCGGATGCAGCGCCGCAGCTTCGGTGAGGTCGCCGTCGAACGGGTGTTCGCCGCCGACTACAAGGCGCGCACGCTGACCGTCGACGAACTCGTGCTACAGCCGGGTCAGTCGCTCGCGATCGCGGCGATCGACGATCGTCCGACGCACTCCGAGTTGCTGGTGTTCGAACGGATCGGCGACAACGACCGGGCGCGTCTCGTATCGACCCCGGGCGGCGCGGTCGACCTCACGCTCGCCGCCGCCGACGCGCCGGTGTATGCCGTGGTGGCCTACCTCGGCAAGTAGAGCGCGCCGTCGGCGCTCAGCGCACCACCGTGACCGCCGCGCCGTCCGCGAGCCGGAGTGCGCTGCCCGGCGCCTGGAAATCGCCCGGCAGGTAGCCGAGACCGAAGCGCAGCGCATGGCCTGGCACCGGCACGGCGTGCATCACACGGCCGACCGGCACGTCGTCCTCGGGTTCGCAGAGCGGCGCCGGTGCGGTGATCGCCGGCCCGGCGGCGAGCTGCAGCAGGCAGAGCTTCCGGTTGGTGTGACCGTAGGTGTGGATCCGGGCGACGATCTCCTGACCGGTGTAGCAGCCCTTCGTCGTCGAGCAGTGGTCCTCGAGGTCGGCCTCGAGCGCGAGCGTCGTCGGCTCGCTCTCACGGCCGACGCGCACGAAGCCGGCCGCCATACGCAGACACTCGGCGAGCTCGTCGGCGAGCGCCGCGCCGGCGAGCGGCGCGAGCCCGGCCGCGGGACCGTGGGCCCGGGTGAATGCGACGCCGTGGCGCCGCAGCCGGAACGTCACGGCTGCCGCCGAATCGACGACCTCGCGACCGATCGCCTCGCTGCAGGCCCAGTCCGCGGGCCCATCGAACTCGACCTGCTCGGCGAAGTGGTAGCGCTCGAGCAGCTCGGCGAGGCGTTCGTGCTGCTCGTCCCGGGTCTCGAGCCAGAACCCGTCGTCTGCACGCTGCACCGCGCAGGTCACGAGCAGCTTGCCCTTGGCGTCGAGGAACGCAGCCGGAGCGCACTCCCCGCCCGACAGGCCGAGCACATCCTGCGAGCACAGCCGCTGCAGGAAGTCGCCGGCGTCGCGGCCGCGAACCCGCAGCAGCCGATACGGCGCCTCGCTGCGGGCGTAGGGCCCGCCACCCAGCAGTTCGGCTGTCACGGCATCGAGACTCATGCCGGCAGGCTGCCGCGGCGGCCCCGGCAACGCAAGGCCGAGCCCCCACCAGCCACCGCGACGACCGCGCGAAGTGCCGTAGCCATGGGCGGTTCCGCACGCTGGACGAATACGGCCTGAAGCTGGGGCTTTTTTGCGCCGATGGTTGAAAGAGCCCCAAACCAGGTCTACTTTCACGAGGCGCGCAGGCGCCCTCGATCGCGATGCTCCGTATCTCCAAGAAGGCCGACTACGCCGTGTTCCTGCTGGGTGCGATCGCCCGCGAGGGCGCGTTCCCCGGCGGCAGTGCACCGGACTCGGTCGTCAGCGCGCACGAGATCGCGTCGAGCTGCGGCCTCAACAAGTCGGTGGTCGCGAACCTGCTGAAGGACTTCGCGCGTTCGGGCCTGCTCGAATCGGTGCGCGGGCTGCGCGGCGGCTACCGCCTCGCGCGCGCCCCGGGCGAGGTCTCGCTCGGCGCGATTCTCGAGGTCGTCGAGGGCAAGTTCGAGCTCGTCGACTGCATCGCCAACGCTGCCGGCGATCAGGAGTGCGCGTTGATCGACATCTGCCCGAGCCGCAGTCCGATGCGCATCGTGCACGATCGCATCCGCGACCTCTTCGACCGCATCCGACTCGACGAGCTCTGCCGGCTGCCGGCGCACGGCAATGTTCTGAGCAGCAGTGTCCCGGGCAGCAGTGTCCCGGGCAGCAGTGTCCCGAGCAGCAATGTGCTGAACAGCGACATGCCGGGCAAGCGAGCGATCCCGGCGCGATGATTCCCACACCGAAGTGATGAAGACCCCGATCTACCTCGACTACAGCGCCACGACCCCGTGCGATCCACGCGTCGTCGAGCGCATGCTGCCTTTCTTCCACGAGTCGTTCGGCAACGCCGCGAGCCGCAGCCACGCATTCGGCTGGACCGCCGAGGCGGCGGTCGAGGAGGCCCGCAAGCAGGTCGCCGAACTGGTCGGCGCACACCCGAAGGAGATCCTGTGGACCAGCGGCTCGACCGAGGCCAACAACCTCGCGATCAAGGGCGCCGCCGAGATGTATGCCAAGAAGGGCAACCACATCATCACGACCGGGATCGAGCACAAGGCGGTGGTCGACACGGTCAAGCACCTCGAGTCCCGCTCGGCGGAGTCGGGCGGCTGCGAGGTGACCTGGCTGCCCGTCGACGGCAAGGGCCACATCGACCTGCAGCAGCTCGAGAACGCAATCACCGATCGCACCGTCCTGGTGTCGCTGATGACGGCGAACAACGAAACCGGCACGATCCATCCGATCGAGCAGATCGGCGCGATCTGCAAGGCCAAGGGCACGTTGTTCCACACCGACGCGACGCAGGCGGCCGGACGCGTGCTGCTCGACGTCGAGCGCCAGCACGTCGACCTGATGTCGATCTCGGCGCACAAGATGTACGGCCCGAAGGGCGTCGGCGCGCTCTACGTCCGGCGCAAGAACCCGCGCGTGCGGCTGACCGGCCAGATCGACGGCGGCGGCCACGAACGCGGCATGCGTTCGGGGACGCTGAACGTGCCCGGTATCGTCGGCATGGGCGAGGCGGCGCGGCTCGCGCGCACGGAGATGGCGCAGGAGGTGCCGCGGCTCGCCGCGCTGCGCGACCGCCTCGAGCAACGCATTCTCGCGAAGCTGCCGGACGCGGTCGTGAACGGCGACCCCGAACGACGGTTGCCGACCCTGACCAACATCTCGTTCCCCTACGTCGAGGGCGAGAGCCTGATCATGGGCGTCAAGGAGCTCGCGGTGTCGTCGGGATCGGCCTGCACGTCCGCGAGTCTCGAACCGAGCTACGTGCTGAAGGCGCTCGGCCTCGGCGACGAGCTCGCCCACAGCTCCATCCGGTTCTCGCTCGGGCGTTTCACGACCGAGGAGGAAGTCGACTTCGCCGCCGACCGCATCGTCGCGGAGGTCACCCGCCTGCGCGAGATGTCTCCGCTCTGGGAGATGGTGCAGGACGGCGTCGACCTCTCGAAGGTCAAGTGGACCGTGCACTGATGCGGCGCTTGCCGCGGCAAGCGCCGCATCAGTCGCTCTTTTGCGGCCGGCACAACGAGGACAACGGCATAC
>JAGQRB010000037.1 GCA_020425925.1 Planctomycetota bacterium
CCGACGTGCTCGGTGCGGCACTGCGCGAAGGTTGGGCGACGCTGGCGGCGCGCGAGCGCGTCGTGCTCGCGCTGCGCGTCCTGCGCTCCGTTCGGCAGTCGGACCTCGCAGTGATGCTCGGGATCGGCGCGCCGCGGGCCGGTCGTCTGGTCGCCGGGTCGCTCGACAAGCTGCACGCCGCCGTCGCGAGCCGCCTCGACGCGGTCGTCGGCGCTGCTGGCCGGCGCCGGATCTGGGAGGAGCTCGCACGCACCGATGCCGAGCCCGAGGGGTCCAGAACCGCCGAACGCGGGCACGTCGCGGAGTTGCTCGCCCGCACCGCCGCCGCCACCGTGGGCCCGTCGGCCGCTGCCTGTCCCGAGGCGGAGCAGCTCGCGGGTTTCGCCGAGGGTCAGCTCACCGCGACCGAGGGCGGTCTGGTCGAGCGCCATCTGGCCGATTGCGCCGACTGCCTCGACCTCGTGGCTGCCCTGGGTCGGACCCGCGCCCCGCATGCGAACGAACCGTCGTCCGGGTCGGAGGTGCGCGCGGTGCCGGTCCTGCGATACGTGCTGCTGGGGATCGCGCTCGCCGCCGCCATCGTCGCGGTCGCGCTGTTCGTGCGCCCGGCGATGCTGTTCGAGACGCCGGCCGCGATCGCGGCCTGGAAGCTCGTCGCGGTGCCCGCCAGCTCCGATTCGGACCGCGAGCTGAGCCTCGAGGTCGAGCTCCGCTCGCCGGCGTTCGTCAGCGTGCTGCTGATGTTCCGCGACGAGCACGATCTGCGCGTGCAGTATCGCAGCTGGCAGCTCGCGGCCGATCCCGCCGCCCAGGTGCTGCCGCGGACCGGGGAGGCGTCCTGGCCGTTTGTGCCGCGCGCCGCGTTCGCGGTCTACGTCGTCACGTCGACGCGACCCGTCGACCTGACGTCGATCGTCGAGTCGGTCCGCGAGGCTGCCGGAGATCAGGCGCTGACGATCTACGAGTGCGATGCCGTCAAGGCCGTGCTGGCCGAGCGCTTCGACTACGTCGACGCGCGCTTCGTCGTGCCGGGTTGACGGAGACCTACTGCGGCGTCACGACGAACTGCTGCACGATCTGCGGCTGGCGCGCCACGACGGCGGCCGGATGATTGATGACGTCGTCCTCGGTGTAGGCCTCGATACCCCAGGTCGTCACCGTCAGCGCCCGGGTCGTCGCGTCGATCGCGAACTCGGTCCAGCCGAAGGTGTGGCAGGCGACGTAGCTGCCCGCGAGCAGCGTCGCCGCGATCGGGCCGTTCGCGAGACCGAGCGCGTCGTAGCCGAGCGGCGCGATCGAGCTGTCGACGAGCTGGCGCACGAACGCGTCCTTGCCGGCGAGCGGCAGCGAGTCGTAGAACGCCTGCTGCTGCGGTGTGATGAGACCGGCGAGCGCGGCGATCTCGATCAATGACGGTCCGAGCGGCGCGTCGAACGCGACCGAACCCGTGATGACCTCGAACGCGCCGGTCGGGATCGACGGCTGGGCCGGACCGAGCTGGTAGCTGACCTCGTTGACGAACGTGCCATGCAGGTCGGCGGTGACGAAGACGACGTTGTCGATGTCGTTGCTGTCGATGAACTGCAGCAGCGCGGTGCGTTCGGCGGCGTAGCCCTCGAACCGATCCGAGGCGCCGACCACCCCGAGGTTCTGGATCGGCTCCGGCACCATGACGAACTTCCAGGTAACGCCGGCCTGGTGCGCGGCGAGCAGATCCTGCTGGGCGCGCGCGAGCTGCGGCGCACCGAGCATCGTCCGGTTCGGATCGAACGACGCCGCGAGGAACTGACCGACCGCGATCGGATCGAGCGGGTTGGCGACGGCTGGGAGCTCCTGATCGCGGAACGACCGCGCATCGAGCAGGATCATCGCGGCGTCGTCGCCGAACCGGCGATAGCGGTAGAGCCGCGGCTTGCCGTCGAGGCGCGGGTCACCCGTGTTGCGATAACGCTCCTCGTCGATCGGCTGATACTCGTTGAAGGCCAGCAGGCCGCGGCGATAGAGCGTGGTCTCGTTGATGAACGGCGCGTTGCTCGGCAGGAAGCGCGGATCGCTCGACGGGTCGGCGCCGCCGGCGAAGTCGTTCGTGACCTCGTGGTCGTCGATCGTCGCGAACGATGCGGTGAGGCTGCGCAGGTCGGCGAGGGTGTTGAGCCCGAGGCGCTCGGTGTAGATCTCGCGGTGCTTGTTGCGGTAGTCGGAGAGCGTCTCGGCCTGCGGCTTCGGAACCGCGGGGGTCGGGTAGTCGGCGTAGATCGTGTCGCCGAGGCTGACGAAGAAGTCGAGCCGGGAGTCGGCGTTGCGCACGGCAGGGTAGGGCGACAGCTCGCCGCGCCAGTCGCCCGAGACACCGAAACGGAGTCCGTTGCGGTGGCCGGGCGTGGCGGCGGTTCGGAACGTCCCGCTGGCGCTGTCGCCGCGGCCGAGCGCGATCGCGCGGTAGTAGTAGCGCTTGTCGGCCTGCAGGTTGGTGAAGCGCCGCTTCAGCGGGCGTCGCGGATCGAGCGCGATGTCGACTGCCACCTTGAAGGGCCAGCCGAAGTCAGGGCGGGTGGAGACCTGGAACAGCACGATCGCGGGCCGGTCGACGGTCGTCCAGACGACCGCGGAGTCGGCGTCGACGTCACCGGCGGCGACGAGTGCAGGGAACGAGGTCTGTTGTGCGCCGGCGATGCCGACGAGTAGTGCGGTGACGGCCGCGGCGGCCGTCAGGGTGCGGGTTGTCATGGGTGGTTTCGTCTCGGATTCGGAAGCGCGCGATTGATCCCGCTGGCGGCGCCGGCTGCGAGCACGCGCGTTAGATTGACCCGCCCTTCAACTGCGCCAACCTGCGGCCGCGATCCCGTGAAGGCCCTTCACGGACCGTTCCCTCGCAGTGCGCAATCGCCTACGGTGCCGATGGCCGCCATGACCGCCGAGACGCTGCTTGACGAACTCGCCGATCCGGCGTGCTTTCCCCATGGTTCGTTGCCGGATGCCCGCATCGAGCCGGGTGCCCGCGTCGAGCCGGGAGCCCGCGTCGAGATCGTGCAGACGCACCTCTCGGTGGTCTGCCTGGTCGGCGACCTGGTCTACAAGCTGAAGAAGGCGGTCACCCTCCCGTTCGTCGACTTCGGCACGCTCGCCCGTCGCCAGCAGGCCTGCCGCGACGAGGTGCGGCTCAATCGACGCCTGTGCAGCGATGTCTACCTCGGCACCGCGGCGCTGCGGCGGGTCGACGGCCGGCTGCGGTTCGCCGAGGTCGGTGACGACGGCGACGAGGACGGTGACGACGACGTGATCGACTTCGCGGTGGTGATGCGCCGGCTGCCGCAGGATCGCATGCTCGACGAGCTCGTTCGCACCGGCATCGCGACCGAGGCGGAGATCCGCGGGCTCGCACGTCTCGTCGCGCGCTTCCACGCCGGCGCCGAACGTGGCGCCGACGTGCGCCTGGCGGGCGATCCGGAGCGCCTCGCGGGCTTCGCAGCCGCGAACTTCCGCGAGCTCGCCGCGATCGCCGACCACGGTCTGCCGACCGGGCTGCTCGCGGCGCTCGGACGATTCTCCGCTGCGGCGTTCGCGCGATTGATGCCCGAGCTCGAGCGCCGGGCGGCCGCCGGTCGGGTCGTCGACGGCCACGGCGATCTGCACGCTCGCAACGTCTGCATGACCGAGCCGCCGACGGTCTACGACTGCATCGAGTTCGAGCCGGCGTTCCGCTGCGGCGACGTCGCGACCGAGATCGCGTTCCTGGCGATGGATCTGCGCTACCGCGGTGCGGCCGCGCTCGCGGGCGCCTTCGTCGACGAGTACGCACGGGCCGCTCAGGATCCGGACCTGCATCGCGTGCTGCCGATGCTCGTCAGCTACCGCGCGATGGTGCGCGCCAAGGTCGCGGCGCTTGCCGCCGCCGAACCCGAGCTGAGCGCGGCCGATCGCGACGGTGCGCGCGAATCGGCGCGGCGGCACCTGCTGCTCGCCGCCGCGGCCGCGCTCGAGAGCCGCGGCCGGACCTGGCTCGTGGTCGCGGGCGCGCCGGCGAGCGGCAAGAGCGTGCTCTGTCGCGCGCTCGCCGAGACGCTGCGCTGGCCCATCGTATCGACCGACGTCGTGCGCAAGGAGCTTGCCGGCCTGCCGCCGACCCAGCGCGCACGCCCCGAGCACTACACGTGGGCGTTCACCCGCCGGACCTACCGTACGCTGCTCGAACGGGCCGCCGCGGCCGAGGCACCCGTCGTGCTGCTCGACGGCAACTTCCCGTCGATCGCACTGCGCAGCCTGGCGCGTGCGGCGGCCGCCGGGTCCGGCGCCGGCCTCGCGCTCGCGCACCTCGCCGTCGACGAGGCCACCGCGGTCGAACGCGCACGAGCACGGCAGCATCGGCCGGGAGTCGTCAGCGACGCCGGTCCCGAGGCGGCCGTCGCGGTGCGTGCGCGATTCGAGCGGCCCGGCGTCGACGAGTCACCGATCGAACTCGATGGCCGCGAGCCGGCCGAGGAGCTCGCGGCGAAGCTGCTAGCGACGCTGCTCGATCGACTCGCGCCCGGGTGAGCGGTCAGCGCGCGCCGATCCGCTCGAGCGCCGCGAGCAGGTCGAATGCGGTGACGATGCCGACGACGTGACCGGCGCGGAGCACCGGCAGGCAGTTGATCCGCTTCTCGCGCATCAATCGCGCCGCTTCGACGACATCCATCTCCGGGTCGGCGGTCACGACGTCCGTCTGCATGATCTTCTCGACCGGCACGAAGCCGAGCAGCTGGTTGCGTTCGGCCCGCGGAGTCGCCGGGTCGATCGTCGACGCCGAGGCCGCGAGCAGGTCGGTCTGGCTCAGGATCCCGACCAGGAAGCCGTTCTCGTCGACCACCGGCACGTGCCGGAAGTGGCCGAACTCCATGATCGTGTTGACGGCCTGCATCCGCTTGTCGCGACGGATCGTCTGAGGATTCGTGGTCATGACATCGGCGACGAGCATGGCACTCCTTCGGCGTTTTGCGGGTCGCGACTTCAGCGCCGCGCGCCCGCAAGCCCGGCCTCGACCTCGGCAGCTTCCTCGCGTTTGCCGGCATTGCGCAGCACCTCGGCGAACGCTCGCAGGATGCGCAAGCGGCCGCGCTCCTCGGGCGGTCGAAGGCGCTCGACCGCGGTCGCCGCGTCGCGGTAGCACGATTCGGCGACATCGATCGCACCGCGCGCCTTCGCGCTCGCACCGAGGATCTCGAGGCAGTCCGCTCGGGTGTCGTCGTCGCCGTAGCGCTGCATCACCTCGCTCTGCCGCCGCATCGCCTGCTCGGCGACGTCGAACTTGCGGAGCGCGACCTGGACGCGCGCGAGGGCGCGCTGCGCCCACCACAGGTCCGGATGCTCGTCGAAGGCCGCCGTCTGGATCTTCACCGCGCGTTCGAGCAGCGGCTCGGCCGCGGCGGCCCGGTCGGTGTCGAGGTAGAGCTCGCCGAGCGTCGTGAGGCTCAGCGCGACGTGCCAGTGGTCCGGTCCGAACGCGGCCTCGCGGATCTTCAGCGCGCGCTCCTCGAGGTCGATCGCTTCCGGCAGGCGGTCGAGGTTCTGGCAGACGAGCGCGAGCAGGTGCAGCGTCGTGCCGAGATTCGGGTTGCGCTGCATGTCGCCCTGGCGCCGCTCGATGTCGGCGACGCGGCGATACACCGCCTCGGCGGCGGCGTAGTCGTAGCCCGACATCAGCACCGACCCGAGGTTCGTCAGCGGGATCGCGACCTCGGGTGACTCCGCGCCGTGGAGCTCCTCGCAGATCGCCACCGATTCGCGAAACTCGTCGGCGGCCTCGTCGATCCTGCCCTGGTGCCAGATCGCCGTCGCGAGGGTGTTGAGCGCGTTCGCCGCCATCGCGCGGTCGCCGAGATCGCGCCAGATCGCCAGCGACTGCCTGGCGACGGGCTCGGCCTGTTCGGGGACGTTCTTGGCGTTGTCGAGGTACGAGGCCCGGATGTTGAGCAACTGCGCGTGGTCGCGCGGATTCGCGGCGGGGTGCTCGCGGTGGTAGGCGAGGCTCTTGTCGAGCAGCGGGCCGACCTCGTCGAATGCGCCGAGGGTGAAGTAGACCTCGCCCAGCACCGTACGCAGGAACGCCTGCACCGCCGGCTCGCCGTCGAGCGCGCCGATGCGGGCGGCACCGAGGTCGAGCAGCTCGCGCACGGTCGGCTCGCGGCC
This sequence comes from Planctomycetota bacterium, assembly GCA_020425925.1. Taxonomy (GTDB): domain Bacteria; phylum Planctomycetota; class UBA1135; order UBA1135; family UBA2386; genus JAGQRA01. The sequence continues at coordinate 6,166 of JAGQRB010000037.1, forward strand.
GGCGTTGCTGCCGGGGTCGGCGGCGTCGAACAGGCCGACGAGGAAACGGGTGACCTCGCGCGAGGTCTCGGCCTCGCGCGTCGCGCGGTCGCGTTCGCTGCGGACTTCGGCGGTCTGGACCGCCATGGTCACCGCCAGTGCGAGGAGCAGGCCCGCGGTCACGGTCGCGAACGCGACGCCGAGGCGGTGGCGCCGGACGAACTTGCGCAGCCGGTAGAGCGTGCTCGGCGGTCCGGCGAGTACCGGCTCGCTTCTGAGGAAGCGCTCGATGTCGCGCCCGAGATCGGTCGCCGAACCGTAGCGCCGCGCCGGGTCCTTCTCGAGTGCGCGCATCGCGATCCAGTCGAGGTCGCCGCGCAGCTGGCTCTGCAGCTGCTGGGTGGTGGTGCGGCGGCGTTCGGCAGTCGTAGTCGACGCGGCGCCGAGCGAGCTCACGCGCGTGCTCGGCCGCGCCGGCTCGACCTCGCGCACGCGCCGCAGCACCTCCTGCAGCCCGGCCTGACGCATCTCCTCGCGATCGAACGGCAGCACACCGGCGAGCAGCTCGTAGAGGATCACGCCGAGCGAGTAGACGTCGGTGCGGGTGTCGACGCGGTCCATCGCCGTGTCGGCCTGCTCGGGGCTCATGTAGGCCGGCGTGCCGATCACCTGGCCGAACTCGGTCATCAGCGTGCGATCGGTGAGCGGTTGCGCCAGCGCCTTGGCGACGCCGAAGTCGATGACCTTCGGTTCGGGGCCGCCGTCGGTCTGCACCACCAGGATGTTCGACGGCTTGAGATCCCGGTGGATCACGGCGCGCTGGTGGGCGTGCTGCACGGCGTCGCAGACCCGCACCATCAGGCGGCAGCGCTCGGCGGTGGTGAGCCGGACACGATCGCAGAAGTCCGTGATCGGCTCGCCCTTCACGTACTCCATCACGAAGAACGGGCGGCCGTCGTCGCTGGTGCCGGCGTCGAACACCCGCGCGATGTTCGGGTGGTCCATCAGCGCGAGCGCCTGGCGTTCGGACTCGAAGCGCGCGATCAGCTCGGCGGAGTCGAACCCGGCGCGCACCAGCTTGAGCGCGACGCGGCGGCGGATCGGTTCGCGCTGCTCGGCGAGGAACACCTCGCCCATGCCGCCGACGCCGAGCTTCTCGACGATGCGATACGGGCCGACGCTGACGGGATCCGCCATGCGCGGAGCGTAGCCGCTCTACGGCGTGTAGGTGAGCGAACCGTTGCCGGTGCAGCCGTACGGGCTCGTCACCACGATCGTCGCCGGTCCGACCTGGCCGGGCGGCAGCGTGCCGACGATCGCGTTCGGCGTGATCAGCGTCGTCGTCATCGCGTTGCCGCCGATCGTGACCGTCGAGCCGGCGCCGAAGCCGCTGCCGACGAGGACGATCTGCGTGCCGCCAGCCGCCGGCGTGCCCTGCGCCGCGACCACGCTGGTGATCGCGGGCGGGTTGTTGAACGGCGTCTGCGCGGCCTGCGAGTCCGGGTTGGTCACCGACAGCGCCGTGCTGCACGGCACTGCCGCCGGGCTCGTGAACGTGATCTGCGTCGACGTCACCGCCAGCGTCGGGGTCAGTGCTCCGGCGATCCGCAGCTCGGCGCCGGGCAGGAAGCCGGTGCCGTTGATCGCGATCGTCACGCCCGGTGCGGGTGCGGTCGGCGTCAGTGACGCGATCACCGGCGGCGGCGCGACCTGGGTGTCCCAGGTCACGAGGTTGGTGATGCCGATCGTGGCCTGCGGCGAGTCGAGCATCGCGCCCTGCAGCGATGCAACGAAGTTCGCGGGCAGCGCCGGCACCGTCGTGGTGTAGGGCGCGACGCCGGCGATCTGGACGAACGTCGCTGGCGCGGCCGGGTCGAAGCAGAGCTCGCCGAGGTTGAGCGGCAGCTGCGTCGGCGTCATCGAGGCCTGATCGCCGAGCACGCCCCAGAGCAGGAAGAACGGCGGCACCGGACCCGGCTGCGGGTTGCTCGGCGGCACCTCGACGCTGATCGCGAACGGCACGTTCGCCGGCACCGTCACCGTGCGCGCCGCGCCGGTCTTCGATCGACCCTCGACGAGCACGACGTCGTAGGGGCCACCGAGCCCGACGCCGATCGTGCCGTTGTTGCAGTTGACGAGATTGCTGACCGCATCGACGACGTCGCGGGCGTCGAGGCGTCCGTGCCCGAAGTAGTTGTCGCGGCCCGGGGTGTCCTCGCCCGGCGGGCCGACCTGGTCGCGCGCTCCGGCTTCGAGCAGCGCGTAGATCTCCGTCTGGGTGAAGGCGGGCAGGTTCAGCGCCGCCCCCTGCGCGATCGCGAGGCCGACGATGCCGGCGGTGATCGGCGTCGCGAACGAGCAGCCCGAAACCACGGCTCGCGAGTTCGCGCTGGTGCCGTGTGCCACGGTCGTGATGTCCTCACCCGGCGCGACGAAGTCGAGTGCCGCGCCGGTGCCCGAGAAGCCGGCGCGGAAGTCGGTCCGCGTCGTGGCGCCGATCGAGATCGTCAGCGGCGACGCGCCCGGGAAGCTGACGTCGGCGTTGCCGATGCCGCCGTTGCCGGCGCACGAGATCAGGATCTTGCCGGCGTTCGCCGCGGTCTGCAGTGCGTTGACGAGCGTCTGCGTGCCCGGGTAGTTGATCAGGCTCATCGAAACGACCTGCACCTGCGGCAGCGTCGCGCAGTAGTTCAATGCCTGCGCCAGGTCCATCACGGTGCCGCCGTTGTTGGCGTTCAGCACCTTGACCGGCAGCACCATGCACTGCCAGTCGACGCCGGCGACGCCGAAGTTGTTGTCGGCGTTGGCGCACATCGCGCCGCTGACCCAGGAACCGTGCGGGTGGTCGGCCTCGGGGTCGGGATCCTGGTTGACGAAGTCGAAGCCACCTGGCGCGATCCGACCCAGGAAGTCGGGGTGGTCGCTGTCGATGCCGGTGTCCAGCACCGCGATCACGGTACCCGGCGAGCCGGTCGTGACGTCCCATGCAGCGGTGGCGCGGACGTCGGCGCCGGGTGTGCCGCCGCTCTGGCCGGTGTTCCGCAGGTGCCATTGCTCGCCGAAGAACGTGTCGTTCGGCACCAGTCCGCCGCCGCCGAGGCCGTTGCGCTCGGCGTAGTCGACCGCGGCCAGCGCGCCGAGCTCTTCGACCCAGCGCTGCTCGCTGCCGGCCGGAACGCTGACGCGCAGCACGCCGGAGATCGCGTCGGTCTCGGCAACCTCGAGGCCCGCGGCCTGCACCGCCGCGCCGACATCGGCGGCGTGTCCCGGCCGCGGACGGACCAGCACGTCGCCGGCGGCGAAGCGGCCCTGGGCAGCGAGTGCCGGAGCCAGGACGAGCGGGAGCAGCGAGAGGAGCAGGCTTGGTCGGTGCAACATGGTGGCGGGCCGCCACCCTACCCGATCGGCTGCAGCCCCGCAGCCGACCGCGCCGTCAGCGCTCGCGGCGGGCCGCGATCCACATCCGCTGCAGGGTGCGGACGTTGTCGGCGGTGTCGACGTAGGCCGTGCGGTTGTGTGCCAGCCAGCGGTTGTTCACGAACATCACGTCGCCCCGCTCCAGTCGGAAGCGCACGACGTTCTCGGGGCTCTGCAGCAGCTCGTCGAGGAGGTCGAAGGCGCGCTGCTCGTCGGCCGCCAGCGGGACCCCGGCCTTGCTCTGGCCGGTCTCGATCCAGTAGCGCATGTAGCGGAACAACACCTCGCCATCGGCCGAGTCCGCGGCGCCGGCGAACACCGGGAAGCGATTGCGCAGGCGGGCTTCGTCGGTCTTCGGCAGGCCCGGCGTCACGACGTCGCGGATCCA
>JAGQRB010000385.1 GCA_020425925.1 Planctomycetota bacterium
CGGTCGCGGGCGCGAGGCGGAGCGCCATTTCCGCGCCGTCCTCGAGATCGATCCGGATTGCCCGGCGTCGCGCTGCTGGCTGGCGCTGGCGCTGTTCCTGCAGTGGCGCTTCGAGGAAGCCGAGGCCGCGGTCGAGGCGGCGCTCGAGCTGTCGGATGTGCCGGCGGACGCGCACGTCGTCCAGGGCGCGCTGCGCGAGCGGCGCGGTGACTTCGAGGGCGCGGAAGCCAGCTTCGCGGCCGCCCACGAGCGGTCCCCGGACAAGCACCCGCTACCGGTCCGTCTCGACCGCAAGGAGTTCGATCGCGAGGTGCGCAAGGCCGCGAACCGCCTGCCGCGGCAGTTCCGTCAGGCGCTCGATCGCGTGCCCGTCGTCGTCTGCGACGTGCCCGATGCCGAGCTCGTGGACGGCGGCGACCGCGACGAGCTCGCGCCCGACATGCTCGGGCTGTTCGAGGGCACGCCGCTGCCCGAGACCGGCGAGGCCGACGAGGCCGACTGGAAGCCGAACCGGATCTTCCTGTTCCAGCGCAACCTCGAGCGCGTGGCCTACGATCGCGACGACCTGATCGAACAGATCCGGATCACGCTCTGGCACGAGCTCGGGCACTACCTCGGGTTCGAGGAAGACGAGATGGACGACCTCGGGCTGGCGTGAGCGTCGCGCCGGTCCGTCAGCGCGCCTCGGCCTTCACGGTGTTGCCTAGGAACGTCATCATCTCGCGCGCCGCGTCGTAGTCCTCGTGCCGGAGGCGGAACCACGTGTTCACCAGCCAACCCTTGTCGAGGCCCTTGGTCGGCGTGCCCGGTTTCGGCGTCGCCATGTCGTAGACGTGCGCGCCGCAGCGCCGCAAGGCGAGCTCGAGGCAGCGGTGACCGGTGTAGCGGCCGTCGCGATCCGGCCGGATCTGCACCGAGCCGGCGGCGAAGCGGCGTGACGGCCGCGTCTCGCCGGGGCGACCGAGGATCGCCAGGGCCCATTCGCGGTAGACGTCGAACTCGTTCGCGATCCGATACATGTCCCAGATCATCTCGCCCGCGGGTCGCGCGCCGATCTCCGAGAACTTCAGTCCCTTCGGGCCGAAGAACCACTCCATGTGGGTCGCCGCCGAGCGCAGCTCGAGTGCGTCGACGACGCGGCGGCCGACCTCGCGCAGTTCGCGGTAGCCGTCACCGTCGATGCGGTTGGTCACCGCGATCTGCGGCGAGATGGTGCGATCCTGCGCCGCTTCGAGGCAGCCCGGGTAGTAGTGCGCCGCGAAGTCGTGACGGATGCCCTCGGTGCCGACGATCGTGTCGTAGAAGCCCTCGTGGCCTTCGACGAACTCCTCGATCGCCGCGGGGCGCTCGGCGCTCGGGCGCAGCTTCGCGAGCGCCGCGTCGAGCTGCTTTCGATCGGCGACGCGGAAGGTCGCGAGCGAGCCGAAGCCGGCGAGCGGCTTGAGGATCAGCTGGTAGCCCTCGCGCTCGGCGAACGCGACCGCGTCGCCGGCGCCGCGCACCGGCGCCGACTGCGCGCACGGGATGCCGCGTTCGC
>JAGQRB010000386.1 GCA_020425925.1 Planctomycetota bacterium
CAACGAGCTGTCCGATCTGGTCGACACCGACTTCCGGGTCTGGAGCCTCGGCGCCAACCTGCTGCAGCCGCTGTTCCAGGGCGGCGCGCTGCGCGCCGATGTCGCGCGCAACGAGGCGCGCGCTTTCGAGGCGGTCGCGACCTACGGCGGCGCGGTGCTCGCGGCATTCGCCGAGGTCGAGAACGCGCTGTCGAACGAGACCCTGCTGGCGCGCGAGGCCGCGAGCCTCGGCGACGCCGCGCGCCAGGCGCAGAGTTCGTACGAGTTCGCGCGCGAGCGCTGGGAGCTCGGCCTCGCCGACTTCCTGCTGGTCGCCGACGGCCAGCGCCAGGCGTTCGCATCGGAGTCGGCCCGGCTGCTCGCCGAGCGCCGGCGGCTCGACAACCGCATCGACCTCATCCTCGCGCTCGGCGGCGGCTTCGAGGCCCCCGCCGGACCGCACGAAACGACTGGAGAACCCGGAGAGCGGCCATGAACAAGCTGCGTCTGACGCTGCAAATCGCGCTGCCACTGCTGATCCTCGCCGGCGGCGTCGGGCTCGCCAAGTGGATCGGCAGCAAGAAGCCCGAGCCCAAGATCGACCGCAACGCGTTCGTCGGCCCGATCGTGCGGACCGCCGTGGCGACCGCCCAGGAGGTGCGCATCGACGTCGCGACCCAGGGCGTGGTCGAGCCGTTCCGCAGCATCCGACTCGCGCCCGAGGTCAGCGGCCGGGTGGTGGCGGTGTCGCCGGCGCTGCGCGCGGGCGGGTTCTTCGCCAGCGACGACGAGCTGCTCGCGATCGATCGCGCCGACTACGAGCTCGCGGTCGTGCAGCAGGAGGCCGCGGTCGCACGCGCCGCGCTGCAGCTGGCGCAGCAGAAGGCCGAGGCGAACGCCGCGATCAACGCCTGGAAGAAGATCGAGGGTGACCGACCGGCCGACGACCTCGTCACCAGGAAGCCGCAGATCACCGACGCCGAACGCGGGCTCGCGGCCGCCGAGGCGATGCTGGCGCGGGCCCGGCTCGACCTCGAGCGGACCAGCGTGCGCGCGCCGTTCGCCGGCCGGGTGCGAACGGCGAACGTCGACGTCGGTCAGATCGTCAACGCCGGCCAGTCGGTCGCGGAGATCTACGGCATCGACGCCGCCGAGGTCCGGCTGCCGTTGCCGGCCAGCGACGTCGCGTTCCTCGACCTGCCGTTGCGCGGCGGTGAACGCGAGCGGCCAGCTCCGGAGGTCGAGCTGGTCGCCGAGTTCGCCGGCCGCCGCAGCCGCTACGTCGGCACGATCACCCGCACCGAGGGCGAGATCGACCGCCGGACGCGCCAGCTCACCGTCGTCGCCCGCGTCGACGAGCCCTACGCGCGCGACGAGAGCGGCGAACGACCGCCGCTCGCGATCGGCATGTTCGTGGCCGCGACGATCCGCGGCCGCACGTTCCGCGACGTGATCGTGATCCCGCGGATCGCGCTGCGCGGCGACGGCGAGGTCTGGGTGCTCGACGGCGAGAACAACCTCCGCCGCCGCGCCGTCGAGGTGCTGCGGACCGAGACCGAGCGTGTCCTGGTGCGCGCCGGCCTCGACGACGGCGATGTCGTCTGCGTGACGCCGCTCGACGCGCCGGTCGACGGCATGCCGGTGCGCCGCCTGCCGGCGGATTCCGCACTCTCCGAACCGATTCCGACCCCGGCCACCCAGAATCGATGAGCCAGAACCGATGAGCGAGTCCGAACCCCTGCTCGACGACCACGGCGTCCCCCCCGAGGAGAACCGCGGCCTGTTCGCCTGGTTCACGCAGAACCACGTCGCGTCGACGCTGGTCGCGTTGACGATCAGCGTCGCCGGCATGGTGGCGCTGTTCGGTGGCCGTGTCCGCCGTGAGGTGTTCCCCGAGATGACACCGAACATCGTCACGGTGCAGGTGCCCTACCCGGGCGCCTCACCGAGCGAGGTGGCGCAGTCGATCTGCCTGCGCGTCGAGGATGCCGTCGAAGGCGTCACCGGCGTCGACAAGATCACCTCGACGGCGAGCGAGGGCGCCGGCTTCATCGTGATCGAGACCCTGCAGGAGGCCGACGTCGATCGCGTGCTCGACGACGTCAAGAACCGCGTCGACGCGATCACGACGTTCCCGGTCGACAGCGAGGAACCGATCGTCTCCCGGCTCGTCGTGCGCAAGGAGGTCATCAACGTCTCGATCAGCGGCGACGCCGACGAGGCGACGCTGAAGCACATCGCCGAGGAGGCGCGCGACGAGCTCACGGCGCTGCCGAACATCTCACAGGTCGATCTCGCGGCGGTGCGCCCCTACGAGATCTCGGTCGAGGTCTCGGAGGACGCGCTGCGACGCTACGGGCTGACCTTCGACGAGGTCGCCAACGCGGTTCGCAGCAGCAGCCTCGACCTGCCCGCCGGCGCGATCAAGGCCGCCGAAGGGCAGACCGTGCTGCGGGTCGAGGGCCAGGCCTATCGCGGCACCGACTTCGCCGAGCTGGTGCTGATCTCGCGGCCCGACGGCACCCGCGTGCTGCTCGGCGACGTCGCCAACGTCGTCGACGGCTTCTCCGAGGACGACATCCTGGCGCGCTTCGACGGCCAGCCGGCGGCTTTGCTGAAGGTCTTCCGGGTCGGCGATCAGGACGCGATCGCGGTCACCGACGCGGTCAAGGAATGGGTCGCGGGGCCCGGTCGACGGCTCTGCCCGCCCGGCGTCGAGCTCACGACCTGGCGCGACGAATCGGTGATCCTCAAGGGGCGCATCGATCTGCTGGCGCGCAACGCGATGAACGGGCTGGTGCTCGTGCTGCTGATCCTCGCGCTGTTCCTGCAGCTCGGCACCGCGCTCTGGGTGTCGATCGGGATCCCGATCGGGTTCTTCGGCGCGGTCGCGCTGATGCCCTCGCTCGACGTCTCGGTCAACATGATCTCGCTGTTCGCGTTCCTGCTGGTGCTCGGCATCGTCGTCGACGACGCGATCGTGGTCGGCGAGAACATCGTGCTGCACAGAAAGCCCGGGGTGTCGCCGGCGCTGGCATCGATCCGCGGCAGCCGCGAGGTCCGCACCCCGGTGTTCGCGTCGGTCGCGACGACGATCGCCGCGTTCACGCCGATGCTGTTCGCGATCCCCGGCACCGACGCCCAGATCTGGCGCGTGATCCCGTGCATCGTGATCCCGGTGCTGATCATGAGCCTGATCGAGTCGCAGATCTGCCTGCCCTCGCACATGGCGTTGATGAAGATCCGACCCGAGGGCTACCGGCCGTGGCTCGGCGCCCGCCTGTTCGGTCGGGTGCAGAACGGCTTCCAGCGCGGCCTCGACTGGTTCGTCCGGGAGGTCTACGCGCCGACGCTCGAGGTCGCGCTGCGTTTCCGCTACGCCACGATCGCTACGGCGCTCGCGCTGATGATCCTGGCGATCTCGACGGTGGCGGCGGGCTACCCCCGCTTCGTGTTCTTCCCGACGGTCGAAGGTGACAACGTGATCGTCTCGCTGACGATGCAGCAGGGCACGCCGGTCGAGGTCACGACCGCGCGACTCGCCGCGATCGAAGGCGCCGCCCGCGCGGTCTGCGCCGAGATCGACGGCGAGCTCGGCAGCGACGCCGACGATTCGGTCTTCCTGCACATGATGTCGTCGGTCGGCACGCAGCCCTACTCGGCGGAGATGGCGCGCAACGGCGGCCAGCGCGATGCGCAGTTCGCGTCGGGCTCGCATCTCGCCGAGCTCAACGTGCAGCTCGCGCCGTCCGAACGTCGCAGCGTCTCGTCGGACCTGATCATGAGCCGGATGCGCGACCGGGTCGGGACGATCCCCGATGCGGTCGAGCTGACGTTCACGACCTCGTTCTTCTCGACCGGCAAGGACGTCGACATCGAGCTCTACCACCGCGACGGTGCCGAGCTCGCGCTCGCGACCGAGGATCTGCAGCGCGAGCTCAACGCGATGCCCGAGATCAAGGACGTCACGAGTTCCTACCGGCTCGGCAAACCCGAGCTCGAGCTCGACATCAAACCGGCAGCCGAGGCGCTCGGGCTGACGCAGCGCGACCTCGCGCGCCAGGTCCGCCAGGCCTTCTACGGCGAGGAGGCCCAGCGCGTGCAGCGCGGTCGCGACGACGTCAAGGTCATGGTGCGCTATCCCGAGTCCGGGCGGCGCTCGCTGCGCGACCTCGAGGAGCTGCGGATCCGTACGCCGAGCGGCGACGAGGTCCCGTTCGGCGAGGTCGCGACGCTCGACTTCGGCCGCGCCTACTCGACCGTCACGCGCGTGAACGGCAAACAGACGCTGCGGGTCAGCGGCGAGATCGACGAAAGCGACCCCGACGCGAGCCCCGAGGCGATCAACGCGCGGCTGCAGACCGAGGTGCTGCCGGCGCTGATCGACCGCCACCCGGGCCTCGGCTGGGCGTTCGAGGGCGACCAGAAGAAGAAGAACGACCTGTTGCGATCGCTCGCCGGTGGCTACCTGCTCGCGCTGTTCATCATCTACGCGCTGATGGCGATCCCGCTGCGCTCGTTCCTGCAGCCGTTCATGATCATGACGGCGATCCCGTTCGGCGTCATCGGCGCGATCGCGGGTCACATGATCACCGGCTACGACCTCAGCATCCTGTCGCTGTTCGGCGTGGTCGCGTTGTCGGGCGTCGTCGTCAACGACAACATCGTGCTGGTCGATTGGATCAACAACCGCCGCCAGCACCACGACACCGTGCTCGCGGCGGTCCGCAGCGCCGGCGTGCGCCGCTTCCGGCCGATCCTCCTGACCTCGCTGACGACATTCGGCGGCCTCTCGCCGTTGCTGCTCGAGAAGAGCGTGCAGGCGCGCTTCCTGGTACCGATGGGCGTGTCGCTCGGCTTCGGCGTGATCTTCGCGACCTTCGTCAGCCTCGTGCTGGTGCCGGCGCTCTACCTCGCGCTCGAGGACCTGCGGCAACTGGCGGGTCGGACGGTTCGCGGCGTGCGCTGGCTCTACGGCCGGGCGCCGGCGGCCGAGCACGGCGGCGCCTGACCGGTCGGGAATGCCATCCCGATCCGGGAAACAGGGACATCCCCGATCGTCGGGCGCGTGAGCCGGGCCGAAAAGCGTGTCCGGCGAAGGAACGGGGCGGCGCTCCGAGGAAGGAGGACGACCGATGCCCGAGACCCAGACCCTGTACGACCGCATCGGCGGCAAGCCTGCCCTTGCCGCCGTCGTCGATGACTTCTACCGGCGCGTGCTCGCGGACGAGCTGCTCGCGCCGCTGTTCGCGGCCACCGACATGGCGCGTCAACGCGGCCACCAGCTCGCGTTCCTGACCTACGCGCTCGGCGGCCCGAACCGCTACGAGGGCCGTAACATGCGCGACGCCCACCGCGGCCGCGGCATCACCGACGCGCACTTCGGCGCCGTCGCCGGCCACCTGCAGTCGACGCTCCAGGATGCCGGGGTCGGCGTCGACGAGCTGTCCTCGATCATGGCGGCAGCCGCCGGGCTGCGCGACGACGTCGTCGGGCACGAATAGGGCCGAACCGGGGCGCACCGCCGGCCGTTGCACGAGCATGCGCCCGCTGCTCGCCACCCTCGTCGGCCTCGCCGTCGCCGTTCCGATCCCGACCGCGACCGCGACCGGCCAGCAGCCGCGCTTCGACCTCGCCCCCACGATGGCGTTCCTCGGCGAATCCGTATCGGGCGCGATCGAGGACCGCGACGTCGAGCGCTGCGCCTGGATCGCACTCGCGTTCCTCGCCGACGGCTCGACCCTGCGCAACGGTCGCTACAAGGACCCGCTCAAGCTCGTGATCCGCGATCTCCGCACCTGGCAGGACGACCGCGGCCGGTTCGCGCCGGGCGGCACGCCCTGCGCGCGGGCCGCTCAGCTGCTGGCGTCGCTGGCGATGACCGAGTGCTACGGCCTGTCGAACTACAAGCTGCTGCAGCGCAACGTGGTGCAGGCCGCCGCCGCGACCCTCGACGAGCTCGCGCGCGCCGGCCACACGGCGCTCGGTGCCGACGAGCTCGCGCTGCTCGCCGTGCTCGGCGAGACCGTGCGGGCGTTCGGCTTCGACGGCCAGGCCGACGCCATGGAGCGCCTCGCGCGGGCGGCGCGCGGGCGGATCGCCGTCGACCACACCCGCCGCACCGACGCCGCGCTGCACCTGACCGATCTGATCCTCGGCGCGAAGCATCCGCCCGAGTTCACGGTGGCGGTGGCCTGGCCGCCGGCGCCGCGGCGGGACCCGCTGCACGCGTTCTTCGGCGCCCAGGCGCTGCTGCGCACCGCCCCGACGACCCGGCGCGCCGCGACCGAACCGCTGCACGCGCTGCTCGCCGAGCGTGGCGACCGCGGCGCCTGGTCGGCCGCGGTCGCGACCGAGA
>JAGQRB010000387.1 GCA_020425925.1 Planctomycetota bacterium
CCACTGGCACGGCAACCGGCTCGAGCGCGCCCGCGAGCTGTTCGCGGCGGCCGTCACCGAGGCCCGCGCGACGGCCGACGACGTCGAGGCGTTCGACTCGCTGAAGGAGATGTGGAACGCCACGGAGTTCGCCGACCTACTGCCGGCGGCCGGCAAGTAGCCAGAAGCTAGGCGAGATCGCTGTCGCCCAGCGCGTACCACCAGTCGCGCTGCAGGACGTCCGCGGTCAGCGGCGAGCCCGTGATCAGGTAGACCAGCCGCCGCTGCAGCCAGGTCGCCGACGGCGTCTTCGCGAAGCCGCGTGCCGCCAGCGCCTGCCACTCGGACGACCACTCGGGGAACACGGTCATCAGCAGGTCCTTCTGCTCCTCCAGCAGACGCCGCGTCGCGACGTGCACCAGCGCATCGATCGCGCGATCGTCGGTTTCGGCGGCGAGCCAGTCCGCGATCGTCGCGCTGTCGGGTGCGAGGCCGGCCTTGGGCTTGAGCACGACGAACCCGATCAGGCGACGATCGGGCAACGCGCGCGCGGTCCAGAGCTCGTAGTCGGCGCGCTGTGGATTGCGGCGGTATCGCCAGTCGAGGTAGCGATAGTCGCGGCGCAACAGCAGGCGCTTCTCGGCCCGCATCACCGCGTAGAGCGCGCCGATATCGGCCGGGATCGCGTCGACGCGTTCGATCGCCACCCCGCTCGGCGCCGGAAAGACCCCGGCACCGGCGTCGCGCGTCAGGTAGTCGATGTCGCGCAGGAAGTGGTACTCGAGGTAGCGCGAGCCGATCCGGAACGCGGTGTCGACCGGGAACCCGTACAGCACCGCGTCCTGGATCCGCCGGCTGTGGGCCGAGAACGGCCAGCCGGTGATCACGAACACGCCAGGGCGCTTCAGCCCCTTGCGCCACTTCGGATGGGTCATCGAGTCGACGCAGTGGATGAACCGCTGCTCGCCGAACGGCGTGTCGGCGAGCACCGGCACTCCGGCGTACTGCGACACGATCGTGCCGTCGGGCGCGACCGCGAGCGAGATCCGGTGCCCCATCGGATTGTCGTGGTACTGCCAGCGCCATTCCGTCATCGTGCGGTCGACGAACGAGTCGCCGCAGACCTCGCGAAACACGAGATTGAAGGTCTCGAGGATCTGCTGCTCGTCGCCGGGGCGGTACGGCCGGATGGTGAGCTCGGGGTAGCTCATTGCAGCCGGCAGAACTCCGTCACGATCGCTTCGAGCCGGTCGGCGGCCTCGGCGCCCGCGGCGACGACCTCGTCGTGCGACAGCGCGGTCTCGCCCAGTCCGGCGGCCAGGTTCGAGACCAGCGACAGGCCGGCGAGCTCCGCCCCCATCGCGTTCAGCGCGATCGCCTCGTGCACCGTGCTCATGCCGATTGCATCGGCACCGAGCGTCTTGCACATGCGGACTTCTGCCGGCGTCTCGTAGGACGGGCCGAGCAGGCCGGCGTAGACACCGGCGCGCAGCGCGACACCGTGCTGCTTGCCGCTCTGCTGCAGCAGCGCGCCGAGCCGCGGGCTCCAGACCGCCGACTGGTCGGGAAAACGCGGCCCGAACCCGGGCTCGTGCGGGCCGATCAGCGGCGAGCTGCCGGTCAGGTTGAGGTGGTCGACGATGCGCATCAGGTCACCGGCCGAGAGGTCGTCGGCGCAGCCGCCCGCGGCGTTGGTGAGCAGGAACGACGGCACGTCGAGCCGGCGCAACGTGCGCACCGCGCGCACCACCTCCGCCGGTCGGTGACCTTCGTAGAGGTGCACCCGGCCCGTCAGACAGAGCACCGGCGTGCCGCCGACGGTGCCGGCGACCAACGCGCCGCCGTGGCCCTCCACGCGCGGTGCCGGCCACCCCGGCACGTCCGCGAACGGTACCTCGACGCGGTCGGCGACCCGCCGGGCGAAACCCTTGAGCCCGCTGCCGAGCACGATCGCGAGCCTGGCGTCGGCGCGTTCCCCGAGCCGCTGCCGCAGCGCCGTCGCGGCGCGCTCGACGAGCCCGGCTTCGTCAGCCTGGTCCGTCATTCGCCCCCCATCAGCGCACCGGCGACACACGCGGTCATGCAGGTCGCGATCGCACCGGCGAACATCGCGCGGATGCCGAGCCGCGCGAGGTCGGTTCGGCGCTCGGGGGCCATCGCGCCGAGCCCGCCGATCTGGATCGCGACACTGCCGAAGCTCGCGAAACCGCAGAGCGCGAAGCTCGCCATCATCTTGGTGCGCGGCGACACCGTGCCGGCCGCCACCATCTGGCCGAGGTCGCTGTAGGCGACGAGCTCGGTCGCGACGAGCTTGGTGCCGATCAGCTCGGAGAGGGTCGTGATCTCGCCCGCCGGCACGCCCATCACCGCCGCGATCGGCCAGAACACCAGGCCGAGCAACGACTGCAGCGTCAGGCCGGCGGGCAGCAGGAAATCGATCACGTTGATCAACGCCAGGAACGCGATCAGCATCGCGCCGACGTTGAGCGCCAGCTTGAGCCCGTCGGAAGCGCCGCCGGCGGCGGCCTCGACGACATTGCCGTAGGGCGACTCGGCGGTGCGACTCACCGTGCCCATCGTCTCGCTGCGTTCGGTCTCGGGCCAGAGCAGCTTGCTGCAGACCAACCCGGCGGGCACCGCCATCACGCTCGCGACCATCAGATGCCCGGCGATCTCGGCGCGGGCGGCCGGGTCGTCACCGCCGATGAACTGGACGTAGAGCGCGAACACGCCACCGGCGATCGTGCAGAAACCACCGACCATGATCGTGTGCAGCTCGCTCAGCGTCATGCCCGCGAGGTACGGCCGCACCAGCAGCGGCGCCTCGGTCTGGCCGACGAACACGTTGGCGCAGGCCGACAGCGACTCGCTGCCCGACGTGCCGAGCACGCGCACCATCACCCAGGCCATCGCGCGCACCACCAGCTGCATGACGCCGAGGTGGTAGAGCACCGCCATGAAGCTGCTGAAGAAGATCAGCGTCGGCAGGATCTGGAACGCGAAGACGAACCCCATGCCGGTCTTGCCGGTGGCGAGCGGCCCGAAGACGAACTCCGAGCCCTTCTGGCCGAGCTGCAGGAACTGGTCGAAGCCGCGGCCGACCGCCTGCAGCGCGGCGTTGCCGTCGGCCCAGAACAGGAACGTGACCCCGAGCACGGCCTGTACCAGCAATCCGACCCCGACGAGCCGCCAGGACACCGCCCGCCGGTTGTTCGACAGCGCGAAACAGACCACCAGCATCACGGCGATTCCGAGCAGCGAGACCAGGCGCAACATCGGGGCGGGATGCTATCGCGGGCCCTGGCTTGACGCCTCACCGGATCCGGCCGAGCATTGGGCCGCTGTCTCGTTCGCTCGGCCGCGCTCCTTCCGCTCCCGGAGGCACTCATGAATCGCACGCTCGCTCTCGGCCTTCTCGGCGGCCTCGCCGCCTTCACGCCGCACCTCGCCGCCCAGGGCTGCGCGACCGCGAGCGACACCTGGTGGCAGCGCGACACGCTGCCGCAGGTCTCGCCGAACCCGACCGCGGTCAGCGTGATCCAGGGCCTCGACGAGGGCGAGAGCGCCGGCGTCGTATTCGAGATGCCGGCCAGCATGGGGCCGCAGATCGTCACCCAGGTGGTGGCGCCCTGGGGTGCGCCCGGCGGCATCGCGGGCCTGAACGCGCTGCTCGACGTCGAGGTCTACGACGGCGTGCAGTTCACCGGCGGCCAGCTCAACATGGGCACGCGGGTGTTCAGCCTGTCGCAGAACCTCAGCGCCAACATGCAGGTCAGCAGCCACGGCTTCAACGTGCTCGACACCAGCACCTACAACATCGTCGTCGGCACCGCGCCGCCGAACGGCACGCCGTTCGTGCGCCGCTTCGCGATCTGCTTCCGTGTCGACCAGAACCTGCACCCGACCGGCAGCTGTCAGAACGGCTGGCCCGCCAACTTCTTCACCGACAACTCGCTGACGACGATCTTCTGCAACTCGGTGATCACGCCGGCGCAGACCAGCATCATCGAGTACCACGACACCTGCGGCGGCGCCTACCGCGGCTGGTGGGACGTCACCAACGCGACCGTCACCGGCATCCCGATCTGCGGGATCTACTACCAGGGCATCTGGGCGATCCGCTGCTGCACGCGCGACGCGTTCCCGGCGAGCTACAGCATCTTCGGCGCCGGCTGCGCCGGATCGCTGGGCACCTCGGCGCTGCAGAACCTGTCGCTGCCGCAGATCGGCCAGACGCTCGACGTCCGGATCACCAACCTGCCGGTGAACATCGCGATCATGGCGACCGGGTTCAGCAACACGGTCTCGCCGCTCGGCTCGCTGCCGTTCGCGATGGCGTCGCTCGGCGCTCCCGGCTGCTTCGCGCGTGTCAGCGCCGACAGCACCCAGTTCCTCGCCGGCACCAACAACCGCGCGTTCTGGTCGCTGACGCTGCCGAACACGCCGGGACTGATCGGTCTGAACCTCTACCAGCAGGCGTTCGCGATCGACCCGGGTGTGAACGCGCTCGGCGCGACCTTGTCCGACGCGGCTCAGCTCGGCGTCGGCAACTGAACGCGTGACCGAAGAGCTGCCGTCCGGCGCGATCGCGCGCGAGCTCGCCGACGGCCGCAGCGACCGGCTCGTCCGCGAGGAGCCGCTGCTGCTCGCGGTCCACGGCCAGGAGCTGTTGACGATGCGCACGCCGGGGCGCGACGAGGACCTCGCGCGCGGCTTCCTGCTCGGCGAGGGCGTGATCGCGGCGCCCGACGAGATCGTCGCGCTGCGTTTCGTCACCGGCGACGCCGAGGCCCAGCGCCCCGACGAGCTGCAGGTCGAGCTGCGTCAGGCGCCCACCGGTGCGGGCCGGCGGCGCCTCGAGCGCACCCAC
>JAGQRB010000388.1 GCA_020425925.1 Planctomycetota bacterium
AGCTGCTCGCGACCGGCGGGCCGACCGATGGGAACTTCGCGTGCGCGTTCGACCTCGCGCGCGGCAAGGTCGTCGCGCACGGCGGCGGTTCGATCTCGTCGACGGCGAACACCTGGCTCTGGGACGGACAGCAGTGGACGATCCAGGCCCCGACCCCGCTGTTCGCGCGACGGCTGCACGCGATGGCGTTCGACCCGGCGCGCGGCGAGGTCGTCGCGTTCGGCGGCATGACCACCCTGCAGGAAACGCGCAACGATGCCTGGGCCTGGAATGGCGCGGCGTGGCAGGCGGTCGGGCCGCTGGCGGCTCCGCCGCTGCGTCACGGCGCCGCGCTCGCCTACGACGCCGCGCGCGATCGCGCGGTCTGGTTCGGCGGTGCGTCGACCACCGCGGGCCTGACGGCCGAGCTCTGGGAATGGGACGGCCTGCGCTGGCAGCAGACCGCGACGCCGCTGCTCGGGCCGGTCGCGCGATTCCGGCCGGCGATGGCCACCGGCCTCGCCGGCGGGGTGCTGATGTTCGGCGGCTCCGACCTGACGTCGCAGAGCCTGTCGGACCTCTGGCGCTGGGACGGCGTGAGCTGGACCCAGCTCGCGGCGGTCGGACCGCCGGCACGGTGGGCTGCGGGCCTGGCGCTCGATGCCGGCCGCGGGCGCGTCGTGCTGCACGGCGGCTACGACGCTGGCGTTGCGCTCAGCGACACCTGGGAATGGGACGGCGCGCTGTGGGCGAACGTCTCGGGTTCGGGGCCGGTGACTTCGGGCCCGACGGCGGCGTTGACTCCCGATCCGAGCGGTGTCGGGGTGCTGTGCTACGAGCGCGCGAACGCCGGCGGCGTGCTGCGATGGAACGGGCAGAGCTGGTCGCAGTTCGCGCCGGCGGCGCCGCAGTACGTGCTCGGGATCGCCGGGGATCCCGGCAGCAATCGGGTGCTCGCGTTCACCTCGCCCGGCGCCGGAATCATCGCGACGCTGGCGTGGACGGGCACGAACTGGGCTCCGTTCGGATCGACCGCGGCGCCGTTCTTCGGCCGGTTCGACGACCCGGTCGTCGGCGCCGTCGGCGATTCGCATCGCGGTCGGGTGCTGCTGCAGACCGACTCGCTGCTCTGGCAGGTCGGCGGCATGCCTGCGGACGTGCGTGACATCGGTCCGTCCTGCGGTTCCCCCGGCCTCGCGACGCCGACGCTGACCAGCTTCGGCTTGCCGCGGATCGGCGATCCCGGCCACAGCCTCGATCTGCGTGCGGCGCCGGCGAGCCTCGGCGTGCTCGGCCTCTCGCTCGCGACCGCGACGTTGTCTTTCGGGCCGGGTTGCGACTGGCGCATCGGCGTCGGCGCGAGCCTGCTCGTGACCATGGGCCCGGCCGGCGACCGTGCGGTCCCGATGCCGATCCCCGACGACCCGGTGCTGCGGGGGCTTGCGGTCTTCGCCCAGTTCGGCGTGCTGGCGCCGACGGCGACCTACGGGGTGCTGCTGTCGGCCCCGGCGCAGCTCACCGTCGGCGACTGAATCGCGTTTTTCCGGGCTCGCACTGCGGGTTCGGGTGCCGCCGCGCGCATCGGTCGGCATGAACATGCGCACCGAGTCCCCCTGCCTGCCGCGGCGTCGCGGCGCCATCGTCGCCATCGCGCTGCTCGCGCTCGCCGGCTGTAGCGGCGGCGGTGGCGGCAGCGCGGTCGGCCCCGGCCCCGGTCCCGGCCCGATCCAGCGGGCGCCTGCGACCGCGGTCTACCTCGCCGCGAACGGCCGCCAGCTGTTCGAGGTCCCCGACGATGCGAGCGCGCTGCCGGTGGCGCTCGGCTCGCCGGCAATGACCACGGTGCGCGGCTACGCGGTGTCGCCGGACGGCGGTGCGGTCGCGTTTGTCGCCGATCGCGACACCGTCGATCGCTACGAGCTCTACGTCGCCGAGATCGGCGGCAGCGGCCCGATCCGGGTCTCGGTGCTCGCCAACACGTTCGACGACGTGATGGACTTCGCCTGGGCACCCGACAGCCGGAGCCTCGCCTACCGCGCCGACGGCATCGTCGACGACCGCGCCGAGCTGTTCCGCGTCGGTCGCGATGGCGGCAGCCACTACCGCGTCTACCAGTCGGGCATCGCCTCGATCTTCGTTGCGGCCGACTACGGCTGGTCGCCCGACAGCCGCCATCTGTTCTGCATGATGCAGCAGACGACGACGCGCTTCGAGCTGCGCCTGCACGACGCGAGCACCGGCAGCGAAGGCGCCAGTACCGTGCTGTCCGTGCCGCCGGGCCGCGACATCCGGGACGTGACGTTCTCGCCGGACAGCGCCTGGATCGCGCTGCGCTCCGACCACGCGCGGGCCGAGGACCAGTTCCAGGTCTTCCGGCGCCGCACCGATCTCGGCACGGCGCTGGAACTCAGCAACGGCACGACCGGCTCGTCCGTCCGGATCGGCGACTACGCCTGGTCGTACGACAGCCGCTGGCTCGCGCAGACGGTGCTGACGCACCCGGCGGGCGCGATGCTCGGTGTCAACGTCTACGAGCTCGCGAACGACTACAGCCGCCGCGCGCTGTCGTCGTCGACCGTCGAGCGCTGGGAGTGGGCACCGCAGTCGAACCGGCTCGCGATCGCGGCCGACTACGACCCGGTCACGAACACGCCCGCCGGCGCGGTGCAGCTCGTGGTTCACGATGCCGACGCCAACACGCGCACGGTCGCGAACGCGGCGGTGCCGCCGGGCCAGACGATCCTCGGCGAGCTGTTCGCCTGGGCTCCTGACGGCCAGCATCTCGCCTACGCGACGCGCGTCTCGTTCCTCGACCACCGGGTCTGGATCGTCGCCACCGACGGCAGCGGCTTCGCGAGCGAAGCGATCGACGCGGTCGGCCAGCAGGTGGTGAGGCTGTCGTGGAACCGCGACGGTTCGCGGCTGGCGACGCTGGTCCGCAACGAGACCCAGGCGTTCCACCCCGGCGAGTGGTTCCTGCTCGGCATCGACGGCCACACCGTCTTCCGTTCCGGCACGTTCAACACCTACTTCACGAGCCAGACGCTGCGCTGGTCCAAGGACGGCATCCGCGCGGTCTATGCGATCGACGCGGCCGCGAGCGGTCCGGATCGCCTGCGCGCGGTCGGCCTCGACGGCACCGGCGACGTCGGTCTGACGAACGACGCGAGCCTGTCGTTCGACTACGCGAGCGCGTCGATCACGGCGCCGTGATCGCCTGATGCCCGGCTGCGGCGGGGTGGTTACCGCCGCGCGGGCCCGGGATACTGGCCGCGATGCGCGGCCCTCGTTCGAGTTCCTGGCGGTTCGCCGCCGTGTTGGCAGGCGTGGCGCTCGCGGCAGGCGCGCAGACCAAGAGCGCCCCGCCCGACCCCTACACCGGCGGCGATCCCGATGCGCTCACGCGCGCCGGCTACGTCGCGGTCGGCTCGTTCGACTGCGTGGTGCACACCACGGCCGACGTCGAGGAGTTGCTCGGCGACGAGACGCTGGCCTGGATCGAGACCGCGCACTTCCGCCTCGGTTGCGCGCTGTCACCGGTTGCCACCGGTCGCGGTGACCGCGAGTGGAAGACCGCGGTCAAAGCCGAGCTCACCCGGCTCGCCGAACGCCTGCCGAACGTCAAGCCGTCGGTGCGCACGCTCGATCCGTGGCTGCGCGCGCACCTCGTCGCGCAGCGGCTCGAGGAGCTCTACGCCGAGGTCCAGCAGAGCCTCGGTGTCCGCGATGCCGACTTCCCGGCGACGCCGATGGACCCGCGCACGGCACCGGCCGAGTACATGGGCGAGGGCCCGTACCTCGGCATGCGGGAGAAGTTCGTCGTCGTCGTCGTCAAGCGCACCGCGAGCAACGCGCGCTACACCCGCAAGTACGCCGGCCACGAGGCCGACCATCCGCTGCGCATCTACTTCCCCGGCGGCGTCACGCTCGGCGTCTGCGCACCCGAAGAATACAACAAGGGGCAGCTCGCCAACGACCTCGTGCTGCAGGTCCACCTCGCCTACAACGTGGTCGCGAACCTGCTCAATGCCTACCGCTCCTACGGCCACGAGGTGCCGCCGTGGCTGTCGCTCGGCATGGCGCACTGGTATGCGCGACGCGTGAGTCCGCGCTATCCGATCTACGACATCCGCGACGAACGCGAGCGCGAGGACTCGGCGTTCTGGAAGTGGGACGACCGCGCGCTCGGCCTGATGAAGAACGACGTGTTCGAGCCGCTCGATGAGTTGCTCGCGCGGCGCGACAGCACGAAGTTCGGGATGGAGCAGCACATCCAGGCGTGGTTCTTCGTCGACTACCTGATGCACGCGCGGCGTGAAGAGCTCGCGCGGTTCGTGCGGAGCTTCAAGGATCCGCTGCACGAACGGCAGCGCTCGCCGACGCCCGAGGAGCTGCTGGCGCGGCAGGCAGAGTGTTTCCGCAGCGCGTTCGGGGTCGAGCCTGCCGAGCTGGAGGTCGAGTGGCGCGAGCGCACGCGGAAGCTGGCGCACCGGCGGGGGTGATCAGCACGTAGTGGCGCGCCTGGCCATGCAAACGAGCTTCCAAGGCAACCTCTTGCTGCGTGCGTCGAAGCCCGTGCTCCAACTGGCTCTCTGGTCGACCCTGCTGGTCTCTTGTCTCTTCTTGTGGAGCTTCGGCCAGGTTCGGGTTGGACACGGCGTCACGCGGGACTGGGAGGCGTCGACCTACACGCATGTTCTCGCCGGCGAGTGGGCGATTGCGCAGGCACGTGGATCGGACATGCCCTCCTCGCTGGAGCGCTTCATCCGGAGGTATCCAAGGCTCCTCGACAGGCTCGGCCCCCAGTGTCTCGATCCGTGGGGCATGCCCTACACGCTGCGACCGTCCGCGCGCGATCCGATGGAGGTGGTGAGCGGCGGTCCGGACCGCGTTCTCGGGACGGATGACGACGTCCGCGCTCCTATCCCGGTGAAGTAGCTACTCGACGTCGTTCGCAGGAGCGGCAGAAACGGCAGGCATGTCGGTGCGTGGACGCTCCATCGACCCGCGGCTTGCGTGTGCTGTTGCGGTATCGGTGCGCGCCATATCGTGCGAGTGCATGACCGAACGTCGAGACGACATCCTCGCCGGGATCCCGAGCGCATCCGACCTGTTCGAGCTCATCAAGACCCTCGAGTTCGATCATCCGACCGCCGGTCCCGGTGGCGAACCGGTCTCGATTCGCATCCGACTGTTCCGCTCGGTGACCGATCCACACCTCTTTCGATGCCGCTTGTCGCGACTCGAGTCGTGGCGTCTGAGTCCGACGTTCCCGGATGGACCCGCCGGCCGCAGGTCGGACGAGGAGGTCGAAGCCGGCTGGGACCACACGTTGGCCGGTGACTACGGCGCATTCCGGGCGGACGGCGAGCGGCAGGCGCTCGCGATGGTCTGCGAGGATCTCGCTCGACTCCTCCGAGCCGGGCCAGCCGGCTCGAGTTGACCGCCGCGCGCCCGCCGCGATCAGAGCAGCTGCCGCGTGCAGCCGTTCGCCATCGCCATGCCGGTCGCCGGGTCGAGCCCGATCGACTGGTGCACGATGCGCAGGCCGGCGACCGCCGAGCGGGCGGCCGGGGTCAGCGTCCAGGTGAAGAACGCCTGGTCCGCCGTCACCGGCGAGAAGCCGATCTGGAAGAACGCGGCGGTGTCGAGGCAGACCACGCCGCTCCCCGGCACGAACGTGCTCAGCGGGATCTCGGGGCCGAACGCGTTGAACGACGCCAGGAAGAACACCAGCGTGCCCGCCGGCGCACCGCTCATGTACCAGCGGCTGACGATGTCGTCGGCGCGGCCGGCGTTCAGCGGCGGGTTGGCGGCGTCGGGGTAGAGACCCGATGCCATGCTCGAGGTGCCGGGTGCGGCGTTGCTCTGCGGCGCCGAGGTCTGGTTCGTGATCGTGCCGGCGACACCGGCGGCGCCGGCGACCAGCGGCTGCAGCTTCCACTGCCGCTGCGTCGTCGTGTAGGTCGGCGGCAGCGTCGAGACGGCGGAGTACCAGCCGCCGTTGTTGTCCTCGGGCGAGGTCGTCGGGTGGCTGCCGCCGGGCAGGTCGTTGATGCCCGACGTCACGCTGACGTAGTAGAGCGCGTGGCACGAGACGCCATCGGTCGGCCAGGTGCCGGTCAGCGGCTGCGGCATGTCGACGCCGAGGAACACGTCGCCGGTCGCGGGTGCGAGCATCGGTGTCGTGAAGTTCACGTTGATCGCCCAGGCGGCGGCAGCGCCGCTGGTGCCCGTCGGCAGCGAGATCGGGCCGACCGAGCCGACCGGCGTCGTGACGTCCGGGTAGTTCGGGTTGGCGACGTCCTCGGTGTAGACCACGAGGCCGTAGGTGTCCGGCGTGGTATCGATCTGGTCCTGCAGCACGCCGTTCATGCCGAGGATCTCGCGCATGCCGGGAGTCGCCGGGTTCACGCCCCAGCCGGCGTAGGCTTCCTTGTCGAGCCGCACGAAGCTGACGCTCGGGTTGGTGTTCGGGACCGTCGCACTGCCGCGCGAGGTGAACGACGTGTCGGTGTTGTTGAGGATGCCGAGCACGCTCTGGGCGCCGGCGGTGGCGGGCAGCAGCAGGGCCAGAAAGGCAAGGGACGGGCAGGGAAGGGACAGGTGGTTTCGCATGGTGTCCTCGCGAGACAGGCGAGAAGAACGAGGTCGTTGGCGGCAGTGCGCCGCCGGCTGCCACGATACCCCAGGACGCGCTCGGCCGCCGGTCCGGTAGGCTGGTCCCCGTGGTCGACGAAGCGGCGTGGTTCCTCGGCGGTCGGGTCCTGAATTGCGACGAGCCATTTTCCCCGGCGCTGGCGGCCCGGGCGCTGCGTGAGCTCGAGGCCGCCGAGGAGGAATGGCGCGGCGCCGGCAACCGCGATCCCTGGTTGCGGCTGGTCCAGATCCGACATGCGGCGGGGCCGGCGTTCTTCGACTGGTGCCGAGACGTTCTGCTGCGGCGTTGGCCCGACGTCGACCTCGCCTGGGACGTCGAGGGTCCGCCGCCCGCCGAGCTCGTGGGGCTCCGCGGCGTGCGCGCGCTGCGCTTCCGGGTCGGACGGTTCGCGGATCTCGGGTTCCTGGCGGCGCCGGCGCCGTCACTCGTCCGACTGACGCTGTGCCAGCCCTCGGGGCCGCGCCTCGATCTGCACGCCGTGCAGCACCTCGCCGGCCTCGAGGCGCTCGCGCTCGGTGGCAAGATCGCCCCGCTCGCGGCGATCGCGGCGTTGCCCGAGCTGCGGCAGGTGTCGCTGGTCGGCGGCTTCGACAAGCGTGATCTCGCGCCGTTGCTCGCGCTGCCGCGGCTCGAGTCGCTCGGCCTGTTCGGCGGTGTCTGCGACGTCGCCACGCTCGCTCGGCTCGGGCGGCTCCGTGAGCTGGAGATCTCGCTGCCGCGGGGGCTGTCCGACATCGGGTTCCTGCGCGGCTGCGATGGCCTCGAGCGGTTGCGGCTCCACGGCATCGGCGAGGTGCGCGAGTTGCCCGAGCTCGGTCATCTCGCGGCGCTGCGCGAGGTCCACCTGCACGCTGCCAAACGCCTGACCGATCTGTCGCCCCTGGCTGCGCTGCCGGCGCTGCACACGCTCGCGATCGGCGGTCCGAGCGTCGCCGAGGTCGAGGACCTCGAGTGCTTCGTCGGCCACCCGACCCTGCGGGTGCTGCGGGTCTGGTTCGCCGGCAAGGCGCGCAGGCAGCGGTTCGCCGAGTGGCGCCGCGAGCGCGGCCTGCACGACGGCCGCGTCAGCGCGTGAAGACGCCGCCGGTCGTGCCGATGAACACGGTCGTCGGCGACGCGACGACGGCCCACGACTCGGTGGGGCGCAGGCCGGTGTTGACCAGCGTCCAGTTGTTG
>JAGQRB010000389.1 GCA_020425925.1 Planctomycetota bacterium
GCCGCCGTTGCGCGACTCGGAGTGGGTCACCGGCGGCGAGCGCACGCTGATCCGGATCGCGCTGCACGGCGTCAAGGGCAAGATCGAGATCGGCGATGCCGAATGGAACAGCGAGATGCCGGGCCACGGCCACATGGCGGACCAGGACCTCGCGGCCGCCCTGAGCTACCTGCGGCGCGCGTTCGGCCACGAGGCGTCGCTCGTCACCGATGAGCAGGTCGCCGCCGAGCGCAAGGCGTGCGGCAAGCGCAATGAGCCGTGGACCGCCGCGGAGCTGCTCGACAACCAGTAGTTCCGGACGGTGTCGCCGCGTCCGTCCGGCCGGTAGATTCCAGCGCTCATGCACGCCTTCGACCCGGTCCGAGAGGACAAGTTCACGTTCGGTCTCTGGACGGTCGGCAACCCCGGCCGCGATCCGTTCGGCCCGTCGGTGCGGCCGACGATGGACCCGAACCACATCGTGCGCCGGCTCGCCGAGCTCGGCGCCTACGGCGTCAACCTGCACGACAACGACCTGGTGCCGTTCGGCGCGTCGGCGAGCGAGCAGAGCGCGATCGTCAAGGCCTTCAAGCAGACGCTGGCCGACACCGGCATGGTCGTGCCGATGGCGACGACGAACCTGTTCTCGCACCCGATCTTCAAGGACGGCGCGTTCACCGCCAACGATCCGAAGGTGCGTGCGTTCGCGCTGCAGAAGACGATGCGCGCGATCGATCTCGGCGCCGAGCTCGGTGCGAAGATCTACGTGTTCTGGGGCGGTCGCGAGGGCGTCGAGGCCGACGCCTGCCGCGATCCGCGCACGGCGTGGCACCGGATGCGCGACGCGA
This sequence comes from Planctomycetota bacterium, assembly GCA_020425925.1. GTDB lineage: Bacteria > Planctomycetota > UBA1135 > UBA1135 > UBA2386 > JAGQRA01. The sequence continues at coordinate 828 of JAGQRB010000389.1, forward strand.
TCGACTTCCTCTGCGGCTACGTCCGCGACAACAACTACGGCATGAAGTTCGCGCTCGAGGCCAAGCCGAACGAGCCGCGCGGCGACCTCTACCTGCCGACGACCGGCCACATGCTGCACTTCATCAGCACGCTCGAGCACGGCGACATGGTCGGCGTCAACCCCGAGGTCGCGCACGAGGTGATGGCGGGGCTGTCTTTCGCGCACAACGTCGCGCAGGCGATGGCGTGCGACAAGCTGTTCCACATCGACCTCAACGGTCAGAAGATCGGCCGCTACGACCAGGACCTGCGCTTCGGTAGCGAGGACCAGAAGGGCGCGTTCCTCTTGGTGCGGCTGCTCGAGGGCACCGCCGGCGGTCCGGGCTACGAGGGGCCGCGTCACTTCGACGCGCACGCCTACCGCACCGAGGACGAGGAGGGCGTCTGGGCGTTCGCGACCGGCTGCATGCGGACCTACAAGATCCTGAAGGCGCGCGCCCAGGCGTTCGACGCCGATCCCGAGGTCACCGCGCTGATCGCCGAGCAGACCGACCGTGAGCTGACGCCGCTGCTGACGCGCGGCTACACGATCCAGAAGGCCGCGAAGCTCAAGGAACTCGAGATCGACGTCGACGCGGTCGCCAGCCGCGGCCTCGGCTACGAGCGGCTCGACCAGCTGATGGTCGAGCATCTGCTCGGCGTGCGCGGCGGGTAGAGGACTTCATGACCAACCTCTTCCTCGGATTCGACGTCGGCACCCAGAGCTGCAAGGCGCTCGTGATCGACGCCGAGCGTCGCGAAGTCGTCGCGCGCGCCCAGGAACCGCTCGAGCTGCTCGCCGGGCTGCCGCCCGGCCACATGGAGCAGCACCCCGACCGCTGGATCGACGCGGTGCAGCGCACCGCGCGCGACGTGCTGGCCGCGGTCGACGGCGCGGAGATCGCGGGCATCGGCGTCTCGGGCCAGCAGCACGGCTGCGTCGTGCTCGACGACGGCGCCCGCGTGGTGCGGCCGGCGAAACTCTGGTGCGACACCGCGACCAGCGCCGAGGCGGCGCGGCTGCGGGTGCCGACCGGCTTCACGGCCAGCAAACTGCTCTGGCTCAAGGAACAGGAGCCGCACCACTGGCAGCGCGTGCGGCGCGTGCTGCTGCCGCACGACTACGTCAACTTCGTGCTGACCGGCGCGGCGACGATGGAGTGCGGCGACGCCTCGGGCACCGGCTTCTTCGATCCGCACCGGCGCGCGTTCGACGCGGCCGCGATGGCCGCGATCGACGACGGCCTGCCGGCGCTGCTGCCGCCGCTGTCGGCCGAGGGCGCGCTCGCCGGTCGGCTGTCGGCGCGCGGCGCCGAGCTGCTCGGGCTGCCGGCAGGGATCCCGGTGGCCGCCGGCGGCGGTGACAACATGATGTCGGCGATCGGTGCCGGCGCGACCCGTCCCGGCGTCGTGGTCGTCAGCCTCGGCACCTCGGGCACGATCTTCACGCGCGCCGATCGGCCGGTCGTCGATCCCGAGGGCCTGATCGCACCGTTCTGCAGCAGCGACGGCGCCTGGCTGCCGCTGTGCTGCGTGATGAACCTGACCGGGGTCACCGAGGAGATCGTCGTGCTGACGGGCCTCGACCATGCGACGCTGACGGCTGCCGCGAGCGCGGTGCCGCCCGGCGCCGACGGTCTGCTGTGGCTGCCGTTCCTGCTCGGCGAGCGTGTGCCCGACCTGCCGAACGCGACCGGCACGCTGCTCGGCATCCGACCCGGCACGCTGCGCCCGGGCCAGCTCTACCGCGCCGCGCTCGAAGGCACCTCGCTCAACCTCGGCGCCGGCCTCGATCGCATGCGACGCCTCGGTCTCGACGTCGACGAGGTCCGACTGGTCGGCGGCGCGGCGCGGAACCCGCTGTGGCGCGCGATCCTCGCCGCGGTGTTCCGGGTGCCGGTCGAACCGCTCGCCGAGGCCGAGTCGGCCGCGCTCGGCGCCGCGATCCAGGCGCTGTGGTCGGTGCGGCGGCTCGAGGAGCCCGGGCTCACGGTCGACGAGGTCGCGCAGCCGTTCGTCCGGACCACCGGTGCGCGCACCGCGCCCGAACCGGAGCTCGTCGCGCACTACGCGTCGGCGGCGGCACGTTTCGCCGCGGCGGTCGCGCTCGTCCACGGCGCGGGCACGGCGCGCTGAGGCGCCGTCGGTCGGCGACCCGACGGGCGGGGTCGGCCCCTTGGCATGGCGCCGATCGCGGCGCGGCCGTACGCTGCGACCGATGCTGAATCGCCAGATCGGCTCCATCCTGCGCGGCAAGGCGACCCGCCTGCAGGTCCTGCTCGCGACCGTGCTCGGCGGCCTGCTCGGCTTCGTGCCCGGCTTCTTCCTGCCGGGCGATCTCGGCGGCGGCTTCGCTCAGAGCCCTGGGCTCGTGCTGCTGCTGCTCTGCCTGGCGCTGGTCGCGAACGCGAACCTGGCGGTGTTCGGCCTCACGACGTTGGTCGCGAAGCTGCTCAGCGTGATGCTGCTGCCGGCGTCCTACGCGGTCGGCGTCTGGCTGCTCGACGGACCGTTGCAGGGCTTGTTCCGCTGGCTCTGCAACGCGCGCGTCTTCGCCTGGTTCGGCTTCGAGTACTACGCGACGACCGGCGGACTCGTGCTCGGGCTGGTGTTCGGCGTCGGGCTCGGGCTGCTGCTCAACGCGCTGCTCGGCGCGATCCGCCGCCGGATGGCCGATGTCGAGGAGAACAGCGAGCGCTACCAGAAGTACGCGAAGAAGTGGTGGGTGCGCCTGCTCGGCTGGCTCTTCCTCGGCGGCAGCAAGCGCAAGAAGAAGAGCTGGCGCGACCTCGCCGAGAGCCGGAAGCTCGGGCTGCCGATCCGCATCAGCGGCGTGATCGTGGCGCTGGTGTTCGTCGGCAGCGTGCTCGTGTTCCAGCAGTGGTTCTCGACGCCGATCCTGACGACGAACACCAAGGCCGCACTCGAGGCCGGCAACGGCGCGACGGTCGATCTCGAGGAGGCCGCGCTCGAGCTGTTCGGCGGCCGCATCCGGGTGCGCGACTTCGCGATGGCCGATCGCGCCAACCTGACCAAGAACCTGCTGGCCGCCGAGGAGTTGGTGATGACCGTCGACACCGACGAGCTGCTGCGGCGGCGCCTGGTGATCGACGAGGTCAGGGCCGTCGCCGCGACCACCGGCACCGGTCGCGAGACGCCGGGTGTGGTGATCCCGAGCGGTGAGCCCGAGCCCGAACCCGAACCCGCGCCGGCCGGCGTGCCGACGCTCGAGGACGTCCTCGCCGAGTACGAGCTCTGGAAGGGTCGGCTCGAGCAGGCCCGCGAGTGGATCGAAGTGGTGTTCGAGGGCGAGGAATCGACGGTGCCGCCGTCGACGCCCGAGGAGATCGAGAAGGCGCGCAAACAGCAGATCGAGGAGATCGGGTTCGCCGGGGTCGTTGCCACGCACCTGGTCGCCGACCGCCCGTTCCTGGTGATCCGCAAGATCGACATCGAAGGCATCACCTGGACGCACGGCGGCACCACCGAGCAGCTCGCGTTGCGGCTGCGCGACGTCTCCTCGGCGCCGACGCTGCTGGCGACGCCACCGACGCTGTCGCTGGCGGCGGCGTCGCAGAGCTTCGCGCTGAACCTCGCCGGCCCGAGCGGCAGCGGCGACCGCATCGGCGTCGACCTCGCCTGCAAGGGGCTCGCGGTCGACAGCCTGCTGGCCGGACTCACGCTCGACGGCAAGCCGGCGGTGCGCGGTGGCACGATCGACTTCACGGTCGGCGGTTCCCTGACCGCACTCGCCGGTCGGGCGATGGACCTCGATCTGCCCCTGGCTGTGACCCTGCGCGATACGACGCTGGCGCTCGGCGGGCGCGAGACCGCGGTCGAGGAGCTCGCGCTGCCGGTCGGGCTCAAGGGCTCGCTGACGCGGCCGGCGGTCTACTTCGAGAACAAGGCGTTCGTGCGGGCGTTGCTCGACGCCGGCAAGACCGAGCTCGCCGACTTCGTGCAGCAGAACGCCAGCAAGCTGCTCGGCGACCTGCCGGGCCAGTTCTCGGCGCTGCAGGGTCTCGGCGGCGCGGTCGATCCGAACAAGTCGCTCGAGGAGAACGCCGCGGCGGCGCAGAAGAAGCTGCAGCAGGAGCTCGAAGCGGAGGCCGAGAAGCGCAAGCAGGAGCTCGAGGAAGCGGCGAAGAAAGAGGCCGAGAAGAAGCTCGAGAAGGTGCTGCCCGGCGGTCTGGGCGGTCTGCTCGGTGGCAAGAAGGGCGGGGAGGACGACTGAGATGGATCGACTCGACCGCACCGAGCAGCGCATCGTCGGCGTGCTGATCGAGAAGCAGCTCGCCGTCCCCGACAGCTACCCGCTGAGCGAGAACGCGCTCGTCGCCGGCTGCAACCAGTCCAGCAATCGCGATCCCGTGATGGGGCTGGAGTCCTTCCAGGTCGCGGGTGCGCTGATGGCGTTGCACGAGAAGGAGTGGGTCGCGCGCGTCGAGGGCGGCGGGCGCGTGCCGCGCTACCGCCACCGCACCGAGGAGCGCACCGGCGTCGAGAAGCGCTTCCTGGCGCTGTTCTGCGAGCTGCTGGTGCGCGGCCCACAGGCACCGGGTGCACTGAAGCCGCGCGTCGCACGGCTCGGCTGGCATGCGTCCCCGGCCGAGATCGAACAGGCACTGCGCGAGCTCGCGGCGTTGCCGCGGCCGCTGGTCGAGCAGCTGCCGCTCGGGCCGCGCGAACGGGACCGCCGCTGGCGGCATCTGCTCGGCGACGGCACCGAGGCTGCGGCTGCGACCGAAACCGCCGTGCCGGCGCCGGTCCCGGCCCCGGTTTCCGCGGCGCCGCTGGCAGCGCCGAGCGCGCCCGCACCGGCGGCGGTGGAGCCCGACCTCGCCGAGCGCGTTGCCGAGCTCGAGCGCCGGGTCGACGAGCTTCAGCGCCTGGTCGACGGGCTCGGCTCGACCGCCGCGAGCGACTGACTCGACGCGGTCTTCGCGCACCATTCGGCGTCGCGTTCGCCGAGTGCGACGACGTAGGTCCAGCCGACGCC
>JAGQRB010000390.1 GCA_020425925.1 Planctomycetota bacterium
GGCCGGCAGCTCGAGCCGTAGCTCGGGCGGCCGACGCCTCGGCCCGGGCAACACCACGTCGGGCTCGCCGACCACGGCGCTGCCGGCCGCGCCTTCGAACAGATCGCCGGTCACCAGATCGCTGGTCAGCAGGTCGTCGTCGAGCACGAAGTAGTCGTCATCGAACAGTCCACCGTCGGCGACCGGCGCAGGCGCCGGACCCGCGGCTGCGGCGGACTCGCCGGTCACGTCGACCTCCGCGGCCAGAGCCGGCTCCTCCGGACCATCGGTCGCAGCCGCGGTGCCGCCGTCGCCACCGTTGTCGCGCAGGCGTCCGACGGCTTCGCCCAGCAAAGCCGCTGCGGCCCAGAGCTCGCGCACACCGTCGTCGCCGGACTCGGCGTCGTCGACCTCCCGGGGCTCCGGCCAGGCGGTGCCGGCGCGATTCTCGCGACCGAGCCAGAGCGCGAAGACCCCGCTGAGCAGCAACGCGACCGCCGCGACGCCGAACCACCAGAGCGCCGGTTCGCCGCTGCGCCGGATGCCGGCCAGCCGTCGCGAACCGGCCGCCATCGCGGCCTCGGCTTCGCCGTCACCCTCGCCCCGGTCCTCGTCCCCGCCGCCGGGTGGCTTGCCGTCACCTCCGACAGCCGGCTTCCCCGGAGTGGAGTCGTCGGGGCTCGCGCCGCCTTCGCCGCCGCGGTTCGACGTCGCCTCGACCGGCAGAGCGCCGTTGCCCGCGCCGCCGATCTCGCCGACCTGCCGCAGGAATTGCTCGAGGCGGTCGCTGGTCTGATCGAGCGCACGGATCATCAGTTCCTCGACCTGCCGATGGCGACCGTCCTGTGCCGCCATCGCCTGCTCGAGCTGCTGCACGCGCTGCACCAGCGCCTGACCCTGCGCTTCGGCCTCGGCCGCTGCGGGCCCGGTGGCGGTGCCGCTCGCGATCGTCTGCGCCAGCAACTGCGACCAACGGCCGAGCTCCTCGGTGAGGGCGGTCTGTCGGGTCTGCATCGCGTCGAGTTCGCCGGCGAGGCCGACCATGACCTCGCGCAACGGCGCCAGCGCATCGGTCAACGCGGCGCGATCGAGGCTCGGCGCCGCCGGCCGGACGGTGGCTTCGACGGGCTGTGCATTCGCGGCCCGCAGCGCGCTCCGCAACGCGCGCAGTTCGCCGGCGATCTCGCGCTGGCCGTCGACGATCGCGGGATCGCTGCAGCCGGCAGCGAGCGCCACGCCGAGCCCGAGCGCGAGCCGGCGGCGGCTCACGCCGGCACTCCCTGCAGTCGCACCGCGCTCTGCCATTCGCTGCCGTCCCAGCACAGCCGGCGCGGCCGCGCACAGACGCGCGCGCGCTGCTCCGCGAGCTCGTCGGGCTCGAGCGCGAGCGGCAGGAATCCCGGCGAACAGACCTCGTCGGCGTCGTTGCGCAGATGCAGCGGCACGACCGCGAACGGATCGCCGCCGTGCACCGGGAAGCGCACGAACCACGTCGAGCTGCAGAAGAACCGCGCGCCGTGTTCGTCGTCCCATTCGGCCGCGAGCAGGCTCGGCGGGAAGTCGAGCAGCTTCGCGGCCGGTTGTTCACCCGACCCCGACCAGCACACGGTCGGCACCAGCGGCACCTGGACGTAGCCGTTCACGCGCGCCCCGGGCGCGAGCGTCAGGGTCTCGCGCAACACCAGTCGCAGCGGCAGCGCCGGCGGTCGCAGCTCGAGCGCGAGGCGGACGTTCGCCGGCAGGCCGAGCACGTGACGCCGGGCCTCGCGGCCGGCGTGCCAGAGCAGCGAATGGCCACCGCGCACCGTCTCGAGCACGAGCTCGTTCGCCCCTACCGCGACCCGCGTGCTGCCGCCGCGGGGCGGCACGTCGAGCCGGGTGTGGAGGCGCAGGTGGTCGGAGTCCATGAAGTCTGGCAGGGAGGGCAGCACGGTAGCCTACCCCGGGAGACTAACCGAGCTCTGCGCTCACCCAACGTTCGGCTCGATCTCGGACCGCGGTCGCGGTCCGGTACCGCGGTCCGGCTGCTCACCGCAGTGCGTTGCCGAACCGGCCCGATGCCACCGCGGTCGCGAGGTGGGCCGACTGCAGCCAGATGCCCTGTCCGGCCGGGAACGGCAGCGGCCAGTCGACGGCGCCGGACGGATCGAGGACCGCCACGCCGAGCAGGGCGCCGAGGCCGGGATCGATCAGCAGGTTGCCGTCGAGCACCCCGGGCAGCTGGATCGGACTCGGGAGCGCCGCGAGGCTGGCGCCGAGCAGCACTGCCCCCCCGGCCTCGCCGGTCGAGTGCGCGCCGGGCGCGGTCCTCTCGAGCGGCGCCCGCAGCTGCAGCGCGTAGTTGACGGCGAACCCGAGTTCGTGACGGGTGACGATGTAGTAGGTGCCGGGGTCGAGTTCGCGACCGAGATGCTCGTTCGACGGGAACCGGCTCTGGCCGCGCAACATTCCACTGCTGTCGAGCACCGCCGTCTCGTCGAGGTAGTCGTAGGACGCAGCGAGCAGCTCGATACCGACCCCGAGGCGCGTCGGCGTGCCGAGCTCCACCGTCACGGTGTCGGCCTGGTTCAGCGGCAGGGCACGGACCTGCCGCCCCGGCTGCACGGCGGTCAGACTCGGCGCACCGCAGGAGTAGCTCAGCGTGAACCCGCCGGCGCCCGACTGGAACGCGGGTGCCCAGCTCGCGACCCAGTACTGCCCCGCCGGCAACGTCGCGTCGATCCGGTTGATCGGCGAGCCGAGGCCGGTCTCGTCGTCCCAGAGGATCCGATTGACCGCGGCATCGAACAGCATCAGGTTGGCGGCCGGCAGGCCGGTCATCGGCTGCAGCAGCAGGCCGACGCGCTCGGGGGCACCGAGCTGCAACCGATAGAACACGGCGTTCTGGTTGCCGAGCGGCAGCGACCCGGTGACCGGCACGCCGCACTGCAGCGTCGGCAGCGATCCCGGCACGAATGCGAACGTCGCGATGCCCGCGGGTGCGGGTACGAGACGCAGGTAGTACGTGCCAGCGGGCAGATCGGTGTCGAGGCCACCGCCGTAGAGATTCGAGGACGTGGTCGGCAGCCGGCGATCGGCGATCTCGTCGCTGATCGGCGACATCGCCGCCGACAGCAGCTCGATCCGCGCGGTCGGCACGCGCACGTCGCAGTGACCGTCGGCCGGCACTACCAGCCGCAGCAGGGTGGCGACGTAGCTCGGGAAGTGGCTCGACGGATTCAGCCGCGCGAACGTGTACGGCACGCTGCCGCCAGCGGCGAGCGTCGCGATCGGCGCCGGGTGATGGCGCAGCGTGATCGTGTACGGGCGCGGGAACGTGAGGTTCTGCCACTCGTCGACGCTCAACAGGTAGGTGCCGGCCGGCAGCTGCACGCCGCCGGTCGCATTGCCGAGCGGTGTGCCGAGCTGGGTGTAGAGCTCGGCGTCGGCCTCGAGGATGCCGTCGGCGACGGTCGTGAACGAGTAGAAGTCGAACGCGTAGCGCGTCTCGTGAACGCCGGCGAAGACGATCGCCGAGTTGTCGACCGTGCCGAGATGGAAGGCGGTCTCGGCGTAGTCGTTGTTCTCGATGTCGTACTGGGCGAGCAACGGCGCCGTGAGCGCGAGCCAGGCGGCGCGCGCGAACAGGGGACAGGTCATGTGGTACTCCGGAAGAGACGGGAGCGCGTGCCGCCGGGACGGCTCCCGGCATGCTCGCCGCCTCGCAACCGGTGTGCCCACGCGAGCTGCCGTTGCCGGTTCGGGTCCGGATCCGCGTCGGTCGGGGGGCAATCGCCGCGAATCGACGGATGATCGCGTGTCGGCTGGTGCCGACCGGTCTGCCCGCGCTGGTAAGGGCTACAGTGCGGTTGCAAGGGCTACAGTGCGACGGGCCTCCCGCGCGGTGCGCGACGGCCTCACGGCGCCGACCGTCGCCGTCGCCTGCGGGCTTCGCGAATGCTCTCGTTCCGCTGCTGCGCCGCGATCGCGAGGATCAGCGACAGACCGACGAGAGTTGCGAAGGCCCAGAACGCGAAGACCGCGTCATCGCCGTATGCGGATCCGTACGTTCCAGGCCCCATTTCGCAGATCGGGTTCGACGATCCGTGCGTTGGCTGCTGCGGGAACACTTCGGCACCATGCTAACGCCCGGCCGAGAACGCGGTGCGCGTGGCTCCGCTCGCTGGCTCCGCTCGTCCCGATCGCGACGCTGGCGAAGATGAATGGTGGGCCATAGTGGACTCGAACCACTGACCTCTACGATGTCAACGTAGCGCTCTAACCAACTGAGCTAATGGCCCGCGCCGCCAGGATGCGGGCCGCGGAGCGTAGGTTCGCGCCCGGGCGCCGTCAAGAGTGCTCTCGCGCCGCCCGGCCGGTCAGCGTCGCCGCCCGCCGGCCCCACCGCGCTGCGCCAGCGCGGCGAGCTGCTCGGCGACCTCGTCGAACTCGGCCTGCGTCTCGGCGTCCTCGAACTTGCGGACGTAGCCCTCGACGACACCGAGCGCGAACCGCGCCTGCGCCATGAGCTCGCGGTCGCCGCCGGGCGGTAGCGCGGCCAGCCGCTCGCGGGCGGCACCGATGGTGCGGTCCCAGTCGCGCACCAACCGCACCGGCAGCCAGTGGCCCTCGACCAGCGTGTAGTCCTCGGTCTCCGGCACCTGACCCGGAACGCGGGTCTCGAGCCGTGCCGTCGTCGCGGTCTGCCGCAGCGTGCGGATCTCGGCGCGCGCGAGGTGGGCGATCGGGTCGTGGCCGCGGGCGCGCGCCAGCGCGAAGACGCCGCGCAGCAGCGGTTCCCCGGTCTGCCGCAGGAACGCGCGGCCGTCGAAGCGCGCGAGGCCGGCGGCGGTGCGCACGTCGCTCGCCGCCAGCTCGCGCAGCAGCGTCATCGTCGCGCGAAAAGTCGCGACCGAAGTCGGTCTCGCGGCGGGCTCGTCGGCGAGCGCCCGCGCGATCGTCGGAGTGGCGAGCAGGTGGTCCTGATGCCGCAGCGCGACGTCGGCGGCGCGACCGAGCAGCCCGACCGCGCGCTCCCAGACCTTCGCATCGACGCGTGTCGCGAGCTCGCGTACCAGACCGTCGACGTCGCGCTGGTAGCTGGTGGGCAGCCAGTCCCAGAACGCCACCACGTCGCCGTTCTGCGCTGCGCGCAGCAGGCCCGCGATCTCGCGCTCGGCGCTCTGCGCCGACGCCGCGCCGCCGGGCGCGGCCGGCAGCAGCGCGGACCGGTTCGCATCCTGCTGCGCCGGCAGGCAGAGCGCGAGCGTCAACGTCGGCGCGAGGGTGTGAACGGCAACGCGCCGCACGGCGA
>JAGQRB010000391.1 GCA_020425925.1 Planctomycetota bacterium
CCGGCGGCGAACGCGGCGGTCGCGACGCGGCGGCGGAACACGGAGATGGCGGCGGTCGGCAGCGGCAGCATGCGGCAACGGGGGTCGACGGGCGGCTCGGCGTTTTATTCGGGGAAACGGCGGACCGCCACCGCCGCGGTGGGCCGGCGGTCGGATTCGGACCTCAGTGCGAGGCGCCGTCCGGGCGCACCGCCTCCTCGACCGTGAGTGGCAGCAGGCCGGTGAAGGCGTGGCGGCGAATCGTGCAGGCCTCGAGGTCGCACATCGCGCAGTAGGTGCGTTCGCACGGATCGGTGTGGAACGTGATGTCGCCCTCGCCCGGCATCTCGCGCATCACCTGGGCCGCGAGCGCCTCGGCGGTGTCGTGCGCGAGCTCGACGGTCCAGAACTCGGGCACGACGAGGTGCGCGCTGAAGTGGCGGAAGTGCCCGGCGCGGATCGCGCGCAGCTGGTGCACCCGGATCACGCCGCCGCCGACGCGCGGCGCCAGCACGTCGACCAGCTCGCGCAGCAGCTGCGGGTCCTCTTCGTCGAGCAGCGCGCCGGCGGCGCGCCGCACCACCCGCCAGCCGGTCGACAGCAGCAGCAGCGCCGTGACGATCGCCACCACCGGATCGAACCAGACGATCCCGGTCAGCCGCACCAGCAAGAGGCCGACGATCGCGCCGAGGCTGGTCCAGAAGTCCGACAGCACGTGCTGGCCGTCGGCCTCGATCGCACTCGAACGGTGCCGGCGACCATAGCGCACCAGGAAGAGGCCGAGCAGGCCGTTGCCGACACCGGCGGCGAACGTCAACACGATGCCGAGGTCGAGCTTCTGCAGCTCGGCACCGAAGCACAGCGCGACGACCGACTGCCAGAGGATCACGAGCGCGGCGAAGAACACCAGACCGCCCTCGAACGCCGCGGCGAAGAACTCGATCTTGCCGTGGCCGAACGGGTGGTCGCGGTCGGCCGGCCGCGAGGCGTAGACCAGGCCCGCGATCAGCAGCGCCGCCGCGACGACGTTGACGATCGACTCGAGCGCGTCGCTGAACACCGCCTGCGAGCCGGTCAGCGCCCAGGCCTGGAACTTGAGCGCGAGCAGCGCGACCGCCGCGAGCAGGGAGAGCCCGGCGATCCGGACATGGGTGCGGCGTTCCGCGCTCGCGGTCGCTGGTGGCGGCATCGCGGCATCGTCGCGGTGCGGCGAGGGCGGTGCAACGACCGCGGGTCGGCGCCGGCGGCCCGGTGGCGCGAAATCCCGTGTACCCTTTGGCGCTCCGCGCGCACTGAGCCGTCGTGCCGATGACCGCCGCCGCCCTGCCAGCCCTGGACGACCAACCCGACCGACCCGACCGCACCGTCGCCGGGTTCGTGCGCCGGCATCAGGCCGGGCTCTGGCGCTGGCTCCGGACGCTCGGCTGCGAGGCCGCCGACGCCGAGGAGCACTGCCAGGACGCGCTGCTCGCCGGGCTCACCGCCGGCGCCGATCGCTGGCCGCCGGACGACGCCGGCCGCTGGCTGCGCCGGGCCGCCCGCAACCTGTTCCTGATGCGGCTGCGACGCGAGCGACGACAGCCGAACTGGACCTCGCTCGATGGGATCGAAGCCGGCTGGCAGGCGATCCGCGGCGACCACGACGGCGGTGCCGCCGCGGTCGCGGCGCTCGGCCGATGCCTGCGGGCGCTCGGCGAACGCGAGGCCGAGCTCGTCGAGCGCCGCTACCGGGCCGGCGAGTCGCGCGCGGACATGGGCAGGGCGCTCGGCCTCGGCGAGGCCGGCATCAAACAGGCGCTGCGGCGCGTGCGCGACAAGCTGCGCACCTGCGTGCGCCGACGACTGCAGGCGATGGACGAGGAGACCGAAGCATGACACCTTCCCCGACCGACGAAGATCCCGCCTTCGACACCCTGCTGCGCGAGCAGCTCGGCGGCGAGGCCCCACCCGACCTCACCGAAC
>JAGQRB010000392.1 GCA_020425925.1 Planctomycetota bacterium
AGCGCACCGTTGGTCGGGAGGGGCAGCGCAACCGGGTCGTTGGACGTCAGGAGCTCGCAGCCCGCGCCCGCGCTCGGGTGCAATGAGGACAGCGGCAGCTGGGTCGCCTGCAGGCCGAAGACCTCGGCGGCGATCGCGGTCGGCGACACGCCGAAGCAGGTCGCGCGGTAGCTGCTGCCGAGCCACGGTAGCGAGCCCGCCGCCAGCGCCAGCTGACCCGCGCTGCCGGCGCAGCCGCTGCCGAACGACGCCGTCGTGGCGCCGCAGCTCGTCGACAGCAATGCGACGTGCGCGCTGTCGCGACCACCCGCGGTCGCGAAGCGGCCACCGGCGGCGACCGTGCCGGCGGGCAGCAGCGCGAGCGCGCGCACGGGCCCGTCGATTCCGCCGTCGACCGGGCTCCACGTGCTGCCGTCCCAGCGCGCGATGTTCGCGATCGCGCCACCCGACGCGGTCGTGAAGTCGCCGCCCGCGAGCAGGTCACCGTTCGGCAACACGAGCAGCGCGCGCACGGCCGCGGCGAGGCCGCCGAGCAACCCGGTGTCCATCGCCTGCCAGGCGCTGCCGTCCCAACGTGCGGCCAGGTAGAGCGGCTGCACGCCGGTACCATCGGCGTAGAAGTGTCCACCCGCGACGACGTTCCCGTTCGGCAGTTCGGCGAGCGCGTAGATCGGGCCGTCGAGCCCGGCGCCGAGCGGGTGCCACGACGTGCCGTCCCAGCGCGCGATGCGCGTCAGGGCCGTCGGGCCCGAGAACAGGAACTCGCCGGCCGCGATCAGCTCGCCGCTCCGCAGCCGGAGGAGCGCGCGCACCGGACCGTCGAGACCGAGCCCGAGCCGGATCCACTGCGAGCCACTCCAGCGTGCGATCGCCGTCCAGCCGCTCGTCACCGAGGCGTCCGAGCCGGCGACCGGGCGACCGGTGGCGTCGATGGCCAGGCACTTCACGCCGGCGAACGCCGAGCCGACGGGCAGCCAGCCGGAACCGGCCCAGCGCGCGACGTTACCCGGTCCCGGGAAGATATTGACGTCGCCGGCCATCCACAGCGCGCCCTGATCGTCGACCGCCGCACAGGTGGGCACGCCGGTCCACGGTGCGGTCGCGTTGCCGGCGAACGGGAACCACCCGGCGGCCGTCCGCACCGCCAGCCCTTGCGCATCGCGACCGTCCGTGACGTAGAAGGTGCCGTACGCGACCAGGTCGCCGTTCGGCAGTGCGGCGAGGCCGTCGACGTTGCCGTCGAAGCCGTGGCCGAACGCGTGCCAGCTCGCGCCGTCCCAGGTCGCGACGCCGCGGACCTTCTCGCTGAGATTCGTCGCCAGACTGCCGGCGACGAGCAGGTCGCCGTTGGGCATCGTGTCGAAGGCGCTGATCGTGCCGATCCGGGTTGCGTAGGGGCTCCACTGGCTACCGTTCCAGCGGGCGATGCCGAGCACCGGGACCTGGTTGATCGTGGTCACGTTGGCGACGAGCAGGTCGCCATTCGGCAACAGATGCAGCGCCTTCGGGCTCGCATCCAGCCCACTGCCGATCGCCGACCAGACGCCCCCGCTCAAGCGCGCGACGTCCTCGATCGGGGCGCCGCCGGCGGAGAAGAAGAACCCGGCGACGACGAGGTCGCCGTTCGGCAGCGGCTGGATCGCCTCGACGCGCTCGTAGAGGCTCCCGCCGACGCTGCCGTACGCGAGCCAGGTCGAGCCGTTCCAGCGCGCGAAGTTCGCGACAACGTTCCCGCCCGGTCGCCTGAAGCTGCCGCCGACCCACAGCAGGCCGTTGGGCTGCGCGGCGAGGCAGTAGACGTCGCCCGCGAACGCGCCGATCGCGTGCCATTGACTGCCGTCCCAGCGCGCGAGGCCGCCGGCCTGCGTCGTGCCCGCGGTCGAGAACGTGCCGCCGACGACGAGGTCACCGGTCGGGGTCGCCAGCAGGGCGCGCACGCCGACGCCCACCGGGCCGCCGGCCAGGCCGCCGCCGGGCTCGGACCAGCTCGAGCCGTTCCAGATCGCGACGCGGCGTGCGGTCAGTGCGCCGACCGTTCCGAAGTAGCCACCGATCGCGAGGTCGCCGTTCGACAGCACCGCGATGGCGTTGACCTGCCCGTTGGGATGCGCCGGGAAGGCACCCCAGCGGCGATCCACCGGGTCCCAGGTCGCGAGGTTCGAGGTGCCGACCCCCGGCAGCTCCACTTTGCCGCCGCTCACCGGCAGTGCTCTGGCCGGAGCCGCACGGTCGGGGTCCCACCAGGCGGTGGCGTGGACCGCGGTGCCGTAGATCCCGGGCGCGGGCCCGGGCGACCGTTCACCGTCCTGCCAGGCGACAGTGCACTGCGCGGTGATCGACCCGGCCGCGTTGAGGGCGAGCGCTGCAAGGAGGATGCGAGGCTGCTTCATGGCTTCACCGTCCGGATCAGAAGATGCCGAGCTCGAGGCGGACACCGTTCGAGCTCGTGAGCGTCTGCAGGTTCGAGCCGGAGCCAAGTTCGGCGACGATCACCTGCTCGCGCAGGACGACGCCGGTCAGCGTCGGGTTCGGGGGGATCGCCAGGTCCCAGCTCGCCTCGCCGCCGTTCGGCACCAGAAACATGGCCGCGCCGAGCGTGGTGTAGAGCGAGCAGCCGGCGGCCGCGGCCGGGTGCAGCGTGCTCAGCGGCACCGCCTGCTGCGCGAGACCGAAGATCGCGGCGGCCAGCGCGTTCGTCGGGATCCCGGTCGCGCGCGACGTCGCGCTCTCGCCGAGCCACGGCAGCCCGGTCGCACTGAGTTCGACGGGTCCTGCGGCGCCGGCACAGCCGGCGCCGTACGTTGACGCCGTCGCGGCGCAGGTCGAGCGCAGCAGCGCGACCCGCGCGGAACCGACCGGGCCGGCACGCGTGAAGTCGCCGCCCACGAGGACGTTGCCGGCCGCGGTCACGGTGAGGCAGCGCGCGGTGCGGTCGAGGCCGTTGTCGAACGGCCGCCAGTTCGAGCCGTTCCAACGCGCGACGTGGACGCCGGGCGCGACGAACGCGCCGGCCGCGACGAGGTCGCCGCCGGGCGCGAGCTCGAGTGCCAGGACGTAGCCGCTGATCACGTTGCCGACATCGGACCAGGTAGACCCGTCCCAACGCGCCATGCGCTGGGTGGTTCCCGTGGCCCGGCCGGCGGCGACGATGTCGCCGTTCGGCAGCTCGACGATCGCCCGCACGGCGAACGCGACGCCGGCACCGAGCGCGTGCCAGCCGACGCCGTCCCAGCGCGCGACGTTGCGCGCCGGGGCACCGCCGGCGACCGCGAACTCGCCGCCCGCGAGCAGGTCACCGTTGTGCGCGAAACGCAGCGCGAGGATCTGGTAGTCGACCCCGCCGCCGACCGGTGACCAACTCGCGCCGTTCCAGCGCGCGATCCGGCTGCACGACGCGCTGCCCGCGATCGAGAACTCGCCGGCGGCGACGACGTCACCGGTCGGCTCGACTGCGAGCGCGTGCACCGTGTAGTTGCAGCCGCTGCCGAGCGCCTGCCAGCCCGTGCCGTCGTAGCGCGCGATCCGCGACGTGAGCACCCCGCCCGCGTTCTGGAACTCGCCGGCCGCGACGATCGCGCCGTTCGGCAGCTCCGCGACCGCGCGCACGACCGCGTCGGTGCCGCTGCCGAGCGGCTGCCAGGCCGCGCCATCCCAGCGCGCGACCCGGTTGGTCGCAGTGCCGCCGAGCATCGTGAAGTCACCGCCGGCTACGAAGTTGCCGTCGCGTGTCGATGCCAGCGCTTGCACCGTGCCGTCGGTGCGGTCGCCGAGCGGCAACCACTCCGTCCCATTCCAGGTCGCGGCCGACTCGACGGGTTCATCGTCGAACCGTTGCAGGTAGCCGGCGAGCAGCAGATCGCCGTTCGGCAGTGGCAGCAGGGCCGTGCCGCTGCCGTCGGCCGACGGACCGAGCGGCTGCCAGCTCGTGCCGCTCCAGCGCACCGCCGCGTGCCACGGCGCGTTCGGCATGGCACGGAACTGACCGGCCGCGACGAGATCGCCGTTCGGCAGGGTCGATAGCGCCGAGACACTGCCACTGACGCCGGGCAGCCACGTCCACGCCGTGCCGTTCCAGCGATACGTCTCGTAGGTGCGCGCGATTGCGAGCTCGCCGTTCGGCAGCGGGAGCAGTGCGGAGAGGTCGCTCGACGAACCGCTGGGGGAGACCGGCGGAAACGCCGTCCACGCCGTGCCGGCGAGCCCGTTCCAGTAGGCGAGCCGATCGCATGCCACGCCGCCGATCGACGTGAACCTGCCGCCGACGACGAGGTCGCCGTTCGACATCAGACCGCTGCAGAGCACCTCTCCGGCCGGCGCGGTGCCGATGCTGCCCCAGGCGGTGCCGTCCCAGATCGCGAGGTAGTGCAGCGAACCGTAGAACGACCCGCCCGCGACGATGTCCCCGTTCGGCATCCGTGTCAGTGTCCTGACACCGCTCGGGAGGCCGCTGCCGAGGGCGGTCCAGCTCGTGCCGTCCCAGCGCGCGATGCCGCCGAAGCCGCTGTTCCCGAGCACCAGCGATTGGCCGCCGACGATCAGGTCTCCGTTCGGCAGCGCGAGGAAGCAGCGGACGAACGAGCCCGTGCCGCCGCCGAGCTCGGCCCAGGCTCGCGTCGTCGGGTCCCACGTCGCGAGCCGCCTTGCCGGTGCGGTGCCCGCGGTCTCGAACACGCCGGCGAACGCGACGAGCGGCGTCGCCGGTCCAGAGCCATCGGGATCCCAGAGCCCGGCGGCCAGGACCGCGGTGTACACCTCGTTGCCGGTGAGTCCGGCGTTGCCCCTGGTGCGATACCAGTCGACGCCGCATTGGGCGGCAACCGGAGTCGAGAGCACGGTGGTGACGGCGAGTGCGAGTGTGGAGCTGCGTGGCATTGGGATCACCGCTCTCCGATCACTGCCTCGGCGGCGTCGGACACGACCGCGCCGGCGGCGTTCACGTTCGGATCGAACACGATCGCCTGGTTGTGGAACCGTTGCCCGACGAGCCCTGCCACGTTCGGGATCGCGAGCGGCCATTCGGCGACGCCGTCCGCGCCGGCGATCAGCAGCGCCGCGTCGAGCGAGACGTGCCGGTTGCATCCCGGCATGCCGAACGTGGCGAGTGGCGTCGGCGGGACACGGTTCCAGCCGAACGCGACGATCGCGGTATCCTGCGGTAGGTCGAAGATGTGCACGTCGAGATGGCCGCCGATGTACGGCGTGTCGCTCGGCACCAGGCGCGCCGCCGGCAGGCTGCCGGCACAGCCACTACCGAACGTCACGTAGGAACGCGTCGGTCCGACGCGCGCCGCGGCGAGCAGGTAGCCACCATCGATCTCGACATACGACTCGCCCGGGAACAGCGGCGGCACGGCGCCAGTGTAGCCGCCGTTGAAGCCTGACGACGCACCGACGACCTCGCCGTCCGAGCGCCGCGCGACGAGATCGTCCTCGGCGCTGTCGATCTCGACGTAGACGACGCCCCGCGGCAGCGGCGGTAGCGGCGAGTGCAGCGTGCTCGGCAGGTCGATCTCGCCGTCCGAGCGCAGCACGGCGGCGAACGTGCGGCCGATCGCGACGTCGACCCGGCGGATCCCCGGCGGAAGCGCGGCCAGGATCGAGACGTTGCCGGTCCGGTCGACGTGCACGACCTCGCCGTCGGAGCGCCGCAGCATCGTGGCCTGGTCGTGGCACGCGATCTCGACGTAGTGGACACCCGGCGGCGGTGGCGGGATGACGGGCATGCCGTAGCCGTTCTCGAACGCCTGGCCGTCGGATCGCAGCAGCACGGTGCGGGCCCAGCCCGAGTCGGTCGCGACGTAGCGCAGGCCGGGCGGCAGCGGCGGGATCGCGAGCTGGCCGTGCGAGTTGCTGCCCCAGGTCACGGCACGACCGTCCGAACGCAGCGCTACGCCATGGCTCGAACCGGCGTCGATCGCGGTGTAGCTCATCCCCGGCGGCAGCGCGGGCACGGCCGTCGTCGCGCCGGTCAGCGCCACGACCTCCCCTGCGGAGGTGAGCCCGTACGACGACAGCGCCGCAGCGAGCCCGGTCCACCGCGTCCCGGCCGGCAGCGCCGCGGTCGGCCCGAGGAAACGTGTGTCGCCCCAGGCGGTCACTTCGCCGTTCGCGAGCCGCAGCAGCGAGAAGTCGCGCCCGGCGGCGACGGTCGCCGGCACTGCTCCGGCCGGCAGTGCGGGCACGGTGCTCTGGCCCGAGCCGTTCTCCCCGAAGGCGAGCACGACGCCGTCCGAACGGATGGCGACGGTGTGGGCGTGGCCCAGCGCCATGGCGGTGTAAGTGACGCCCGCCGGTAGCGCCGGGATGTTGCCCTGACCGAACATGTTGTCGCCCCAGGCGACGAGCGCGCCGTCCGTGCGGTGGGCGATCGCGTGGCGGGTGCCGGTCCACAGCTCGTCGTAGAACACTCCGGTGGGCAGGACCGGCACGTTGGCGATGCCGCCGAAGTTCGGGCCGAACGTGACGATCGTCCCGTTGCCGAGCAGCAGCATCGATTCGTAGGAACAGACCCGCAGCTGCCGTACGGAGGTGCCGGCCGGCAGAGCGGGCACGTTGGTCTGGCCGTAGGAGTTGTCGCCCCACGCGACGACGACGCCGTCCGAGCGCAACGCCACCGCGTGCACGGCGCCGGCGGCGAGCTCCACGTAGCTCACGCCTGTCGGCAGCGGTGGAGCCGGCAGCCCGCCACCCGCTCCCCAGCTCTCGATCCGACCATCGGACCGCAGCGCGAGGCCGAACGTGCTGCCGAGCGCGATCGCCGTGTAGGCCAGCGTCGCCGCTGGCAGTTGCGAGTAGCCGACTGCGTTCGACCCGAGCACGTAGACCCGGCCATCGCTGCGGCGGAACGCTGCCACATACTCGTGGGCGGTGATCTCGTCGATCGGCTGCGACAGAGCGTCGGTGTCGTAGCGCGCCACGCCCCAGACCCGGATCGCGTCCTGACCTCGGACCGCGGCTGCCGCGAGCAGTGCGGACGTGACGCCGACGAACGACGAGAGGACGAACCGCCGGCGGCGGCCGGGTGGGCGGACGGGTTGGGGCTTCATGTTCTCCTCGACTCGAAGGGCTCTATCCGCGCCGGGTCGTCCGGGTCACCGGGATTGTAGCGGAACCAGCCACGGGTCGTCCTTTCGTCGCCGGCACCCGCACCCTACAACCACGAGATGTCCTCTCCCCGCGACGACGAACGCGATCCCGTGGCGCCGCCGGAGTCGGAGCCCGAGGCGCCCGAGGCCCCCGAGACGACGGATTCCGAGACCGCTGACGAGATCGGCAGTGACACCGTGGATGGTCCGCGAGTCGAGGTCACCGACGAGCAGCGACAGGGCTCGATCGTGGTGCAGGACGCGACGCCGGACACGATGTTCGTGTTCCCGCTGCGCACGGCGGTGCCGTTCCCGAGCCTGATGATGCCGCTGATGCTCGACAGCGAGGCGGCGCGTGACATCGTCGCGAAGGCCGAGGCGCACAACGGCTACCTGTTCCTCGTGCTGCAGCAGGACCCGGACTCGGAGCCGAAGTCGGCGGCCGAGCTGCACGAGGTCGGCGTCGTGACGAAGATCCTCAAGACGCTGAAGCTGCCGGACGGCGGCCAGTCGGCGATGACGCAGGGTCTGCGCCGCGGCCGCATGGTCAAGATCGTGCGCACGAAGCCCAACCTCGTTGCGCGCGTCAAGGAGATCGTCGAGATCCCGGCGCAGGGGCAGCGCGCCGAGTCGCTGTTCCGGCTGCTGCAGAAGCAGCTGCAGCAGCTCGCGGAGATGCAGGGCAACGTCGATCCGGGCTTCGCGACCGCGCTGCTCAACGTCGAGAGCCCGTCGCAGCTCGCCGACTTCACCGGCGGCATCGTGCGCAAGGTGCAGGATCGCCAGCGTCTGCTCGCCGAGGCCGACGTCGAGAAGCGTCTCGAGCTCGCGCTGCGACTCGCGACCGCCGAGACCGACCTCGTCGAGCTCGACAAGAAGATCCACCACGAGATCCGCGAGAAGACCGAGAAGGCCCAGAAGGACTACTTCCTGCGCGAGCAGATGAAGCTGATCCGGCGCGAGCTCGGCGAGGAGCAGGATCCGCGGCTCGCCGAGCTGCGCCGGCTCGAGGACGCGATCGAGAAGGCGAAGATGCCCGAGGCGGCGCTGGCGCGGGCCCAGGAGGAGCTGACGCGGCTGCAGACGACGCCGGTCGAATCGGCCGAGTACGGCGTGATCCGCAACTACCTCGACTGGCTGACGGCGTTGCCGTGGTCGAAGTCGACGACCGACACCCACGACCTGCAGCGCGCCGAGCGCGTGCTGCGCGACGATCACTACGGGCTCGACGAGGTCAAGCAGCGCATCCTGGAGGTGCTCAAGACCTGCGGCAGCAACCGATGGGAAGAGGGCACGTCTGA
>JAGQRB010000393.1 GCA_020425925.1 Planctomycetota bacterium
CGCCGCGCACGCCGACCGCGAGCCTGCCGCGCCGCAGCGCGACGGCGCGACGGCCGGTCGATCGCCCGGGCCGGCTCATGGGCACGCTCGCACCCGCGATCGCGGTCGCGGTCGGCGGCTGCGCCTCGGCCTGGTTCTACATGATGGAGCAGAACATGGTCATGGCCGGGATCATCGGCGTGACGACGCTGGTCGGCGCCGCGACTCTGCGCGTGATGTTCAAATAGCGGGTCGGCGCGGCGACGCTACGCTGCGGCGGTGCCGACCTACCTGCTGACGATCGCCTACGAGGGCACGCACTACGCGGGTTGGCAGCGGCAGCGGGGCCGCCTCACCGTGCAGGAGTGCGTCGAACGGGCGTTCGCCGCGATCGACTGCCCGGGCGTGCACGTCGAAGGTTCGGGCCGGACCGACGCCGGCGTGCACGCGCTGGCGCAGTGCGCGCACGTGCGGTTGCCGCGGCCGTTCCCGGCCGAGCGTCTGCCGCTCGCGCTCAACGCCAACCTGCCGCAGGACATCTCGGTGCGCGCCGCGCGCGCGGTGCCCGACGACTTCCACGCGCGGTTCTGTGCGCGCGGCAAGCGCTACCTCTACCGCTGCGTGGTCTCGAGCGTGCGACCGGCGATCGGCCGTGCGCTCTGCCACTGGGTGCGGCGCCCGGTCGATCTGCACGCGATGCGCCGGGCTGCTCAGTGTCTGCTCGGGCGCCACGACTTCGCCTCGTTCGCGACCAACCCGGGCTACCCGCGCAAGCGCGGCACCGTGCGCACGCTGCAGCGCGTCCACCTGGTGCGCACCGCCGCCGGCTTCGACTTCGTCGTGCAGGGCGACGGTTTCCTCTACAACATGGTGCGGGCGCTGACCGGCACGCTGCTCGAAGTCGGCTATGGCAATCGCGAGCCGGACTGGCTGCGGCAGGTGCTCGAGGCGCGGGACCGCCGCGCGGCATCGACGACCGCGCCGGCCGCCGGGCTCTATCTCGTTCGGGTGCTGTATGCGCCGGATCTCTCCCCCGGCCTCGAGCCCGGCGGCGACGAGTAGGGCTGCGGCGGTGCGCGGGAAATGCGCCTTCCAGGCCTCCGGATCGACAGGATCGGGCCGGCGTCGGCCACCGCGGGTGGACCGTGCGATCCCCGAATAGTCGGGAACTCCGTCCGCTGACCCGCCCGCGCCATGAAGACCAAAGCCCTCCAGCTCTCCTCGCTCGCGTTCGCTCTCGGCCTGTCCGCGCAGGCACCACCGGGACCGCCGGTACTCGAGGACCTGCTGCCGGCGTCGTCGTTCGCGAGCCTGCGCTTCGGCGGCCTCGACGCCTTCGTCGCGGCGGCGCAGCAGCTGCCGGCCGCCGGTGTCATCGAGCGTTTCCTCACGCACGTGCCGGCCGACACGCGCGCCCGGTTCGTCGACCGCTGGTTCGACGATGCCGCCCAGCACGTTCGGCAGCTGCTGCAGCGGCAGGGCATCGCGCCGAGCGACGTGCGCGAGCTGCTCGGTTGTCCGCACGTGCTCGGGATCGGCCGTCCGACGATCACGGGCATGGGGCCGTCGGTCGCGCTGCTGATCGAGACCGGCAACCACCATGCCGCGGTCGAGCGCCTGCTCGCGGCACTCGAGGCCATCGCCGCGCGGCAGGGCGTCGCAGCCGAGGTCGAGCGCCACTCCAAGCTCGACATCCGCACCTGGCGCATCGCCGGCGGACCGCCGATCCACGTCTTCGATCTCGGCCACGCGCTCGCGATCAGCAACAGCATAGGCTACCTGACCGACATCGCCGCGGTGCTCGGCGGCGAACAGCCGTCGCTCGCGGCCGGGTCGTTGCTCGGCGCCGCCCGCGCCCGGCTCGCGGGCACCGTGCTGCTGTCGGGGTTCGCGAACACGCAGCGGCTCTCCGCGATGCTCGACCCGGTGCTGCCGTACGAGGCCGCGGATTGGGGTGCGGCGCTCGGCATCGGCAGTCTCGACGGACTCTACGCCGGCACCGCGGCCGGGCCCGAAGGTGGCTCCGAGATCCTGCGACTCGGCGTGCGCGGCGACGCGCACGGGCTGTTCAAGGTCGCGCTCAGCAAGCCCGTCGATCTCGGCGCGGCTCGGATCTGCTCGGCGAACACGGTCGCGTTCGGCGCGCTGCGGCTCGATGCCGCGGGGCTGATCGGCGCGGTCGATCACTTCCTCGATCTCCTCCCGGCCGAGACCGGCAGCCGGGTCCGCCAGCAGCTGCAGCGCGAGCTCGGCCGCGGCCTGCGTCGCGCCGGCACCTCGCCGGAAGAGGTGCACGGTCTGATCAACGCATTCGGCGACCAGGTCACGGCGGCGCTGAGCCTCGAACAGGGCGCGCTGCCGAAGCCCGAGCTCTTGGTGCGGATCGAGGTGCGCGACGCGCCGCGCGTAGCGGCCCTGTTGCAGCGGCTCACGGCGATGGTCGCCGACGAGACCGGGCTCGAATGGAAGCAGCGCAAGGTCGACGAGAATGTCGTGCACTTCGTCAACGTCGACGTCGAGCAGCGGTTCAAGCTGTCGCCGTGCTGGGCGCTGGCCGATGGCGCCCTGCTGCTCGGCTCGGACGCGGCCGTGCTGGTCCGCGCGCTGCGGCTGGACGACCCCGAGGACAGTCTGGCGGCGCAGGAGGACTTCCGCACGCTGGCGACGAACACGCAGGGTGCGTTCGGAGTGCTGCACCTGCGGCTGTTCCGCGGCGTCGATCTCGCCTGGCGCACCGTCGAGACGATGGTCTTCCCGCAGGTCGACGCGCACGCCGACGACATCGGGTTCGACAGCTCGGCGTTGCCCGACAGCGAGGCGATGGGGGCGCTGCTGGACACCTCCACGGTCGCCGCGTTCGCCGACGAGTCGGGCTACTCGCTCGAGAGCCGCGGTGCGCTCGGCTCGGGGGCCTGGCTCGCGGCGATCGGCGTGATCGCCGACGAGGTGCTCGCGCGCGCTGCGAAGACTCCGCCAAGGATCTATTGAGATCGCGGCGCGGGTGTCACGCCGCGCGCCGGGTCGGGTCGGCAAAGTCGCGGTCGGGGCTTGCCCTCGCGCCGATCCCGGTTTGCGATATGGAGCCCATGGTCGACAGCCGAATCGGGATTCGCCGAATCGAAGTGCTGCGTCGGGCCCTGCGGGCCAAGGCCGTGGCCGCCGGTGAAGTCGTCTCGCTCCGCTCCAACGATCTGCTGACGCTGCTCGACGAGGTCGGGCGCCTGGCGGAGACCAACGGTCGTCTCCGGCGTCAGTACAAGCGCATGCGTGTCCGCAGCCGGCGCGGTCTGTTCGGCGAGGACGCCGAACTCTGGCCGGCGTGAGCTCCGTCCTGCTGATCCACTGGCACGAGGCCGAATGCGAGGAACGGGCGGCGCGGCTGCGACGCCACGGCCACACCGTCGACTCGCACTGGCGCCCGGACGACGGCGGCGCGCTGACGCGCCGACTGCGGGCGCAGCCGCCGGACGCGGTCGTCATCGACCTCGGACGGTTGCCGTCGCACGGCCGTGCGGTGGCGACCTGGCTGCGCGAGCGCAAGGCGACGCGCGCCATGCCGATCGTGTTCGTGCCCGCCGACGCCGGCAAGCCCGGCGCCGCCGAGAAGACCGCGCGCCTGCGCGCCGCGTTCCCGGACGCGGTCTACGCGCCGTGGGGCCGGATCGCGGCCGCGGTTCGCCGCGCGATCGCGGCGCCGCCGGTCGCTCCGATCGTGCCGCGCGCGCCGGACTACTCCGGCACGCCGCTCTGGCAGAAGCTCGGGGTCAAGGCCGATGGGCGGATCGGGCTCGTGCGCGCGCCGCGCGACTTCGCCGCGACCCTCGGCGAGCTGCCTGCCGGTGCGCGCACGAGCAATCGGCTCGCCGGCGAACTCGCGGTGATCGTGCTGTTCTGTCGTGCGCTCGCCGAACTCCGCGCCGACTGGCCGCGTGCCGTGCGCTGCCTCGCCGACGGCGGCAGTCTGTGGATCGCGTGGCCGAAGAAGACCGCCGGTGTGCTGACCGATCTCGACGGCAATCTGGTGCGGGCCTTCGGTCTCGATCAGGGGCTCGTCGACACCAAGGTCTGCGCGATCGACGAGGTCTGGTCCGGACTGCGCTTCCAGCGCCGACGCCCCGCCGGCAGAGCGGGCAAGGCCGGCAAGGCGAGCAAGGCCGCCGCGGGCCGGAAGCGCTGACGCCCTTCGCGGGGCTGGTCCGACGCGCGCGGCGGCCGTATCGTGCGACCGATGCACTGCAAGGAGACTGTCTGGCTCGCGTTCGTCCTGACCATGTTGCTCGGCCGCGCGCTGGTCGCCCAGGGTGACGGCTGGCCGCGCTGGACGCCGGACCGCCTCGAGCGCGCGACCGTCAAGGACGAGAACGGCAAGCTGCAGTGGGCGAAGTGGGCGCCTGCGGAGAAGTGCCGGACCTGTACCGGCACCGGCAAGACCGTCTGCAAGGTCTGCGAGCGCTTTCTCGAGGACGCCGAGAACTGTCCCGATTGCCATCGCAAGGACAAGCACGAGACCGTCTGCCGCACCTGCCTCGGCACCGGCTCGATGCCCGACCCGCTCGAGGCCGTGCAGTGCCCCGGCTGTCGCGGTGGCGGCTACATGCCGTGCACGACCTGCAGCGGCGGCGGTCAGCTCCGGAGCGAGGGCGCGAAGCGCTGGAGCGATTGCCCGTCGTGCCGCGGCGAGGGCGGCTTTCTCTGCGAGGCCTGCGGCGGCAAGCGCACGGTCGCGACCGCGAAGCTCAAGCCGTCGCTCGCCGAGGCCGAGAGCAAGGATCTCGAGAAGGCGCTCGAGGCCACCGACACGGCGCTCGCCGCGATCTCGAAGTTCGAGTCGCACGGCAAGCAGACCCGCAAGGAGTCGAAGGAGCTCGGGACCCTGACCAAGGACGCGGAGAAGTACTTCCCGCCGTTGAAGGACGCGAACAAGCAGCTGAAGTCCTACATGGGCAAGATCTTCGCCGGCTCGCAGTACCTCGGGCACGAAGAGGACGAGGCCGAGGCGATGAACCTCTACAAGGCCGGCGTCGAGTACTTCCTCAAGCACCAGAAGCGCATGATCGAGCTGTCGCTCGAGCGCGCCAAGGCGAACGAGAAGGCCGCGGAAGCCGACAAGGACGCGTAGCCGAACCGCTTCGGCCGGCGCCGCGCTGCCCCGGCCCGCGGCCGAGCGCAAGCCGCCTGACAAACGCCGCCGCATTCCTTTGGCCCGCGGCGACGGTCGCGCCATACTGCTTCGCCGACAAATGAGCACGGTCTACGACATCGGAGTTCTCCCCGGCGACGGCATCGGCGAAGAGGTCGTCAACGAGGCGCTGAAGGTCCTCGACGCGATCCAGTCGATCTACGGCTTCGAGACGAAG
>JAGQRB010000394.1 GCA_020425925.1 Planctomycetota bacterium
CCTCGGCGTGACGCTCGTGCGCCGCCAGCCCGCCGTGCTGCGCCAGCGCATCCCGCAACGCGGCCGCACAGTCGGCGACCGGGCGACCCGACAGCGCGGTGCTCGCGAGCGTCGCGACCGCCATGGTCGCCGGACAGCCGACGGCGCGCCAACGCAACTCGGCGACCGCGTCGCCGGCGAACCGCACCGAGAGCTGAACCTGATCGCCGCAGACCGGATGCTCGGCCACGCCGAGCCGCACGTCCTCGCCCGTGAGTTCGCCGGCACCTTCGGCCGCGAGCGCGAGCTCGCGCAGTCGCTCGCTGACCATCGCGACCGCCGCGATCAGGGCCCCGCGATCGCCGCCGCGGCATCGGGCACCGGCGGCGGCGCCTGATCGAGCCAGGTGAACTCGTTGACGAACATCTCGCAGCCGGCAAGCGGCAGACAGAATGCGATCGCCACGATCGCGAGGATCGCGCGGCGCCACTTCGGATCACGACTCATCGATCTCGACCTCGTTGGCGGTGAGCTGCTCGAACGTCTCGCGCCGCCGGACCAGGCGCGCGCGGTCGCCGTCGACGAGCACCTCCGCGGGGCGCCGGCGGCTGTTGTAGTTCGAAGCCATCGACGCACCGTACGCGCCGGCGGCGAACACCGCCAGCAGGTCGCCCGCCACCGTCGCCGGCAGCTGCCGGCCGCGGGCCAGGAAGTCGCCGGTCTCGCAGACCGGCCCGACGACGTCGACCGTGCGCCGCTCGGCGCGCGGCGCTGCGACCGGTGCGATCGGGTGTTCGGCCTGGTAGAGCGCCGGCCGCACCAGATCGTTCATCGCGGCGTCGACGAGCACGAACTCGGTGCCGCCGCCGCCAGCCGCGGCCGGCGATCCGGGCTGGCTCTGGCCCTTGGTGCCGAGCACACGGGTGACCAGCACCCCGGCATCGCCGACCAGGTAGCGCCCGGGCTCGAGCACCGGTCGCCAGCCGCGTGCCGAGAGCCGCGGCAACAGTGCCTCGGCGACCGCCGCGACGTCGAGCTCGTCGCCCTCGCCGTAGGAGATGCCGAAGCCGCCACCGAGATCATAGTGCGTCACACCTTCGCGATGCGCCGGGTCGGCATCCGCGAACGCGGCAACGCGCTCGAACGCGTCGACGTAGGGCGCCACCGAGCGCAGCTGGCTGCCGAGGTGGACGTGGTAGCCGGCAAGCTCCAACCACGGCTCGGCGACGATCCGGCGCACCACGTCGGCGGCGCGGCCGAGGCCGATGCCGAACTTGTTCTGCTTCTTGCCGGTCGTGATGTAGGCGTGGGTGCCGGCCTCGACGTCCGGATTGAGGCGCAGCGCGACCCGCAGCCGGCGCCCCGCGGTCGCGCCGGCCGCCGCGAGCAGCGCGAGCTCGTGTTCGGACTCGACGTTGAAGAACAGGATGTCGGCCGCGACCGCCGCCGCGATCTCCCACGGCTCCTTGGCGACGCCGGCGAAGACGACGTGATCGGTCGCGAGCCCGGCGATCGCGAGCCGCTGCAGCTCGCCGCCGCTGACGACGTCGAAACCGAGCCCGTGGCCGGCGAGCCGCCGCAGCAGCGTCAGGTTGCTGTTGGCCTTGACGGCGTAGCAGATCGTCGCGTCGGCCCCGAAGGCGCGCCGGAGCCGTTCGGCGCGCTCGTCGATCGCGCGACCGCTGTAGACGTAGAGCGGCGTGCCGAAGCGCTCGGCGAGCGCCGCGACCCGAGTGCCTTCGCACCAGAGCTCGCCCGCGCCGGCCGCGCCCGGCAGCCCGCGGTGGAAGGCCGCGGTGCCCGACTCCGGGCAGGGGACGGGCGAACTCATCCCGCGGCGAGCGTCGCGAGCTTGGACTTGAGGCGCTCGATGACGCGGCCGTGGATCTGACAGATGCGCGACGCCGAGAGCCGCAGGCGACGCGCGATCTGCCGCCCGGTGAGGCCCTCCAAGTACATCAACCGCAACACCTTCCACTCGATCGGCTAGAGCGCGGCGCGGACCGCTTCGAGCAGCTCGGCGCGCACGATCGGTTCGAGCGGCGATTCGGTGCCCTCGTCGACGAGCTGGTCGACGAAATTGCCGTCGTCGCTGCCCTCGCGCTTCCTGGTCGGCCGGGTGTGCTCCTGCCAGCGCAGCAGGACCGCGGTCGTGATGCCGAGATCGGCAGCGAGCTCCTCGTTCGTCGGCTCGCGCTCGAGCTGCATCCGCAGGCGGGCCGCGGCCTCGTTGTGCTGACGCAGGCGCCGCCGGATCAGCCGCGGCAGGAAGTCCATGTGGCGCAGCTCGTCGAGCATCGCGCCCCGCACGCGGATCCGCATGAACGCGGCGAAGCGATCGCAGCGCTCGGGCTCGTAGGTCGCGATCGCCTGCATCAGTCCCCACATGCCGGCGTGCTCGAGGTCGCGCGCATCGACCGTCGGCGGCAGGCGCGCGGCCATGGTGCGGGCCATGGCCTCGACGATGCCGCGGTGGCGCTCGACGACGCAGTCGCGCAGCGCGTTGGAGCCGCCGCGCCGATAGCGCTGCAGCAGGTCCTCGGTCGAGATCCCGTCGGCGTTCACGCCGTCGCTGCCGGCGGCGACATCACTCCCGGCCTTCGCGCGGCCGACACGGGCTCCCCCGCGGGTTGTTCCAGCGCGAGTGTCGACGCGAGTGTCACCGCTGACCGTTTTGCTGCCGCGCAGTCGTCTGGCGGCCGCAGTCGTGTTGCTGACCATAGGCACCACCGTGTTGCAGCTCGCGACGACACATCGCATGGAGAAAGAGTCGTCGCTCGCGAGCGCCGGAAGAGTAGCACGCAGCAACTGCGCTCTGCAACGAATGTTGTCAGTTCTCACCATCGACTTCGCGCACCGCGAGTCGCAGCGAACGCATCACCGCGCGCTCGGCATCGCGCATGCGACGTCGCTCGCGCGGTCGCAGATCGTCGAAGCCGCAGACGTGCAGCAAGCCGTGCACGACGTAGAGCGCGACCTCCGCGCGCACGAGGTGGCCGCTCTGCTTCGCGACGCGACGCGCAGTCTCGACGCTGACGACGATCTCGGCACTGCCGTCGAGATCGAACGAGATCACATCGGTCGGCGTCGGATCGCCGAGGTACTCGCCGTGCAGCCGCGCGATCTCGCGATCGTCGGTGAGCAGCAGCGACACCGGCAGGCGCTCGCGACCGGCGAAACGCAGCGTCGCGCGCACCACCCGCCGCAGGAAGGCGCGCTCCGTGCGCGGCCGGCCGTGATCCAGCACCTCGAGCTGCAAGTCGTTCTGACGCGGCATCATCCGAACTGCAGTGACGGACGGACCTCAGCGGCCCTGGTCGGCGTCGTAGGCGGTCACGATCCGACTGACGACCGGATGGCGGACGACGTCGCGGGCATCGAGCTCGACGATCTCGATGCCCTCGACCCCGCGCAGGCGGCGCACGGCGTCGCCGAGCCCCGATCGCACGTTGTGCGGCAGATCGGTCTGCGACGGATCGCCGGTGACGACCATGCGCGAGCCCTCGCCCAGCCGCGTCAGGAACATCAGCATCTGCGGCACGGTGGTGTTCTGCGCCTCGTCGAGGATCACGAACGAGCGGTTCAGCGTCCGCCCGCGCATGTAGGCCAGCGGGCAGACCTCGACGACGTCACTCTCGAGCCAGCGGGTGCGCGTACGCGAGTCGAGCAGGTCCTGCAGCGCGTCGTACATCGGCCGCAGGTAGGGGTCGATCTTGGCCTGGAAGTCGCCGGGCAGGAAGCCGAGCTTCTCGCCGGCCTCGACCGCCGGGCGCACCAGCACGAGGCGGCGGGCATCGCCGCGCTTCAGCGCCTCGATCGCCTTCGCGACCGCGAGGTAGGTCTTGCCGGTACCGGCGGGGCCGACGCCGAACACCACCTCGTGCTCCGCAATCGCGTCGAGGTAGCGCTGTTGACCCGGGGTGCGCGCCTTCACCGAGTGCCCGCCGGCGCCGCGCACCGCCCGGTCGACACGTTCGGTCTCGACCGCTTCGCCGTTGCCGCCACCGCGCAGCCGGGCGGCGACGTCCTGGGTCGTGAAGCTCCGGCCGCCGCGCATCGTCGCCAGGCAGTCCTCGAGCACCTGCTGCACGGTCAGCACGCGCTCGGCGTCGCCGAGCAGGCGCAGGCTGCCGTCGCGTGCCAGCACGCTGACGCCGTGCAGCTCGCGGATCAGCCGCGCGTTGCTGTCGAGCGGCCCGAGCAGCGTGCGGGCCTCCTCGACCGACTGCATCGGGATCTGAACGTCGGCGTCCGTCATCTCGGCCGGGAGTCTATCCGTTCAGGTCAGCCAGACGAGCACGAGGAACCAGACCGACGACGAGAACAGCAGGCTGTCGATCAGGTCGAGGATGCCGCCGTGCGCCGGCAGCAGCCGCGAGCTGTCCTTGGCGCTGCAGCGGCGCTTCAGCAGCGATTCGACCAGGTCGCCGGCCTGGGTCGTGAAGTTGAGCGCCATCCCCACCCCGATCGCGAGCCCGAGCGGCAGGTGCACGCGCGGCTCGAGCAGCGCATCGCGCAGGAACACGGCGAGCAGCACCGAGGCGAGCAGACTGCCGAGCGCACCCTCGACGGTCTTGCCCGGACTGATGTGCGGGATCAGCTTGTGGCGACCGAACAACCGGCCGAAGCAGTAGCCGCCGATGTCGCCGCCCTTGCAGACCAGCACCAGGAACAGCACCGACGGCAGGTGCCGGAAGCAGGTCCCCATCGCGAGATAGAGCGGCCACGCGATCCAGATGAAGCCGAGCAGCGTCGCGCCCTGCTTCTCCAGGCCTCGGCGCATGTCGTCGCGGCCGAGCGACTGCACCGCCAGCGGGAAGAGCACGAGCAGCGTGGCGGCGACCAGCGGGTAGAGCTCGCGGTCGACGTTGCCCCACGCGAACCAGAACGGCGAGATCAGCAGCAGCCCGGTGATCGTCGGCAGCGTGCGCCGACTGACCGCGAAGCCGGCGTTGCGCAGCAGGTCGACGAACTCGATCACGCCGCCGAAGCCGAGCAGCCCGAGAACGGCCGCACAGGCGATGCCCTGGCGCCAGCCGAACAGCTGCGTGACGTCGACCCAGTAGAGCGCCCCGATCAGCAACAGCATCGCCGGCGCCAGCACGGCGCGGACCCGGAGGTCACTGCCGGCCATCAGCGCACCTCGCCGAAGCGGCGGACGCGGCGACCGTAGTCGCGGAACGCGGCGTGCAGCTCGTCGCGCCCGAACTCGGGCCAGCAGACGTCGCTGACCCAGATCTCGGCGTAGCTGATCTGCCAGAGCAGGAAGTTGCTGACCCGCAGCTCGCCAGCGGTGCGGATCAGCAGGTCCGGATCCGGCAGCTCGGGCAGGTAGAGGTGACGCGCCAGCTCGGCTTCGTCGACCGCGTCGGGCGCGAGCTCGCCCTGTGCGACGCGCCGCGCGATCGCGCGCGTCGCGTCGGTGAGTTCCTGGCGGCCGCCGTAGCTGATCGCGAGCCCGAGCCGCATGCCGCGGTTGCCCGCGGTCAACGCGATCGTCTCGTCGAGCAGTGCCAGCACGTCCGCCGGCAACCGCTCGCGCCGCCCGCTGTGCAGCAGGCGGACGTCGTTGTCCATCAGGGTCGGACGCTCCTGCACCAGGAAGCGCTCGAGCAGACCGAAGAGCAGCTTGATCTCGCGCTTCGGCCGCTTCCAGTTCTCCTCGGAGAACGCGTACAGCACCAGCGCCTCGACGCCGAGACGGGCGCACTCGGTGACCGTCGTCCGGACGGCCTCGGTGCCGCGCTCGTGGCCGCGGATGCGCTCGAGACCCGCGCGCTTCGCCCAGCGGCCGTTGCCGTCCATGATGACCGCGACCGAACGCGGGACGACGAGATCGCCGGTCACCGCAGGATCACCTGATCTCGGCCGGGCCCGACCGAGATCGTGCGCACCGGCAGCCCGGTGTGCCGCTCGATCGCCGCGACATAGGCCCGCGCGTTCGCCGGCAGCGCGTCGAACTCGCGCACCGCGGTGATGTCGTCTTCGAACGACGGCAGCTGCTCGAACTCGGGCACGACGTCCTCGAGACCGAACGCGGGCATCGCGGTGACCTGCTCGCCGCCGGGCAGCGAATAGGCGGTGGCGATCCGCAGCGGGAAACCGCGCAGCACGTCGAGGTTCGTCAGCACGAGCTCATCGACGCCGGCGACCTCGCCGGAGTAGCGCACGGCGACGCTGTCGAACCAGCCGCAACGTCGCGGCCGGCCGGTGGTCGAACCGAACTCGTTGCCGGCCTGACGCAGCCGGTCGCCGAGTTCGTCGCGCAGCTCGGTCGGGAACGGCCCCTCGCCGACGCGCGTGGCGTAGGCCTTCGCGATGCCGATGACCCGCAGATCGTGCGGCGGCATACCGGTGCCGCTGAACGCGCCGCCGGTGCTGGCGTGCGAGCTGGTCACGAACGGGTAGGTGCCGTGCTCGAGGTCGAGCAGCCCACCCTGGGCGCCCTCGAGCAGGATGCGCTTGCCGGCCTTCTGCGCCGCACGCAGGATC
>JAGQRB010000395.1 GCA_020425925.1 Planctomycetota bacterium
GGAACTGCATCACGAGCGCGAACAGCGGGTCGTAGGCGCGCTCGAGCAGTCGACTGATGGGGTTTCGTTGCTCGGGCAGGATGCGCTGCGGCAGCACGAGGAACGCCGCGACCAGCACCCAGCCTGCGACCAGCCAGCCGCGGTAGTCGGCGAGCGTCGGCAGCGGCGCGATCGCGAGCGCGGCGGCCGGCACGCCGATCACCGTCGCGTAGCAGAGCCAGCGCGCCGGCCGCGGCCAGCTGGTCGGGAGGACCCGCGGCGAGACGAAGTAGACCATCAGCACCGGGATGATCGTGACGGCGAGCACGGCGGCCGCAGCCATCGCGAAGGTCTTGGTGTAGGCCAGCGGGCGGAACAGGCGCCCGGCCTGTTCGCCGAGCGCGAACACCGGCAGGAAGCTGACGGTGATGATGAGCAGACTGAAGAACAGGCTCGGTCCGACCTCGGTCGCGGCGGCGGCGATCAGTCGGCTGCGCGGCGTCGGCCGGGCACCGTCCGCGACGCGCAGCTCGTCGAGCTCGAGGTGCTTGTGCGCGTTCTCTACCATGATGATCGAGCTGTCGACCATCACGCCGATCGCGATCGCGATACCGCCGAGGCTCATGATGTTGGCGTTGAAGCCGAACACGTACATCGCGCCGAGGCTCGCGAGCACGCCGGTCGGCAACACGAACATGGCGACGAACGCGCTGCGCGCGTGCAGCAGGAACAGGCCGCAGACCAGCGCGACCACCAGCATCTCCTCGATCAGCGTGCCGGTCAGTGTGTGGACCGAACGGTCGATGAGATCGCTGCGGTCGTAGGCGACCTCGACGGCCACGCCGGCGGGGAGTCCGCGTTCGAGCTGGGCGAGCCGGGCCCGCACCCGGTCGATCGTCTTCCGCGCGTTCTCGCCGAATCGCAGCACGACGATGCCGCCGACGGTCTCGCCTTCGCCGTTCCACTCGGCCAGTCCGCGGCGGATGTCCGGCCCGAGCCGCAGCTCGGCGACGTCGCGCAGGTAGAGCGGGGCCCCGGCCGCGGTGGCGCCGAGCGCGATCTTGCCGAGCTCGTCGAGCACCCGCTCGGAGCGCACCTCGTCGAGCGCGCGGCCGGCGGCGCGCGCCGCGGCGATCTCGGCATCGGTCAGGCTGCCGAGGAAGCCGATGCCGCGCACCATGTACTCGGTCTCGCTCATCTCGATGAGGCGACCGCCGACGTCGACGTTCGAGCGCTGCACGGCCTGCTTGACCCGTTGCAGCGGGATGCCGAGGCCGAGCAGCTTGATCGGGTCGACCACCACCTGGTACTGCTTGACGAAGCCGCCGACCGCCGCGACCTCGCTGACGCCCTCGAGCGCGGTGAGCTCGTAGCGCAGGTACCAGTCCTGCAGGCTGCGCAGCTGCGCGAGATCGACCTCGGCCGGCACCAGCGGCGAGCCGTCGAGCGGGCAGGTGTCGCGGCCACGGACGAGCTCGATCTGCTCGAGGCGCTCCCGGACCCGCTGCGGCGCGAGCTCGGGATCGTCGTAGCGGCGGTTCGCCTCGCGGTCGAACCAGACGACCCTGCGCTGTTCGAAGATGCGGTGGTGGATCAGGCGGGCGGCTACCGGCTCGGGCAGCTCGGCGACGTCGCCGTCGGCGTGCCAGCGGTCGGTGTCCGGATCGTGCCACGCGCCGTTCGGGTGGTCGGGGCAATGGTGGCCCGTGACCAGCACGTACTCGAACACCCAGCCGACGCCGGTCGCGTCGGGGCCGAGCTGGGGGCTGACGCCGGCCGGGAGCTTGCCGGCGACGAAGCTGAGCTGCTCGAGCACGCGGCTGCGCGCCCAGTAGAGGTCCGTGCCGTCCTCGAAGATCACGTAGACGAAGCTGCTGCCGAACATCGAGTAGCCGCGCACCACCTTGGCGAAGGGCACGGCCAGCATCGTCGTCGTCAGCGGATAGGTGACCTGGTCCTCGACGATCTGCGGCGCCTGCCCGGGATACTCCGTCCGGATGACGACCTGCACGTCGGAGAGGTCGGGGATCGCGTCGACCTTGATGTTGCGCACCGCGAAGATCCCGCCGATCACGGCGAACGCGGTCAGCATCAGGACCAGCGGTCGGTTGCCGATGCAGAGCTCGATCAGGCGCCCGATCATCGGCCGGTCGCCCCTTCGCGCGCGGGCAGCCGTTCCTCGATGCTGCCGCAGCGGAGCATGCGGCTGCCCATGTAGGGGTTCTCGACCTCGTCGCCCGGCTGCAGCCAGGAGGCCTCGACCATCGGGCAGTACGCGCGCACCAGCGGCCGGTTCGCGGGTGTCAGGCGCAGCAGTCCGAGCATGGCGGCGGACAGCGGGCCGAACGTCGCGCGCGCGGCCTCGATGTCGGTCATCGCGGTGGGGACGGCGTCGGCGACGGCACGCGCTGCGTTGGCGACCGGCGCCGGCGCACGGCCGCTGCCGAGGCTGTCGGCGGCAGCCCGCAGGCGGGCGTAGATCGCGCCGAGGTCGTCACTGCGGTCGCCGGCGAGCTCCGCCGCCGCCTGCAGGTAGGCCGTGACGATCGCGTCGACCGCCGCGGTATCCGCCGCCCCGAGCGTGGCGGTCGCATCACCTGCGCCGGTGCCGGCGACCGGCAGCGCGCGGCGCTCGTCGAAGCACTCGAGCATCCGGCTGCCGAAGTACGGATTGCGCACGTCGCCCGCCCGCTGCAGCCACGAGGAACCGCCTTGGTTCTCGAGGAACATCGGACAGTGCAGCTCCTCGATCTCCTGCTCCGTCGACGACGGCACGCCGGTCGCGCGCAGCAGCTTGCCGAACGCGATGCTGGTGTCGGCGAACAGCAGGCGGGCGGCCGTCAGGTCGGTTGCGGCGGCGAGCTCGAGCGCCTTGCCGCGTACGGTCGCGGCCTCGTCGTGGTCGTGCCAGAAGTGTTCCTGGCCGGGTGGCTCGATCGCGACCATCGCGTCGATGCCGGCGGCGAGTTCGCGCGCCGGCTCGGCGAGCTTCGCCGCCGAGTCGGAGGCGAGCTCGTCGCCGATCCGCAGGTAGGCCGCCAGCGCGCGCTGCGCCGCCGCCGCGAGATCCGGCGGCAACGAGGTCAGCTCGGGTCCCGGCACCGTGTTCTCCTGCACGCCGACCAGGTCGCCGCGCAGCATGCGACCGAGGCCCTCGCGGATCCGGGCCTCGCTGTCGAGCAGGAACTGGGCGCTCGTGACGACGCGCTCGCCCGGCACCAGTCCGTCGAGCACCTCGACCTTGCCGCCGTCGGTCTCGATACCGGTGCGCAGCGTGCGCGGCTCGAAGCGACCATTGCCAAGACTGACGATCGCGACCCGTCGCTCGCCGGTGTCGATGACCGCGGCGCGATCGACCAGCGTGCGCTCCTGGGCCAGCGTCCGGTGCAGCTCGATGTTGACGAACATGCCGGGCTTCAGCAGCCCCTGTGGATTGTCGAACTCGAGCCTGACGTTGACCTCGCGCGTCTTCTCGTCGGTCCACGGGTAGACGTAGGTGACCCGGCCGGCGAACTTCTGGCCGGGAACGTAGGTCAGCGTCATCGTCGCTTGCTGTCCGAGCTCGAGGAACGGCAGCTGGTACTCGTATGCCGTCGCCGTGACCCAGACCGTCGAGAGATCGGCGATCCGGTAGGTGCGCATGCCGGGGTCGACCCGCATCCCGGCCACCGCCCGCTTGTCGACGATGGTGCCCGCCGCCGGGCTCGTGATCGTCATCGTCCGGTCGGCGACACCGCGGCGCTCGAGGGCGGCGATCTGTGCCTCGCCGATGCCGTAGTAGGACAGTCGGGTGCGGGCCGACTCCAGCGTCGACATCGCGTCCTCGCCGACACGCGGTACGAATGCGACCTTCGGCAGCTCCTTCTGGCGCAGCGCCAGCAGGTAGTCCTGCTGCGCCTGGAACAGCTCGGGCGAGTAGAGCTCGAACAGCGGCTGTCCGCGTTCGACCCGGGCGCCGAGGAAGTCGACGTGCAGCTGCTCGATCCAGCCGGCGACGCGCAGGTCGACGTCGTGCAGCGAGGTCTCGTCGTAGTCGACCTTGCCGACGGTTCGCACCGTGGCGGCGAGCGGTCCGGTCGTGACCAGTGCGGTGCGGACGCCGATGTTCTGCGCCACTACCGGGTCGATCGCGACCTCGCCGGTGAACTTCGACGGATCGAGCGGAGTCAGGTCCATGTGGCAGATCGGGCAGAGTCCGGGCGCCGGCAGGATGACCCACGGGTGCATGCCGCAGGTGAAGTAGCCGGCGTCGCGGGGCGAACTCGCGGTCGCCTCGGCGCCGGTCGCGTCCCGCCAGAGCTCGCCGAAGAAGGCGCCGATGCGGTCGCCGTAGCGCGCGCCGACGAACAGCATGGCGACCGCCGTGACCGCGAGGGCGGCCAGGAATCGCAGGCTGCGCCAGGCCTGCGGCGGGTGCTCGCCGTCGTGATCGGAGGGACGGGCCACGGTGGATGGATGTTCGCGGGTCATTTCGGGGTTTCCTGCGGCTGCTGCCGCGCCAGGTCGCCGCCGGCGACGAGTTCCAGTTCGCTGACGTCGTGTTCGAGCGCCGCCAGCGCCCGGTGGTAGTCGAGGCTGAGGTCGGCGAACCGCCGCCAGCCCGCCAACAGCGTCTCGAACTCGACGCTGCCGGCGTCGTAGCCCGCCCGCGCCACGCGCACGGCCTGGTCGGCGCGCGGCAGGATGCCGTCGCGCAGCAGGACGGCCTTGCGGTAGTCGGCGTCGACGCGGACGAGCAGTCGCTGCAGCGCGAACATCACCTCGTTGCGCTCGCTGCGGTAGCGCAACACGCTGGCGAGCGCCCGGGCGTTCTGCTCGAGCACGCCGGCGTCGATCTTGTCGAGCCAGATCGGCAGCGTCACGCCGAGGTTGAGGTTCCAGACGTCGCTGCCGTCGGCGACCGGGCTCCTGCCACCGTTGCTGATGAACGTGAACAGTCCGCCGAGGCTGAAGTCCGGGTAGTAGGCGAGCTCGGCGAGCTGCCGCCGCGCGAGGTCGACCTCGATGCGACGCCGCAGCGCGGCGAGCTGCGGGCCTGCTTCGTCGGCGTGCCCCAGCAACGCCAGCAGGCGCCACTGCACGGGTTCGGGTTCGATCGGCGCCGGCAGCGGCAGCTCGGCGTCCACGGCACGGTCCATCAGGATGTTCAGCCGCGCCCGGGCGACCGCGAGCGCCTGCTCGTGGTCGATGCGCGAGTTGGTCAGCGAGTAGAGCTCGACTTCGGCGCGCAGCAGGTCCTGCTGGCTCGCGCGCCCGGCGGCGACGCGCGCCTGCGCGCTGTCGCGAACGCGCTGCAGCAGGGCCTCGACCTGGCGCGTCACGTCGATCGATACCTGTGCGAGGTAGAGGTCGTAGTAGGCCTGCTTGACCTCGGCGACGACGCGCAGCCGCTCGCGATCGAGGTCGGCCAGCGCGACGCGAACGACCTGTTCGGCGGCGTGCCCGCGGGCCGCCAGCTTGCCGGGCCACGGCAGGTTCTGACTCAGGCCGATCGCGCCGGCCATTTCGCCGCCGGCGGTCTGCACCATGTCGCCCGTCGGCGGCACCAGCGCGAGCATCGGGTCGTTCGGCGACGCGATCTGGGGCACGCGCATGCCGGCGGCTTCGACGTCGCGAATGCGGGCCTGCAGCCGCGGGTTGCGCGCCAGCGCGAGGCCGATGTAGTCGACCAGCGCGGCATCGGCCGGGATCGCGATCGGCTCGGGCAGCGGCAGCTCGCCGCGGACCGCGGCAGCCGCGACCCCGCGCACTGCGTCGTGGTCGGTGATCGCGGGGGTCAGGCGCGCGCTCTCGTCGGCGATGCGCTGGCGCACGTCGGGCGAAAGCTCGTAGAACGGTGAACAACCGCCGAGGACGGCGGACGCCGCCAACGCGGTCCATCGCTGGCGCCAGGCGCCGGCGTCACAGGGGAACATGGTCTGATCGCTCGGTTCGGGAATCGGGGGCCGACGGGCCGTTCGACCGTGTCGCTCAGCGGCGACGCGTCACCGGCACGCTGCGGTCTCGCGGTGGGTACGCAGTGCTCCCACCGCTCCCGGTCAACAGAGCCAGACCGACAGCACTTCCTGCCGCGATCGCGACGGGATCGGGCAGCACGAACGCGGCCGGTGGCCGGGCCGCA
>JAGQRB010000396.1 GCA_020425925.1 Planctomycetota bacterium
GCACCGCGTCGCGGGCGGCGCCGAGCAGCTGCGCGCGGTTGCCGTTCGCGGCCGCGCCGAGGTGCACGACGAACGCGCTGCGCCCTTTGGCCACCTGTTCGGCCCCCTGTGCCGGTAGCGCGGCCGCCGTGGCGAGCAGCAACGCGGCCAGGAGCGGGGTGGACGGGCGGGTCGGCACCCGGTCGATGATACGGCGCGAGGCTGCGCGCCGGGGACGCTCGGGCACGCTCCGGTGGCACCGGCGGCTGCCGTCGCCCCGCTCGTCGCTTCCGGCGCAACGTCCGCCGTCACAAGGCGCTTCGGCGCCTGCAGGAAGTCCGCGCGGACTCGCACGCCACACCGGATTGCCGTAAGTTCGCCGACGCAGAATGCCCGAATCCTGGTCGTTCTGCGCCGTAGTCGACCACGCCATGTCGCTCTCCCCCGAAGTTGCCTTCGAGCAGCACCGCGAGCGTTTGCTCTCGGTGATCTACCTGCGCATGGGGCCGAACCTGCGGACGCGGATGGACCCCGAGGACATCCTGCAGGAGGTCGCGATCGAAGCGGTCAATTCGTGGGCTACGCTGAGCACCGACGAGAACGCCGGCGCCTGGCTCGTGACGCTGGCGCGCCGCAAGGTCGCCCGCATCATCCGCGACCAGCTCGGTGTCGCCGCCCGCGATCCGCGCCGCGAGCACGCGATCAAGACCGAACTGCCGATCACCGACCGGCGCTCCGGGCCGGTCACGCACGCCGACCGCCGCGATCGCCTCGAGCTGCTGGCGCAGGCGATGGAACGGCTCTCCGAGGATCACCGCGAGGTCATCCTGTTGATGAAGATCGAGGGCTTGTCGGCGAAGGAGGTCGGCGAGAGGATGGACCGCTCGGAGAACGCGGTTCACCTGCTGTTGAGCCGCGCGCTGAAGCGACTCGCCCAAGAACTCAAGCTGTGACCGAGGAGACCTCGCTCGACCCGCAGAACGTCGGTCCCGATCCGGCCGACGTGCGTCTGGCGCAGGCGCTGAGCGGCGAGAGCTCGACCGACGCGCTGCGGCACTCGCTGGCGGCCGAACGCTCGGAGGAATCCGAGGACCTGCTGGCGCGGCTCGACGCGCTCGACTTCGTGCACCGCGTCGTCGGCGAGGCGACCGACCTGCCGGGCCGCATCGCCGAGTACGAGATCAAGGGGCTGCTCGGGCGCGGCGGCATGGGCACGGTCTACCTCGCGCGCCAGGAGGACCTCGAACGCGACGTCGCGCTCAAGGTGCTGTCGCCGGCCTACTCGGCCGATCCGACGATGCGCAAGCGCTTCCGCGCCGAGGCGCGCGCGACCGCGGCGCTGCACCACCGCCACATCGTCCCGATCTACGACTACGGCGAGGCGCAGGGCATGATGTTCTTCACGATGGAGCGGGTCGAGGGCATGAGCCTCGACAAGCACATCGCGGCGGCGCGCCACATGCGGCGCCCGCACATGGACGCGACCGAGGCGGCGCATCGCTTCGCCGGTGTCGCCGACGCGCTCGGTCTGGCCCACCGCCGGCGGCTGCTGCATCGCGACGTCAAGCCCGGCAACATCCTGGTCGCCGACGACGGCACGCTGGCGCTGACCGACTTCGGACTCGCGAAGGCGCTCGACAACGTCTCGGCCAACCTGACCTCGAAGGGCGGCGGCTTCCTCGGCACGCTGCACTACAGCTCACCCGAGCAGGCGCTGGGTGACGACCTCACGCCGGCGAGCGATCTGTATTCGCTCGGTGTCACGATCTTCGAGACCGTCACCGGCGAGCTGCCGTTCGCCGCGAAGTCGACCGAGGCGCTGCTGTCGGCGATCCTGCACGGCACGCCGCGGCGGCTGCGCGACCTGGTGCCGAAGGTGCCGCGCGATCTCGACGCCGTGATCGAGAAGCTGTTGAGCCGCGAGCCCGGCGATCGCTATCAGGACGGCGAGGCGCTGGCGCGCGACCTGCTGCGCATCCGCGACGGCGAGCCGGTGCACATCCGACGGCTGCCGCTCCACATCCGGCTGATCCGTCGCGCCCGCAAGAACCCCGGCCTCGCGAGCGCGATCGCCGCCGCCGTCGTGCTGCTGCTGGTGTCGCTGGTGATGATCGGCTTCTGGCGCACCGAGAAGGGCCGCGGGCTGGTCTCGCGCCACCAGAACCGGCTGGTGCAGATCGCCACCGACATCGGCAACGAGCTCGGCGCCCAGGTCGGGCCGGGGCCGCTGCTGCCATGCCTCACCGGGATCCCGTGCGCGGCGCCGCCGGCGAACGCGACCGTGCTGGCGGCGTTCGCGGCGGCGCACGACGAGCTGCCCGAGGACGAACAGGTCGACGCGATGCGTTCGGCCTACGCCTCCGACCCGCTGCCGGCGGCGAGCGAGCTGCTCGCGCGCGGCGCCGGCTTCGAGGCGTTGCAGCGCTACGAGCAGGCGATCGTCGAGGCGACCGCGGCGCGCATCGGCGGCCAGAAGGACCTCGCGGTCGAGCTGCGGCTGTACCGGCTCTATCTCGGCAGCGGGGTCGCCAAGCTCACGTCGTCGGTCGGTCACCTCACCGATGCCCGCTCGGACCTCGCGCTGGCGTCCTACCTGCGGCCGGGCGCTTCGTTCCCGCGCTCGCTGCTCGACGTGCTCGACGTCGTGCAGAGCAGCAACGTGCCGTCCGCGGTGCAGCGGCTCGAGAACGACCTGGCGGCGGCGGCGCCGGAGCGGATCGCTGTGGTCGGTCGGCTGCTCTGGGCCGCGGCCGGTCTGCGGCCGTGTCCGAAGGCCAACCTGATGACGTTCGCGCTCGGCTATCCGCACCGGCGACTGCTGCACGATCTGGCGCTGCGACTGCTCGGCACTGCGCCCGACGCGACGGTCGCCGGCGGCCGTTCGTGTGGCCTCGGCAGCGAGCTCGAGCGGCTCTCGCGCGGCGTGCTCGACCTCACCGGCGATCCGGCGGCGCAACGCACGGCGGCCGAGCGTGCGCGCACCGCGATCCTCGCGCAGGTGCATCCGGACTCGCCGCTGCGCGGTTGGAGCGCGGTGACGCGGATTCTCGAGCAGCCGCAGCAGCGCGGCCCGCTGACCGACATCGAGGGCCAGCCGCTGCCGCCGTTGATCCAGCTCGCGGCCTGGGAGGCGCTGCTGCAGCTGGCGCCACCACGCCAGACCCTGCGGCTCGCGCTGCAGCGCTTCGACGAGCTGCATCGCCGCCACCCCAACCTGCCGGGCATGCTGCCGATCGCGGCGCGCATGCACGTGCTCGCGACGTCGACCGACTCCGAGCCGGCGACCTGGGCCGAGACCCGCAGCCTGGTCGCGGCCTGGGTCGCCGAATCCGAGGGCGATCCGACCGCGCTGCTGTGGCGCATGCGGCTGCGGCTGCTCGACGGCGCCTGGACCGAGGCCAGCGACGACGCGATGGTCGCGGTGCAGCGCTCACCGGCCCGGCGCGATGCGATCGCGGCGGTCATCGCGATCTGCGACGAGGTCTACGCCGACGTCGGCGTGCTGCGCGGCGCCGGTGTCGTCGGCGTACAGAGCGCCTACACGCTGCTCGCCGGCCAGCTCGAGGGTGGTGGCCGATGACCGCACCCGAACCGACGCCGCCCGAGCCGATGCCGCCGCGCGTCGTGACCACGAAGCCGTCGCGTTATCGCAAGTCGTCCTGGGCGATCGGACTGCTCGTGCTCGCCGGCCTCGCGGTCTCGCTCTGGTCCGTGCTCGCGAAGACGCAGTTCGACCGCGGACCGCGCGCCAGCGTCGGCGACACGGTGACGATCGAACAGATCGATCGTCGGCTCCAAGGTGGCGAGCCCGCGGTGTCGGATGTCCCGAAGCGCCCGGTCGCACGCGTGCTCGAAGGCGTGATCCGGCTGCCTTCCGGTCAGCCCGCCGGCGGCGCCAACGTCGCCGTGCTGCGGGCGACGACCGCGGCGCCGGAGTGGCAGGCGGTCGAGCTCGAGAGCACCTACACCGGCGGCGACGGCACGTTCCGGTTCGAGCTTCCCGAGAAGTACGGTTTGCTGGTCGAGTTCGGCCAGCCCGGCTACGCCGGTGATCTCGTCGAAGTGTCCGATCTTCGCGACCGCATCGAGCTCGATCTGCTGCCCGGTTTCGAACTCGCCGGCATCGTGCGCAACAACCTCGGCGCGCCGGTGCCCGGGGCGCGGGTCGCGATCGAGTCGCCGCTCGGCGAGCGGCGCCGCGCGCTGGTGCGGACCACCAACCTCAGCGGCGGCTTCCGCTTCACCAACCTGCCCGCCGGCCTCGTTCGCCTGGTCGCGCGCCACGAACGCTGGCAGGAGGTCGGCCGCGCGGTGCTCGTCGGCGAGCTGCAGGACGTCGATCTGACGTTCACGGCGGCGGCCGCCGCGTCGCTGCACGGTCGGGTGGTGACCACCGGCCAGGTCCCGGTCGCGGGCGCGCTGCTGCAGCTCGTGCCGACCAACGGCCGCCTCGGTCTGGTCGATCCGATCAGCGCCCGCAGCGACGAGAACGGCGCGTTCGTGCTCGCCGGGTTGTCGCGCGGCACGATGGGGCTGCTGGTGCGCCATCCCGAGCACGGCGCGCTGCGGCGTGCGATCTCGGTCGGCGCGACCCCGGCCGAGACCGTGCTCGAGCTGCCGCCACGGTCGGTGGTGAGCGGTCGGCTCGTCGCCGAACCTCCGGCCGACGAGGTCGCAGCCGTCGCGCTCGACGTCGGCGGCGTGACGCTGCGGCTCACCGACACCGCCGGCGAGATCCACTACGTCACGACCGACGACGACGGCGCGTTCGCGTTCGACCGGCCGCTGTCATCGGGTGGGGCGACGATCCGGGTGCTCGGCGCCGAGCTCGCGTTCGCCAAGACGCGGGCGCGCGAGCGCGACATCACCGTCGAGGACCAGCTCAAGACGGTGCTCGAGCTCGCGATGAC
The DNA here is from genome assembly GCA_020425925.1 of Planctomycetota bacterium. Taxonomy (GTDB): domain Bacteria; phylum Planctomycetota; class UBA1135; order UBA1135; family UBA2386; genus JAGQRA01. The sequence continues at coordinate 4,890 of JAGQRB010000396.1, forward strand.
CAGCCCGACCGTCGTGCGCGGCCGCTGCGTCGACAACGTCGGCGCACCGCTCGCCGGCGTCTCGGTGTTCGGCAGCAAGCAGTTCAACACCTCCCGCATCCTCGGCTCGACGGCGGCGTCCTATCTCGGCGGCTGGCTGCCGCAGGAGCTCGCGCTGACGCTGACGCCCGAATCCGACGAGCTGCTGGCGATCACGGGTACGGACGGCGGCGTCGAGTTCATCGGCGAGACCGCCGGCCCGCTGCTGCTGCGCTTCGAGCTGCCCGACCACGCCCAGCGCAGCATGAAGTTCACCGTGCCGCCGGCCGGCGAGGTCGGCGAGCTCGGCGATGTCGTGATGCGGCGCGGCTGCCGGCTGCGCGGCGTCGTGCGACAGGGCCGTCGCCTCGTCATCGGCGCGAGCGTCGCCGTCGTCGGCGAGCAGTCGCAGACCAGCGTCGTGACCGGCAACGGCGGGCGCTTCGAGGTCGACGACCTGATGCCCGGCGAGTACCGGGTGCGGGCGCGGTTGCCGTCGATGGCGGCCGGGCAGGACGAGCGCACGGTGACCCTGGTGCTCGACGCCGACGCGCCGGTGCTGCAGCTGGAGCTGCCGCGCGGGCGGACGTTCAAGGGGGTGGTGCGCGGGCGCGAGCGCCAGCCGGTCGCGAACGCGATCGTGGTCGTGCGCGGCGCCGGTGGCCAGCCGACGTCGACCGACGCGAGCGGTTCGTTCGCGATCGAGCTGCCGGCCGACGACGAGGTCGAACTCGAGATCTCGACCGCCGACAAGAGCCACTCGACGACCCGCAAGGTCCGCGCCTTCCAGAACGATCTGACGTTCCAGCTCGATGCGCCGCCGACCTGCACGCTGTTCGCCCGCGTCGCGGGGTTGCCGGGGCGCACGCGCCTGCCCGCCGTGCTGCTGGCGATCAAGCCGAAGGCGAGCCGCGACATCGGTGATGCGCGTGCCCGGCTGGTCGAGGTGCAGAACGGCGAGCTGCGCTGGCCGCTCTGCCCGGTCGGTCCGTGCGTCGTCGAGGTGCGCTGCGAGGGTTTCATGCCGTTCGTGACCGAGCACGAGTTCGCGGCCAACGCCGAGCACAACCTCGGCGAGATCCTGCTCGAGCGCGGCGCGCGTGTGCGCGGGGTCGTCGTCGACGGCGAGGGGCGGCCGGTCGCGAACGCGCGGGTATTCGTCGGCAACGAGGCCGACCTCGACAGCTTCGAGCCGCAGGGCCTGACGGCGGCGGACGGCACGTTCGAGATCGAGGGCGTGAGCTCGCGGTCCTCGGTCGTCGTCGCCTACTCGGTGGGCTACTCCCCGACCGAGCTGCAGCTGAGCCTGCCGGGCGACGTGCTCGGCGACGCGCCGGTCGAGGTCGTGCTCGAACGCGGTGCGGTGATCGCGGTCAACGCCAGGAACGCGCCGCCGGCCGGGGTGGTGCAGCTGCTGCGCGGCGGCCGGCTGCTCGCCCGCACCGTGCTCGACGAGAACGGGCGCGCCGAGTTCGTCGATCGCGGTCCGGGTCGCTACTTCGTGCGTCTGGCCGGATCGCGGCAGGCGCCGCAGGCGGTCGAGGTGCGCGCGCCCGGCGCCACGGTCGCGGTCGAACTCGAGTGATTGCTTCGCCGCGACCGCTGCGGCAAGCTGCCGCGATGGCACGCTGGTCGACCGTCGCCGTTCTCGGCCTGCTCTCGGCATGTGGCGGCGGCGACGCCGGCGCCGGTGGCGCTGCGGTCGTCGACGCCGGCAGCCGCACCGGCGCGCCCGGCGGGGGCGACC
>JAGQRB010000038.1 GCA_020425925.1 Planctomycetota bacterium
CGGTCTCGTGGTAGCTGAGCATGAAGCCGCCGTCGACGAGCGCGCCGGTCGCGCCATGGCAGCGCACGTTGACCAGCAGGTCGGCGCCCGACGTGAACCAGTTCTGGACGCGCGTATGGTGGAACCCGCCGCTCCACGTCGAGACCTGCACGTGCCCGCGCTCGCTGCCGGTCGGCGCCAGCCCCGGCAGCCGGACCTGGTAGGCGCCGGGGGCGCTGCGGGTGACCTGCGGGTCGGGACGGTCGCCGTTCCACGACCAGTCGGTGTTCGGCGTGTAGCTCGCGGCGACAGGGTCGTGCGCCCAGAGATAGGCCTTCTTGGCGCCGCGCCGACCGCCGAAGCCGTAGCGGATCACGAACGGGTGATCGACCGCTAGATTGCCGGCAGGATCCCGCAGCTGAACCGAGACCGAGACGTGGTTCGCGCCGGTGGTGAAGCCGTTGATCTCGGCGGTGTGGTCTCCGGCGTAGGCCGACACCTGCACCTCGTGGCCGCGCAGCGGCACGTCGGGGATCTGGACCGAGTACAGGCCGGGCACGACGTTGCGCACCACGGTGATCGGGTTGCCCGACGAAGTGTATTGCCAGCGGGAGTCCGGCGTGAAGCTCGGCCCGGGGAAGAACGCCGGCGTCACCCAGGCCCAGGCGGTGTACTCGGTCGGGTGGTTCGTCAGGTAGAGGAGTTGAAAGCGGCGGTCGACGGCGGCACCAGAGGCGTCGTAGGTCTCGACCGTGACGATCGTGCCGCCGTGACCGTCGCTCACCCAGTTGCGGATCGCGGCGTGACCCGCGTTGCCCGACTCGAGGGTCGCGATCGCTACCACGCTCGACGCCGACGCCACGTTCGGCAGCCGCACGCGGTAGACGCCGGCCGACTGCCGCTCGATCGACTCGGCGTTGCGGACCCCGTACGGGCCGTTGCTGTCGGTGTAGGCCGGCAACGGCTCGTAGAACGCCGCGGTCGGCTGGTCGCCGCGCACGTGCGCGCCCGAGCCGACCTCCGGATCGATCGGACCGGCGCGCTCGGAGTAGCTCAGGTTGAAGAGCGTGTCGACCGGCTGGCCGTTCTGGTCGACGAACGCGACGCGAACGGCGAGGACGCCGCCGGTCGTCGACCAGGACGCGATGCGGCCGCGAAAGAAGGAGGCCGTCGAGACCTGCAGGTTGCCGAACTCGCCCGACACGCTGGCGCCAAGCCCCGGTAGCAGGACGTCGAAGACGCCGGTCGCGACCGCATTCACGCTCGGCTGGGCGCGGTTGCCGTTCCAGCCGTCCGTCTGCGCCGGCGTGAGCTGCGTCGGCGGCTGGTGCCGCACCCAGGCGGTGCGCTGGTCCGGCTCGCCGCCGGAGCGGAAGTAGACGACGAACTGCTTGTCGTTCACCGCCTGGCCGGCCGCGTCGAAGGTCGAGACCAGCAGGGTGGTCTGGGTCGCGGTGCGTGCCCAGATCAGGGCGCCGACGGTGTGATTGCCGCCGTAGGCGCAGGCGTGCACGACGCCGTCGTCGACGATCCCGGGCAGGTCGACGAAGTAGAAGTTGCCGACGTTGGCGCGGCGCACGACGGGCGTGCCGCCGTTCGACTGGAACCGGTAGTCCGGCGACGGCGAGAACGAGCTGCCGAGCGGCTGACCAACCGGATTCACCAGCATCCACGCGGTCTCCTGGGCGGTGAGCGGCAGGGCGAGAGCGAGCGCAAGGACGGCGACGCCGCAGCGGACCGCGGCACGGAACGGGGATCGCGACATGGAGTGGGTTCGTCTCTGGAACGAGGCGCCGAACCGGCGCCGGATCAGCAGCGAGAACGCACCCGCCCGCGTTCGCGCTTTTCTGGCGATCTACAGCAGCTCCATGTCGGCCTGCTCCAACCGGAACACCTCGTCGCGGATGCGCGCCGCGAGTTCGAAGTCGAGGTTCTTGGCCGCCGCCATCATCTCGGCGCGCAGCGCCTTGATGTGCCGCAGCAGATCCTTGTGATCGCTGAACTGCGGTGACGCCGGCACCGGCTCGGCGGGCTGACCCTTGCCGCGGCCGCGTTTGCCCTTCCTGCCGCGCTTGTCGCCCGGCGACTCGAACGCATCCTCGTCGGCCGGCGCCTCGAGCTGGTCGCGGATCGGTTTGACGATCGTCCGCGGCACGATGCCGTGCTCTTCGTTGTGGGCGTGCTGCCGGGTCCGCCGGCGCTCCATCTCCCCCATCGCACCCTCGATCGACTCGGTCACCTTGTCGGCGTAGAGGATCACGCGGCCGTCGACGTTGCGCGCGGCACGGCCGCAGGTCTGGATCAGCGACGTCTTGCTGCGCAGGAAGCCCTCCTTGTCGGCGTC
>JAGQRB010000397.1 GCA_020425925.1 Planctomycetota bacterium
CGCTGAGCCCCATCGCGCGCGCCGCCTTCTGGCGGTTGCCGTTGGTGAGCTCGAGCGAGACCCGGATGTGGTTGCGCTCGACCTCCTGCCAGGTGCGGCCGGCGAGGAACTGCCAGGCGTCGGTGTCGGCCGGGATCGGCGCCGAGATCTCGGGCGGCAGATCGGCGCGCGTCAGGATGTTGCCCTTGGCGCGCACCACCATCGACTCGACCGCGTTGCGCAACTCGCGCACGTTGCCGGGCCAGTCGTACTGCATCAGCGCCACCAGCGCGTCGCGGTCGACCGACTCGACGTCCTTGCTGTGCAGCTTCGCGAAGTGTTGCACGAAGTGCTCGACCAGCAGCCGGATGTCGGAGCGGCGTTCCTTCAGCGCCGGCAGCTCGATGGTCACGACCTTGAGCCGGAAATAGAGATCCTGCCGGAAGATACCGTCCTGCACCTTCTGCTGCAGATCGGCGTTGGTCGCGGCCAGCACCCGCACGTCGACCGGCCGCAGCCGGTTGTCGCCGACCCGCGCGATCGCGCGCTCCTCGAGCACGCGCAGCAGCTTGACCTGCGTCGCCATCGGCATGTCACCGACCTCGTCGAGCAGCAGCGTGCCGCCGTCGGCGTACTCGAACTTGCCCTCGCGGTCGGCGACCGCGCCGGTGAACGCGCCCTTGACATGGCCGAACAGCTCGGACTCGATCGTGCCCTCCGACATGCCGCCGCAGTTGATCGCGACGAACGGGCGCTTGCTGCGCGGCGAGAGGTTGTGGATCGCACGCGCGACCAGCTCCTTGCCGGTGCCCGAGCCACCGAGGATCAGCACCGAGGCCGCGGTGCCGGCGATCTGCCGCACCAGCGCCAGCACCCGCTGCATGCGCGGGTCCTGCCCGACGATGCCCTCGATGCCGAACGTGCGCTCCATCTGACCCTTGAGGTCGTCGTAGGCGACGTCCTTGCCGTGGTCCTCGAGCGAACGTTTGACCTTGGCGCGCAGCTCGCCGAGGTCGACCGGCTTCTCGACGTAGTAGGTCGCGCCCTGCTCCATCGCCTGCACCGCGACGTCGCGCGAGCCGTGGCCGGTCAGCATCACGACACGGCAGTTCTCGTAGCCCTGCTTCGCGGCGTTGAGCACCGCGAAGCCGTCGACGCCGGGCATCACGAGATCGGTCACGACCACCGCGAACCGGCGCCGCCCGAGCAGCTCGACCGCCGCCGCGCCGCCGCTCGCGGCCGTGATCTCGACCGGCAGCACCTCGAGCGCCGCGACCAGCGACTCACGCAACGCGTCGTCGTCGTCGACGATCAGGATCGGATCGGTCGTCATGTGTGTCGCACCGGCAGCCTCATCGTGAACTGCGTACCCTTGCCGACCTCGGATTCCATCGTCAGCGTGCCGCCGTGCTCGGCGACGACGCGCCGCACCGTCGCGAGCCCGAGGCCGGTGCCGGACTTCTTGGTGCTGACGTAGGGTTCGAAGACGCGCTCGTGGAGCTCGGGCGCGATGCCCGCTCCGGTGTCGGTGACGCGCACCAGCACGTGGCCGTCATCGGGCGTCGTCGACACCATGATCTGGCCGCCGGCGGGCGTCGCGTCGCGCGCGTTGCGCAACAGGTTGACGACCGCCGCCCGTAGGAAGTCCCAGTCGGCCGCGACCTGACCGACGCCGGCGCCGGGATAGAACCGCAGCGACACCCCGGCCTCGGCCATCTCGGGCTGGTGGAAGTCGACCACCTCGCGCAGCTTGTCGTTGAGCTCGATCGGCACCAGCCGGGGCTCGGGCGCGCGCGCGAAGCTCAGGAACTCCTCGAGGATGGCCTGCAGTCGTCGGACCTCGGCATGCACCGTCGAGAGCCGCTTCTCGGTGCGTTTGTCGCGCGCGGTCTCGGCGTTCCTGAAGTCCTCGAGCACGAGCTGCAGGTTGAGCCCGATCGTGCTCAGCGGGTTCCGGACCTCGTGCGCGAAACCCGCGAGCAGCGTGCCGAGCTGCGCCAGACGCTCGAGCCGGATGCGATCGACCCGTTCGTTGCGCGCATTCGAAGACATGAGGCCGGCGCAGGATACGGCGCGCCGCGGCAGAATCCTCGCGCTTCTTCGGCCTCCTGGTATGGTGCGCGCGATGCCCTGCGAACGCCGGCCCCTCGCGACCGCGGACCGCGCTCTGCTGATCGGAGAAGTCTGCGACCGCCTGCGCGCGGGCGAACTCTGCGCGCTGCCGACCGAGACCGTCTACGGCCTCGCCGTGCTGCCGGACCACCCCGATGCGACGGCGCGACTCCGCGCCCTGCTCGCCCGCGGCCCCGAACGCCCG
>JAGQRB010000398.1 GCA_020425925.1 Planctomycetota bacterium
CTGCGCCGAGCCCGGGGTCGCGTCGCACTCGCTCGAGGCGCTGGCGCTGCGCCACTTCGCCTACAAGAAGACCACGCCGAAGGAGGTCGTCGGCACCGGCAAGAAGCAGCGCACGTTCGCCGAGATCGAGCCGTCGGTCGCCGGTGATTTCGTCGCCGAGGAGGCCGACCTCGCGCTCCGCCTGGTGCCGGTGCTGCAACAGGCGCTCGAACAGAAGGAGGTCGAACCGCTGTTCCGCGACCTCGAGCTGCCGCTCGTGCCGGTGCTGCTCGACATGGAGTGGGAAGGCATCGCGATCGACCGCGACCACCTCGCCGCGCTCGGTCGCGAGCTCGAGCAGCGCGCCGAGCAGCTGCAGGCCCGTGCGTGGGAACGCGCCGGCCACGAGTTCAACCTCGGCTCGACCCAGCAGGTCGGCAAGCTGCTGTTCGACGAGCTCGAGGTCCACCGCGCCGCCAACGTGTCGCGCCCGCGCAAGACCGCGGCCGGCAACTACAAGACCGACCACGAGGTGCTCGAGCAGCTCGCCACGCACCACGAGGTGCCGCAGCTGCTGCTCGAATGGCGCCAGCTCACCAAGCTCAAGGGCACCTACGTCGACACCCTGCCGCAGCTCGTCGACCCCGTGACCGGTCGCGTGCACACCACGTTCAACCAGGCCGTTGCCGCCACCGGCCGGCTGAGCTCCGACAACCCGAACCTGCAGAACATTCCGATCCGCACCGAAGAGGGCCGGCGCGTGCGCCGCGCGTTCGTGCCGCGCGCGCCGGGCTGGGTGCTGCTGTCGGCGGACTATTCGCAGATCGAGCTGCGGCTGCTCGCCCACCTGTCGCGTGACAAGGCGCTGGTCGAGGCGTTCCATTCGGGCGAGGACATCCACGCCCGCACCGCCGCGCTGGTGCACGGCCTGCTGCCGAACATGGTCACGCCCGAGCTGCGCAACCAGGCCAAGATCGTCAACTACGGCCTGATGTACGGCATGGGCGCCTCACGCCTCGCGCGCGAGACCGGCATGCGGCCGCCCGAGGCCAAGCGCTTCATCAACGACTACTTCAAGGCGCTACCCGGCGTGAAGCGCTACCTCGACGAGTCGCTCGCGCACGCGCAGCAGACCCACGTCGCGGAGACCATGTTCGGCCGCAAGCGCCCGCTGCCCGACATCGACTCGACCAACGCGATGCTGCGGATCGCGGCCGAGAACATGGCCGTGAACACCCCGCTGCAGGGCGCCGCCGCCGACATCGTGAAACGCGCGATGATCGCGGTGCACAGCGCCCTCGCGGAGCGCAAGCTCGAGGCCAGGCTGCTGCTGCAGGTGCACGACGAGCTCGTGCTCGACGTGCCGAAGGACGAGCTCACCGAGGTCGAGCGCCTCGTGCGCGATGGCATGACGGGCGCCGCCGAGCTCGCCGTTCCGCTCGAGGTGTCACTCGGCCACGGCGCGAACTGGCTCGAGGCCCACTGACCCGCTGTGAATTGGTGTGAATTGGTACGCGGTACAAACCACCATCTGTTTGACCGCATACCGCTCTGTCAGATGAGGCCGATGGTGGTTCGTACGCGGTACCGATCACCACGCGGTCACCGGATCGTGCCGAGCAGCATGCCGGCCGTGGCGGCCAGGCCCGGAGCCGACGCGGTGCCGAGGTGGAACGACTGCAGGTAGATGCGCAGCGGGGCGAAACCCGCCGGGATCGGGAACGGCACGGCGATGCCCGCCGGGAACAGGCCGATCACGATCGGTGCGACGGGATCGATCAGCACCTGCACGCCGAACAGCGGCGTCGACGCGGGCGCGAAGTTCGCGACCAGCAGACCCGGCTGGCCGGCGGCGCTGCTCGCCTGGTCCTGGATCGCGAACGCGCTGTTGCCCGCGATCGGCAGTCCGCCCGGCGTCGGCTCGAGCGCGAACTCGTAGTCGATGCCCGAGCTCGTCGGGGAGCCGTAGCCGCGCGGGCTGTCGACCACCGCGATGCCGGACGGCACGCCGCTGATCGCCGCGGTCAGCAGGCTGGGCGCGCCGCCGGTGATCCAGAACAGGCCGCTGCCGGTGATGTTGTTGAGCACGGCGACGGGGTTGCCGGTCGCGCGTTCGAGCCCGAGCCCGTTGACGTTGTTGCCGACCGTCGCCACCAAGGTCGGCGTGCCGGTCACAGGATCGATCGCGATGACCTGGTTGGCATTCGCGCTCGCGAGCAGCGTGCCGTCGGCCGCGACCGCGAGACCGCTGACCGACATCAGGTTGGTGACGAGCACGGCTGCGCCACCCGCCAGCGGCACCCGGAAGATCTCGTAGCTCGCCGAGGACCCGACCTGGGCCGCGACGTAGAGCTCGCCGCTCGCGCGGTCATAGGCCAACGCGTTGAGGTCACGACCGACGAGCGTCGGCGACACGAGCGGCTGAACGAGCCCGCTCGCGAGGTCGACGAGTCCGATCGGGTTGCCATTCAGCGGCGCCTGGTTGACCAGGCCGCCGGTGGCGAACGCCGCGAGCGTGCCGTCGATCCATGCGATCTGGCTGATCTGTCCGCTGCCGAGCGCGTTGTTCGCCACGACACCGACCGGGATCGGGACATCGGTCGCGACGCTCACACCCGCCAGCGTGACGCGGTGCACATCCAGCGTTGCACCCGTCCCTGCCACCTCGCCGACGAGCAGGGTCCCGTCGGCCAGCACGGCGACGCAGTTCGCCCCTGCGATCGAACCGTTCACCACACCTGTCAGGTCGGCCCCGAGCCCGGTGACAGCGATCGGCGGACCGGGGAGTCGCGGATGCACGATCGACAGCCCACCGACGCCTTGCTGCGCGAAGTAGAACGAGCTGACGACGTAGTGGCCGTCGGGTACCTGAGCCGTCACCGCACCGAGGAGCAAACCGGAGATCGCAACGAATCGGAATCGCATCGGAGCGGGATCGTACCGCCGCCTCAGCGGCGCGCGAGCCACGCCAGCATCACGTAACCTTCCGCCGTATGGCGCGGGCCGTCGAGGTGTCCGATGCGACGGGCGCTGCACTGCACCAGCCGCGTGCGGAAGAACTCGAACAGGATCGAGCCGGCGTCGCGACCCGAAGCACCGTCGCCACCGAGGCGCGAGTCGAGCTCGATGCTGGTCAGCCCCTCCTTCGCCATGCGCTCGGCCAGCCGGTCGAGCTCCTCCGACGACTTGCCGAACAGGAACTCGCGGAACGCCTGTTCCTCCTGGCCGCCGGGCGCGCGATCCGCGAACAGCTCGACGAACTCGGCGTCGGCACCCTGCGTCAGCAGCTGGAAGATCTCGGTGCAGCCGCCGAGCGTGCCGCCGCAGACGCGCACGCGCTGCCGCGCCTCCCAGGTCTCGGCCAGGATCGGGAAGAACGTGTGCACGCGCCAGGTCAGCCGGTTGGCCCACAGCTGCGCCAGGCTGTGCACCGCCTGCTCGCGCAGCCGCCGATCGATCTCGGCATCGGTCACGATGTCGGCGAGCACCTCCTCGACCAGCCGGCAGTGCACCGCCGCGCGCAGCCGCACCGCCGCGACCTCACGCAGCTCCTTGGCTTCGCCCGGATCCGGCAGCGAACCGGCGACGTGCCACAGCAGCCGCAGGAAGTTGATCTGCGCCATGTTCATGGCGCGGCCGACCAGCGCCTGGGTCGGCGCACGGAACGGGAAGCTCGCCTGATCGGTCGCAACCAGCGAATCGACCAGGGTATCGAGGCCGCGCCGCATCGGGCCGAGCCGCTGCTCGTCGAGCGGCGACGGATAGCGCCCGAGCAACTGGCCGAACAGCGCCAGCGACTCGAGCTGCTCCTCGATCGCGCCGGCGGCCGCGCGCGCCTCGGCCCGTTCGTCGGCGGCGAGCGCGTCGAGCACGCGGTCGACGAGCTCGAGCTCCGCCGGCTCCAGCGGATGCTGCCCTCGGACCGCCCGATCTGCGCGCGTCATCTGCCGCGCATCTTGGCGCATGGCCCGGCTGCCGTCCACCGGCTCACCGGACCCCTCGGGCTATCGCTTGCGGTCGTGCCGCGACCGCCGCGCGCCGTCCTCGCCGTCGAGCTCCACCAGAATCACGCCGCCACCGCCCTGGCTCTTCACGAACACGCCGTCGGCGATCGCGGACGCCTCGACGTCGTGCCAGTACTTCGAGTGCGCGATGCCGAGCCCGGGCTCGCTCACCGACCACAGCAC
>JAGQRB010000399.1 GCA_020425925.1 Planctomycetota bacterium
CGCGGACCTCGGCGCGCGACAAGAGCTTGGCGATCTCGGCGAGCGTCTTGATGTGCATCAGCTTCTTGCTGCGAGGAATGATCAGGCCGATCACGATCGTCGCCGGCGCGCCGTCGAGGGTCTCGAACGGGATCCCCACCGGGTTGAGGCCGAGCACCGCCACCAGCTCGTCGAGGCCGTCGATCGCGGCATGGGGAATCGCGATGCCGTTCTCCATGCCGGTGGTCATGCTGCGCTCGCGCAGCACGAGCGCCTGCTCGACCGTCGCGGCGAAGGCCTCCGGATAGCGGCCCGCCCGCACCGGAACGGCCGCGATCTGCGCCAGCGCTTCCCACTTGTCACCCGCCCGGAGCGGCACTTCGACGAGTTCGGGGGTGATCAGGTCGGAGAGTTTCATCGCGCAGAAGACCCGCCACAGCCGTTCGGCAAGTCGCGTCGCAATGCAACCATGCGGCGGCACCGGTGCAATCGGAAAGTCGGAAACCGCGACTTGCCGCTTCCTTGCATCACTTGGCGGAAATAAAAACCGCGCGCCCGCGGTCCGAAGCACACCTTCGACCCGCCAGCGGGCACGACCAGAGCAAGACACGATGACGGACCAAGTTCTTCGACGTCGGGCGGCCTCGATCCGCGCGTCCCGGTTGCTGCCGACCCGGAACCTGCTGCGGCGCTCGGACCCGCGCTGCGCACCGCTGCGTGCTCGCCGGTGGACCGCCGCGCGATCGGCCATCGCCTTCCTGGTCGCGCTCGGGCTCGGCCCCACGGCCCTGACCCCTGCCGCCCTGGCCCAGGACGCGTCGACCCAGAATCCCGGTGGCCAGAATCCCGGCGGCCAGAATCCCGGCGGTCAGAATCCCGGTGGTCAGAATCCCGGCGGCCAGAATCCCGGTGGTCAGAACCCCGGTGGTCAGAACCCCGGCGGTCAGAACCCCGGCGAGACCCAGCTGCCGGGTCAGGACCCGCAGGACCCGCAGGGCCTGATGCGCATCGACCCGAACACGAACGAGGTCGTGGTCTCGATGAGCGAGAACAACGGGCTCGAGCTGCCCGAGTTCATCAAGTGGGCCCAACTCGTCACCCACCGCGCGTTCACCTACGACGACGGCGAGATCCGCAACCAGGCCTCCGGCGGCGGCCGCGTGACCTTCCTCGGTTCGCTGCGGTTCAAGCGCGAGAACTTCGAGCGCGACTTCTTCTCGTTCTTCCAGACGATGCTCTACATCAAGGGCTTCGCGATCGTGCCGCGCGGCGAGGGTGATCTCGAGATCCTCGAGATCATCTCGACCAGCGGGCCGCGCGTGCGCGAGGTCACCAACGGCGCGCGCTACGTCACGCCCGAGCAGCTGGTGGAATACAAGAGCCAGACCGGCGTGCCGATCCTGACGACCGTCCAGCTCAAGCACATCAACGCGACCGTCGCGAACAACGCGCTGCGGCCGTTCTTCGCCAGCACCGGCTCGCCCAACACCGCCGGCGGCGTCACGCTCGGCAACGTCGGCAACAACACCGCGATGCTGCTGCAGGGCTACGGTCCGCAGGTCTACGCCGCGGTGCAGCTGCTCGAGCTCGTCGACGTCGAGATCCCGCCGCCGAACCTCGTGGTGCAGAACGTGCAGTTGGTGCACGCTGCTCCCGAGGAGATCGAGCCGATCCTGACCGAGGTGCTCGAGAGCAGGAGCCGCATCCGCCAGCAGGTGCTGGCGGAGAACGCCCAGGGCGGCGGCGCCGCGGTCTCCGCCGGTGCCCAGCCCCAGCTCAAGGTCGTCGTCAACAGCTCGCAGAAGGCGCTCGTGCTGAGCGGCATCCAGGACCACGTCGACGAGGCGCTCGAGCTGATCGCGCAGCTCGACCTGCCGACCCAGATCGGCGAGGGCCAGGCCAGCGTGATCTACCTCAAGAACGTGCTCGCCGAGGAGCTGCGGCAGACGCTCAACCAGTTCATGCAGGACGACAACAACGCCGAGCAGCAGGCGCAGCAGGCCCAGGCCGGCGCCGGCCAGGTCCGCCGCGCGCGCCGCACGGTGATCCAGGCCCACAAGGAGAGCAACAGCCTGCTGGTGTCGGCCGCGCCGACCAAGTTCCTGCAGATCCAGACGCTGATCGACCGCCTCGACGTGCGGCAGCCGCAGGTGCTGATCGAGTGCGCGCTGGTCGAGCTCACCACCGGCGACCTCGACCGTTTCGGCATCGAGCTCGGTCTGCTCGACCTGCCGAACGACCCCAACCAGGACTACAACCGCGGTTTCGGCTTCACCGACTTCGGCCAGTCGGTGTTCCAGGACACCGACGACGACGGCCTGCCCGACACCCGCCTGCCCGACTTCGAGAACATCGCGCAGGGCATCACCGGCGGTATCATCAGCGGCAAGGGCTTCGCGGTGCCGGTGCTGATCAACGCGCTGTCGACCGACGACTCGGCCAACATCCTGTCGCTGCCGAGCGTGCTGGTGAACAACAACGAGACCGCCATCGTCTCGACCGAGGAGTCGCGTCCGACGTTGCAGAGCAACGCCAGCACGGCGACGACGACGACCGCCGCGGGCGAGCCGCGCAACGCCGGTATCACGCTCGAGATCTCGCCGACGATCTCGCCGAACCACTACCTGCGGCTCAACATCAACCTCGAGGTCAGCCGTTTCGTCGGCGCCTTCGACCCGAACTCGGCGACCGGTGGCGGCGTCACGCTGCGGCGCACGATCAAGACCCAGGTCACGATGCCGACCGAGTCGACGATGGTGCTCGGTGGCGTGATCGAGGACTCGGAGTCGACCAGCGACGGCGGCGTGCCGTTCCTCAAGGACATCCCGATCCTCGGCTACCTGTTCAAGAAGTACGAGTCGATGAGCAACAAGACGAACCTCTACTTCTTCGTCACGCCGACGATCCTCGACGAGGACGACTTCCAGGACCTCTGGCACATGAGCCTCAACAAGAAGCTCGAGGCCCAGAACTACATCGGCGAGCGCCGCCTGCGGATCATCGACAAGCGCTGGACCGGCTCCACCGGCGACCAGGCCCGGCGACTCGAGGACGAGGGCGCGACCGTCGAGGACCTCGACGCCCAGAGCGGTTTCGAGATGCCGCTCTACGACCGTGGCCGCCAGCCGGCGAACATGCCGATCGCCCCCGGCGCACCCCAGCCCGGGACAACCGAGAACCCGAAGCGATGACCGAGACTCCCGTCTTCCCGGCGACCAACGACCGGATCCGCGAGGGCTTCCTCCGCCGCGCGGGTCTGTCGCAGGCGCAGATCAACGACGCACTCGCGGTCGAGCGCGAGACCGGCCAGCAGCTCGACCAGATCCTGATCGGCAAGAACCTGCTGGCCGAGGCTGCCTGCCTCGAGCTGTTCGCCGACTTCCTCGGACTCGAGTTCAGGAAGAGCCTCGACGGCGTGCACGTGCCGGGCGACTTCGTGCAACACGTGCCGGTGCAGTTCGCGCGCACCCACGGCCTGATCGCGATCGAGGACAAGGACGGCGTCGTCAAGGTCGCGACCAACCGCCCGCTCGAGGTCCAGCCGATGGACGACCTCGCGACGATGCTCGGGCGTGAGGTCGAAGCCGTGCTCAGCACGCGCGGCGAGGTCGCCAACCTCATCAACCGCGCCTACCGGCACAAGGCCGACGGTGTCGACGAGGCGCTGCAGGACGTCAAGGACACCGACATCGTCAGCATCGCCGAGAACATCCAGGAGTCCGAGGACCTCCTCGATGCCAACAAGGCGCCGGTCATCAAGCTGGTCAACATGCTGCTGTTCCAGGCGCTGAAGCTGCGCGCCTCGGACATCCACCTGCAGCC